>CALBEV010000051.1 GCA_937891045.1 uncultured Burkholderiales bacterium | reverse complement strand
AATGTCAATGAAACCGTTCTCATCCAAGTACTTGCGCACCTCCATGGCCACCTTGTAGCGCAGCATCAGGTTGTTTTGCATGTAGGGACGGCGCAAGTCCAAGACGCGATGGGTCAGGCGGGTCGTTTCAGACAGGTTGTCTTCGTCGATCTGGAACGGGGGGGTCACCGAGGCGTTGAGCACGATCAGTTCGTGGCACAGCACCTCGATCTTGCCGCTTTTCATGTTGTCGTTGGTGGTGCCCTCCGGACGCGCACGCACCACGCCTTTGATCTGCACACAAAACTCGTTGCGCACGTCTTCGGCCACTTTGAACATGTCCGGGCGATCGGGGTCGCAGACCACTTGCACATAGCCTTCGCGGTCGCGCAAATCGATGAAAATCACGCCGCCGTGGTCACGGCGGCGGTTAACCCAGCCGCAAAGGCTCACGTTTTGACCGGTCAGGGCTTCGGTCACCAGACCGCAATAGTGGGAACGCATGGACATGTGAAGTTACTTTCTGAAGACAGACAATGAGGTCAAAACAGGACCTATCAGGTAGGCTCAGCCACCCGATCGATCATGGGAAGTGCGTCAGGGCCACCCGGCGCGACGACCCCCATGGAAATGATGTATTTCAAGGCGTCGTCGACGCTCATGTCGAGCTCGACCACGTCGGCCTTGGGCATCATCAAAAAGAAGCCAGAGGTCGGGTTGGGTGTGGTTGGCACGTACACACTGACCATGGGCTGGGTCAAATGTCGGGCCACCTCACCCCCCGGCGTACCCGTCAAAAATGCAATGGTCCATGAACCGTGGCGCGGGTATTGCACCAACAAGGCCTTAGAAAATGCATGGCCGGTGCCCGAAAACAAGGTATCGGCCACTTGCTTGACACTGGTATAAATCGTGCGAACCACCGGAATGCGGGTGATCAACTTGCCCCACTGCCGCAACCACCACTGGCCAAACATGTTGGCGACAAAGACCCCGGTGAAGAAGATGACCAAAGCCACCAGAATCACACCCAGACCGGGTACCCCTCGCAAATACTCGGCCAAGGCATGCATGCCCGGAATCAAGGTGTCGGCGGCATGCAAGACCGCTAAAAAGATCCCGTCCAGCAGGCCTACCAACCAAGTCAACACCCAAACGGTGATACCCATGGGCAGCCACACCAGCAAGCCGGTGATGAAATACTGTTTAAAGCTGCGTTGTTTCATGAAGTGGGCAGTCGGTAGGATTCAGTGCGCAAAAGCGATCAATGGCAGGCACAGGAAGCTGCACAAGCTCCAGCACTTGCAGTCGGCGTGGCCGGGGGGGCAGCTGGGCTGTCACCTCCCGATGCCGGCGCTGGGCTGGCCACCGCATCGGCCGTGGCTGCCGCTGGGGCTGCAGCGGCGGAAGCGCCACCACCCTTGAAATCGGTGGCATACCAACCCGTGCCCTTGAGTTGAAAACCAGGCGCCGTGAGTTGCTTGCTGAATTTGGGCGCGCCACACGCCGGACAGTCGGTCATGGGCGCGTCGCTCATTTTTTGCAGAACATCCTTGGTATGGCCGCAGGCGTCGCATTTGTAAGCGTAAATGGGCATGGGATGGTTCCTGAGAGAAAAATTTAACCCTCCATTGTAATTCGAAGACCTTACTGAACCGGGCGCTCTGCTAGAAACACCTCGCTGCCAGGCCGCCACAAAGGTGTAAACATTGGTCAGGTTTGTGAACATACCCTGTTAAAACGAGTAAAAGTTCGTTCTTATACAATCGCGCGCAGGCCGATTTTGCGTAGGCCCAGCTTTGGCCAACATCCCCAACCTTGATGGAGCTTTCACGTTCATGAACAAACGTTTTTTACTGACCGCTTTGTGTGCACTGACCTTGGCCGCCTGTGGCAAAAAGGAAGAGTCTCCTCAGACACCTGTGGCTGCAGTGGGCACCAGCAACGCCGAAGACAAGGTGTTGAACATTTACAACTGGCCCGACTACATAGCCGAAGGCATGATCGCCGACTTTGAAAAAGAAAGTGGCATCAAGGTCAACTACCAAACATTCGAGAACAACGAAGCCTTGCAAGCCAAGCTGATCGCAGGCAGCTCGGGTTATGACATCGTGGTGCCCGGCGCGGTATTTGCCAAATCGCAAATCGAAGCAGGCCTGCTGCGGCCTTTGGACAAAACGCAAATTCCAAATCTGACCAACTTGGACCCGGCCATCATGGCCAAGCTCGACAAAGTTGACCCCGGCAACACCCATCTGGTGCCATGGGCCTGGAGCTTCACCACGGTCGGCATCAACAAGACCAAAGTCAGCAAAGCGCTGGGCAACACACCCATGCCCGACAACGCCTGGGATCTGGTCTTCAACCCGACCTACACCAGCCTGCTCAAGTCTTGCGGCATCGCCTATCTGGACTCCCCCACCGAGGTGATGCCACCGGCCTTGCATTACATCGGCAAGGATGCTTATTCGGCCGACGCAGCCGACCACAAAGCGGCAGGTGAAATGCTGGCCAAGGTGCGCAAGGACATCCGGCTTTTCTCCAGCACCATGATCGATGACTTGGCCGGTGGCAAAGCCTGCGTGGCATTGGGCTGGGCAGGTGACATCAACATTGCGCGCAGCCGTGCCATCGAAAACCAAAGCGGCCAAGAGATAGAAGCCTTGCTGCCGAAAACAGGCGGCTTGTTGTTCTTTGACAATCTGGCCGTGCCCAAAGATGCCAAGCACCCCAACAACGCCATGGCGTTCATCAACTACTTTTTGAAACCAGAAGTATCCGCCGCTTTGACCAACGAGTTGAGCTACCCCACGGCCAACAAAGCCAGCGTGGCGCAAGTCACGCCAGAAGTGGGTCAAAACAAGAGCGTGTTTTTGGACGAAGCCAACTTGCAACTTGCGGTCTCGCCCTCCAGCTTGTCCAACGCAGCCCGAGAGTCCCTGACCTCGGTGTACACCGCGTTCAAACAAGGCAAGTGACGCCCAACCACTTGGTTGGCCGTTAACCCTAGGCCGTGCCCGTGGCGTGCACGGCCCTGAGTCTTGAACCGAAGGACACCTCCATGAGCACCACCCCGCCCGACTCGCTTGGCTTTCTGAGCATCCGAAGTCTGAGCAAGCGTTTTGACAACGTCCTGGCCGTGGATGATGTCTCGCTGGACATCGCAAAAGGGGAGATCTTTGCCTTGTTGGGCAGCTCTGGGTGCGGCAAATCAACCTTGCTGCGCATGTTGGCCGGCTTCGAGTCCCCTTCTTCGGGTCAAATTTTTTTGGGTGAGCAGGACATCAGCTTGCTGCCCCCTTACGAGCGGCCCATCAACATGATGTTCCAGTCGTATGCTTTGTTTCCACACTTGTCGGTTTGGGAAAACATTGCTTTTGGCCTGCGCCGCATGGGGATGGACAAAGACGCGATGGCCGAACGGGTAGAGGCCATGCTGGAGTTGGTGCAACTGCAAAAGTTTGCGGCCCGTAAACCCCATCAACTGTCGGGTGGGCAGCAGCAGCGCGTGGCATTGGCACGCAGCTTGGCGCGCAAACCCCAATTGCTGCTGCTGGATGAGCCCCTGGGCGCACTCGACAAGAAACTGCGCGAACAAACACAGTTTGAGTTGGTCAACATCATCGAATCCATTGGCGTGACGTGCGTCATGGTCACGCACGACCAAGAAGAGTCCATGACCATGGCCTCGCGCATTGCGGTCATGAGCCAAGGCCGCATTTTGCAACTGGGCAGCCCGACCGAAATTTACGAAGCCCCCAATTGCCGCTTTGTGGCTGATTTCATTGGCAGCATCAATTTGTTTGACGGCCACCTGACCCGAGCCGATGCCAGCCAATCCGAAATCCAAACGCCTCAAGGCCGCTTCACCCTGGGGCACGGCTCGTCCCATCCGCAGGGCATGGCTTTGTCACTGGCGGTTCGCCCCGAAAAAATCTTCATCGACAAACGCCCCCCCGATGTTGGCTCGGCGGGTTCCGCCAACACGGTGTCGGGCGTGGTGAGTGAAATCGCCTACATGGGCAGTTACAGCACATACCTTGTGAAGCTGCCCGATGACAGCGTGGTCAAGGTGACCCAATCGAACCGCAGCCGCAACCACGAGGACGACATCGTCTGGGGTGACTCGGTCTATTGCTTTTGGGACACCCAAGCGGGTGTTCTCTTGACCGCATGATCCAGTTCTTGTCGCGCTTGGTGGAACCCTTGCGCTTGGGAAGGCGCACCGTGGTTGGCATTCCAACGGTGTGGCTGTGGGTCTTTTTTGCCGCGCCTTTTTTGATTTTGCTGCGATTGAGTGTCACCGACATGGGCGAGCAACTCAACCCGTTTGCACCGCTACTGACCCACACCGAACTGGGCGGCTGGAAGCTCAACCTCAAACTGAGCCACTACGTCAGTCTCTTTGTGGATCGCGATGGGCATTGGGGTGACACCCTCTACATCGGCGCCTACCTGCTGTCCCTCAAGTACGCTTTTTGGACCACCGTTTTTTGCCTGTTTTTAGGCTACCCGTTCGCCTATTTTCTGGCCCGCGCCTCAGCCGCTTGGCGTCCGGTTTTGTTGATGATGGTGAGCTGCCCTTTTGGACCTCGTTTTTGCTGCGCGTTTACGCGTGGAAGGGCATCTTGGCCGACCAAGGCATTGTGAACAATGTCTTGCTGGCACTGGGCGTGATCCACGAACCGATCC
>CALBEV010000050.1 GCA_937891045.1 uncultured Burkholderiales bacterium | reverse complement strand
ACAAGGTGGGGGCCTGGCCATACACCTTGCTCACGTCTTGCGCCGTGATCGTCAGGGGCGCGGGCGTGACCGTCAACGCACCGTTTACGTAACTGATGGTGTAGTTGGCAGCGTTAAATGTGCCGCCTGTCGCGTTGCTGGCGACGATGGCATAGGGGCTACCGGCCACGCCGGCAGTGGCTGCTTGCCCATCACTGGCCAGGGTCACGCTGCCCACTGTCTCACCGTTCACCAGCCCTGAAGTCGTGAAACCTGCTGATTGAAAAGTAGCCCCATACGCCTTGATGGCGTTTGGCTCGGTGATGGTCAGTGCCTGCGCCGTGATGTCGGCTCGGGTCTGGTAGGTGCCCGCAGTGGCATCGGCTGCGGCAAACAAATCGTAGGCTGCATTTGAGAAAGTAGACGCATACGTGATGACTTTGTCCGTGCCCACATGTTGGGTGTCAAAGTTGGCCAGACTGACCGACCCCAAGACCACCGGCGGCTGCACGGCCGTCACATCGGGCAACAAGCCGCTCACCGTGGCCGCAGTGGTGCCGTCGTACACCTTGTTGTCACCCTTGCCAAACACCCAGGCTTTGGCATCGAGCGTGCCAGCACCCGTCAAATTGGCATCGTAGGCCACCACTTCGGTGCTGGTGCTGGCGTAATTCACCGGGTTGAATCGGATGCTCAGCTGGCCTGTGGTGATGGTCAAGCAGTTGCTGCCGCAGGTGATGGCCACGGTACCTGCTGCTGCACCGGGACCGGTGCCGTCGTTGTCGGCCCGCAGCACCATATTCCCTGTCGTGATCGTAGACGCAGCACTGATGGTCACGTTGCCACCCGCCACCGCTTGCAAGTTGCCGGTGGTGATGGTCGTTGCAGCATTGATGTTGACGTCTTGTGCCGCGGTGAAGCCCAGTTGGCCTGTGGTCGTGGTGATGGCTGCACCCGCCGCCACATTCACATGGCGCCCAGCGATCAACGCCAAACTGCTGTCGGTGCCGGTGGCTGTGATGGCTTGATTCACATTCACATCACGTTCAGCGTTCATGGTAAGCGTGGTGGCGGCTGACCAGGTCAGCGCTGCGCTGAGAGTGATGTCACCCGAGCCCGAGCCGCTCAAGCCAGTGTTTTCGGTGCTCACCGTGACGTTGCTGGCGTTCAAAGCGGTCACCAAATCGGCCACGTTGACGTTAGCGGCACTGACCCCCGAGTTCGGTGCAAACACCCCACCAGTAGCCGTGGCATCGGTGGTCGCCGCGCCAGAAATAGTGATGTCCGCCGGGTCGAGCAGCCAGGTGCCGATTTGCCCAAGCGGTGCGCGTGTGTCCACCTGCAGCCCCGCCACATCCAGCCATTGGCCAGAGGTTTCGATCAAGCCGCCATCGCCACCTTTTGCCCCCCCGCGCGCCGACACCTGGCCCAGCGCCCGTGTGCTGCCATCGGACCACAACACCACCTGCCCGCCATCGCCCTGCTCGCGGGCATTGGCCTCGATGGTGGCACCCGCGCTCATGTACACCGCTTGGGCATGTGGCACAGCCGGGTCGCGGCCTTGGTAACCACCACCGATCAAGACCTGGCCACCGCCTTCGCCGCCCGAGGCCAAGATGTGCGCATCGAACAGGCCCACTTGGTGGCCTGTGGCCAGCACGCGACCAGCCTTTTGTCCAGGCCCGGCGCTCACGTCCAGCGTGCCCCCGAGCCTCACAGTGCCGTTGTCCATGCTGCCCAGCAAAACGATGGTGCCTTGCCGGTTTTCCAACGTCTGCGCCCGGACCACGCCGGTGTTGTTCACCGCATTGGCCAGCAAGTTGCCCGCCGCCTGGGTGCTCATGAGCACCTGGCCGCCGTCGGCTTGCAGCAGGCCGCCATTGCTCAGCAAGGCATCAGCCACCCCTTGGTCCACGCGCACGTTCAACAACTGCTCGCCCAACAGGTCCAGTGTCATGGACTCGCCTGCGGCCAAGGCCACGCTGCCGTTGGGCGCCTGCACCGAGCCTTGGTTGTTCACACGGGCACCGAGCAAGGCCACATAACCACCTTCTGCCGCTTGCAGGGCCCCCTGGTTGACCAACTCGGCCGTGCTCGGGCCCGAGAACTGGTAGCGCCCAGCCATGAAATCGCCATCGGTGATGTTCAGGGTCGAGGCCACCAGCCCCCCTACATTCACCGAGGCACCAGACCCAAACAAGATGCCATTCGGGTTGACCAAGAACACCTGCCCGTTGGCCGACATGCGGCCCAGAATAGCCGAGGGGTCGGCACCGATCACCCGGTTCAGTGCCACCGAACCGCTGCCGGGCTGCACAAACTGCACCGATTGACCGGCTGCAATGCCAAAGCTTTGCCAGTTGATCGCCACATTCGGGGTGGATTGCGTGATGGTCATCTGCCCAGGTGCTTGGGTAATGCTGGCACTGCCAGCACTGACCACCCCACCGGTGGGCGTGGCCATCGCCAGGCCACCCCAGGCCAGCATCAAGGCCAGCGACAACTGCCGACAGTGCCCCAAGCCCATGGCGCTTGCCCCAAGCGCTGTATCGCGCGTTGACTTGGATGCCGTTGGCGATGATGCAGATCGGCCTTTCGCACATGCGTATTCAGAAGTAGCCACGCAAGTGCCGGCGCTAGGGCTCCAGATAGATCGGTAAATTCGGTTCATGACAAAGTCCTTGGTATCAGTTGGGCACGCAATGTGCAAATGGGGTTCGGGCGGCGTCGCGTTGGCCCCGTATCAGAAATACTTGACAGCCTGGACCCACACGCGGCCACCTTTGTCCGGGGCGGAGAGTGCCTCTTCGCTGCCGAGCTTGCGGGCATAAAACGCCTTGACCGAAAAGTCTTGCGCCCGCGTCCAGTACACGCCCAGTCCGGCACCACTCAAGTGGCGACGCGGCTCTGCGCCCAACCACGGTTTGTGGTTGGGCTTGACCGTGCCAGCGTCGATGAACGCGGCCAGATGCACCTGACCTGTCGCACCGGCCGGCAAGGGCACTTGCTGACGCGCCTCCAGCGTCAGGAGGACACCTTCGTCGGCATAGGCCTCGCCTTCCGGGTAGGCCCGCACGCCATACATGCCGCCCAGTTCCATCTTTTCCGAGATGTCCAGATTTTTCGAAGCCATCTGCCCACTCAAGGCGGCATACACCGTCAAGCCTTCACGGACAGCCTGCACCCGCGACACAGCAAACGCCAGCTTGTTGTAATGCCCGTCGCTGCGGGCGGTCTCGGCGTCGCGCAGCCGCGCTGCGGGTGTGCGAATGTCGATGGCGCCTGCAGACCAAGCCAGCGAATAGGTGTTCAAACCACCGCCGCCCCAGCGGTCTCGCCGGTCTCCATAAAGACTGAGCACGGCCACCTGCGCTCGCTTGTCGGTCACCGAGGGCTCGGCATCCAGGCGGTCTTGAAACCTCTTGGCCTCCAGGGTCCATCCCAGGTGCAGATTGCTCTGTCGTGAACGCAACAAGGGGTAACTGCCAAACAAGGTGGCAATTCGCGCATGCCCATGCGCTTGCAGGCTTTCAAATTCGTGACCAAGGCGGTAAGCCAGGTCGCTGTAGGCCATGCCTGCCCGGCCCCGGCCCCATGGGGTTTGGTAAGACACTCGCCCATAGCGCAAACCCGTCCCCGAGGTGAGCAAACGCAAGCTGGCCAAGTCACCCCTGCCGCCTGGGTTGCTCCAGTTCACCGTGGCACCCACGCGGTTTTCGCCGGTATATCGGTTGCCCGCATTGTCGGCGTCTACGCTGCCGCTGATGCGGTCTTCGGGCTTGACGTGAACCACCAAATCCGACAAACCCAAAGTGGCGCCGGGCACCAGGGTGGATCGCACTTGCACGCCCGGCACATCCGACAGCAAAAGCAAGCGCTCTTCCAGCGGCGCCAGTGCGATCACGTCGCCTTCATTCAGACCTGCCAGCACATCCAGCGGCACTTGGCTGTCCAGGCGGCTGCTGTTGTTCAGTGTCACTTGGCCGTATTGCCCTTCCAGCACGGCCATGGTGACCACGCCGTCCCGGATTTCTTGAGCGGGCAGGTAGGCACGGGCCACAAGGTAGCCGTTTTGCCGATAGTGCTGCGAAATGCGCTGCGCCATGGCTTGAAGCGTCTGCAAACTTTGTGCATGACCGGGTTCAAAACCCGCCACTTGCCAGAGGACTGCATCGGTGTAAACGCTGGACCCGCGCAGCTGCAAACGCTCGACTTGAAACACCGTGGCTCCGGCAGGCGTCTCGGGCATCACGGGCAAGGGTTTGACCGTGACAGGTGCCAAGGGACTGGCGGTGCTGGGGACGGTGGGCACTTGCTGCAACTGCCCACCTGCGCTGGGCAAGGTCTGGGCCCAGCCCGTTTGTGCCACCAGCAACAACAAGCAAGGCGACCATATTTTTTTGAGCATGTGCATTCCTTCGTTGGGGTCCTTTGCATCAAAGAGACAGGCTTTGGAGGATGCCGGGGACAACCAGTTCTGTCGGTTCGTTGCTGCACACAATCGATGCGCTGAGCCAACTCTGCGCCCCCCCTACGTCAGGTTTTACCTTTCAAAACGCGGCCAGTTTCCTTGTGGGTGAAGGTGTACAGTTCAGCCCAGCCAGCGCCTTTTGGTCTTTTGCACTTGCGCTGCAACGATTGCTTTTTTGCACACTTCTTCACCCGGCTACCTGACCAAACAGGAAAGCATTGCGGTTGTGGGCGTGGACGACTTGTTCATCCGCTCCCTGCTCGACAAAAACCAGTTCCATGACCCGCTCGACGAGGCCCTGAATTTGGGCATTTCTTCGGCCACTTGGCCATTGTTCGGCTTGCTCTGGCCTTCAGGGCAGCGCATGGCCGAGCGCATGGCGCTGCGCCCCGTGTCGAGGGAGCGCATTTTGGAAATTGGCTGTGGCCTGGGTCTGGCCAGTTTGGTAGCGCACCGGCGCGGGGCCACGGTCACGGCCAGTGACTGCCACCCTTTGGCACACGCTTTTTTGGACGAAAACACTCGCCTGAATGGCCTGCCGCTGATCACCTACCGCCATGGTTTATGGGGCCGTGCGGCTTTGCGTGAAGACGGTTTACCGGTGCTCACGCAGGCGCAAGATGCGGCGGTGATCGGGCTGTTTGACCTGATTGTGGGCAGCGACATTTTGTACGAGCGCGATGACGAAGGCGCGCTGGCCAGCTTCATCGATGCCCATGCGGCCGCCCGCTCTGAAATCTGGGTGGTGGACCCCAACCGAGGCAACCGTGCGGCTTTTCACAAGCACATGGCGCGAGCGGGTTTTGCCTTGCACGAGCAGGTGCTGGACTTGCCCGCACATGACGGCCACGAGGCGTACAAGGGGCGGATGCTGACCTACACCCGGGGCTGAGTGGTCTGCAGGGGCGGATGTCCTTCGGGGGTCGCTCAGAGGTCCAAGTCGTATTCGACCGTGATCGGCGCGTGGTCTGAAAATTTCTCGCCCTTGTAGATGTGCTCAGTGCGGGCTTTGTCGGCCACGGCAGCTGTCGCCAAGTGGTAATCCAGCCGCCAGCCCACGTTTTTGGCATAGGCCTGACCGCGATTGCTCCACCAGGTGTAGCAAGCGTCGGTGGCATCAGGCTGCAAGCGGCGGTAAACATCCACCACGCCGCCCTCTTGGGTGAGGCGGGTCATCCACTCACGTTCTTGGGGTAAAAAACCGCTGTTCTTTTGGTTGCTGCGCCAGTTTTTCAGGTCGGCTAGTTGGTGGGCGATGTTCACATCGCCACACAGCACAAACTCTCGTTCGCCCTTGAGCGCCATGAGGTGAGGGTACATCTTGTCCAGAAAGCGGTATTTGGCCTCTTGCCTTTCGGGTCCAGATGAACCACTGGGAAAATAGCTGCTGATGATGGACAGCTTGCGGGTTGGGGTGTCAAAACGCAGCTCCACATAGCGGCCCTCGGCGTCAAACTCGCCACCGTCAAACCCAACCACCACGTCGCTGGGCTCGTGTTGGGTGTAGACACCCACACCCGAGTAGCCTTTTTTCTCTGCAAACTGGAAATGGCCTTGCATGCCTGCCAGCGCTTCAAACTTGCCCGCCACATCGGCCGCCTGGGCTTTGACTTCCTGCACGCAAATACAATCGGGTTTCTCTTGCATCAGCCAGGCTTCGACCCCTTTGGTCGTGGCGGAGCGGATACCGTTGAGGTTAAGGCTGGTGAGTTTGAACAAGGATTTCCCCATGGTGACAGGACAGGCAAGCAGCGCCGGCATGCAGGCGCTCGCTCAAGAATTTGTGCAATTTGCAGTCGACTCGGGCGTGCTGGGCTTTGGCGAATTCAAGACCAAAGCGGGACGCATGAGCCCTTATTTCTTCAACGCCGGGTTGTTTGACGATGGCGCCAAGTTGAGCCGATTGGCGCAATTCTATGCAAAAGCCTTGCTGGCCAGCGGCATCGAATTCGACATGATTTTTGGTCCCGCCTACAAGGGCATCCCACTGGGCGCGGCCGTGGCCATTGAGTTGGCGCGCTTGGGCAAAAACGTGCCCTTTGCCTACAACCGCAAAGAAGCCAAAGACCATGGCGAAGGCGGCAGTTTGGTGGGCGCACCTCTGCAGGGCCGGGTGCTCATCGTGGACGATGTGATGAGCGCTGGGACAGCTGCCCGCGAGTCGATTGCGCTGATTCAGGCTGCCGGAGCCACGCCGCACGCGATCGCCATTGCCCTGGACCGCCAAGAAATGGCCACCGAAAAGCAGCCTGACGGATCGGTGCAAGACGTCTCGCACAGCGCTGTTCAGTATGTGCGCAACACTTTGGGCATGCAGGTCTGCACCATTGCCCAGTTGTCTGACCTTTTGGCGTTTTTGTCATCTCAAAGCACACCAGCGCTTTTGGTGCACCACAGCCGTGTGCAAGCTTACCGAGACCGCTACGGCGTTTAAGGTGCGGCCTGATGACCGCTTGACCTGCCTGCGCACCTTTTGTCTGTCAGTTTGATCAATGGAGAAAAGACTTTGTATCTGAAATGCCCTCAAGTGCCAGCTCTTCTATTCAGATCGTCTCTGGCCCCTTAAACGCCGTTGAGTTGCATGCTTATTTGACGGGCGTGCCGGCCACTCGGTGATAGCCAAGTTTCGTCAAGGGGTCTATGGGGTTTTGCAGACGCGCTGAACACCGTTTTAAAACTTGCTCTGTTTGCCCAAGTCTTGGAGCTGGAGCTCAGCACCGATTTTGTAGGCTGGCGGGGATCACATTAATCCTTGAAAGCACCGTAAAATATAGTTTTTTATG
>CALBEV010000049.1 GCA_937891045.1 uncultured Burkholderiales bacterium | reverse complement strand
CCGCACACACCCCGCGCCCAGCGACGTGTGGATGCGGAAAACCTGATGCGGTTTTTGGGGCGCAGTGGCGTGCGGGTGAGCGTGTTGCGCATTCCCGGCATTTACGCCCCCGACCGCGAAGGCGGCACGCCCCGCGAACGCTTGCTCAAAGGCACGCCAGTGCTGGCGGCCAAAGACGATGTGTACACCAACCACATCCACGCCAACGACCTGGCGCGCGCTTGTGCGGCAGCGCTGTGGCGCGGGAAACCCCAGCGTGTGGTCAACGTCACCGACGACACCGATCTGAAAATGGGCGACTACTTTGACTTGGCTGCCAGCCTGTTTGGCCTGCCCAAACCGCCCCGCCTGCCGCGTGACCAAGCCAGCTCAGCCTTGCCCTTGATGCTGCTGAGCTTCATGAGAGAGTCCCGACGATTGGACAACACACGCATGAAGCAGGAACTGCGGCTCAAGCTGCGTTATCCTCATGTGCGCGACGGCTTGAGCCCGCAAGGCGCTTTGTTTTCGGGCGCGCGATGACTTCCTTGCGCATCGACAAATGGCTGTGGGCGGCACGTTTTTACAAAACCCGCAGCCTAGCCAGCGACGAGATAGGCAAGAGTCGTGTGCAGGTCAATGGCCAAGACGCCAAGCCGTCCAAAGAAATCAAACCCGGCGACACCGTGCGTCTGCGCCAAGGCGCTGTGGAGCGCACGGTCGTGGTGCAGGGGCTGAGCGGTGTTCGCGGCCCGGCACCAGTGGCGCAGTTGCTGTATTTGGAAACGCCAGAAAGCATCGAGGCCCGCCAAAAAGCCGCCGAGCAACACCGCCTGGCCCGCGAGCCAGCGCTCAGCATCGAGCAAGGCCGTCCCACCAAGCGCGACCGCCGGCAGATTGAGCGCAACTGGAATGACCGCTGGAGTGCGGGGATCGATTAATGCTGCAATGAATGCGTGAACAGCCAAGAAAAAAGCCGCAAGTTCGTTGAACTTGCGGCTTTTGTCTGGTGCCCGGGGCCGGACTCGAACCGGCACGCCTTGCGGCGGGGGATTTTGAGTCCCCTGCGTCTACCAATTTCACCACCCGGGCGGTATTCGTGAAGACGCAAATTATGGCATATTTTTGACGCCATTTTGGGATTTCTTGGGGCGGGTGGTTAAAAGATCTCCTTGTGCGCAGGGGCAGTGCAGTTGGCGCCCATGCCTGTACGCACCGAAACGGAGCAGGGCCCCATGGCAGCCAAGCTCAGCAGCTGGCAGGCGGGTTTATACCGTGGTTTGAGCCAAGCTCACTGCCATCAGGGGCGTTCAAGTTATGGCAAAGTACATCTATGATTTATCCAACCATCGAAGACGCGATCGGCAAAACACCTGTGGTGGCTTTGCAGCGCTTGGGGGCAGCGGACTGCGCTGCGCGTGGCAATGTGATTTTGGGCAAGCTCGAGGGCAACAACCCGGCGGGCTCCGTGAAGGATCGCCCCGCTTTGTCGATGATCCGCCGGGCCGAAGAGCGCGGCGAGATCAAGCCGGGCGACACCTTGATCGAGGCCACATCGGGCAACACCGGCATTGCGCTGGCCATGGCTGCGGCCATTAAGGGTTACCGCATGATTTTGATCATGCCCGAGGACCTGTCGATTGAGCGAGCCCAGACCATGAAGGCGTTTGGGGCCGAGTTGATCCTCACGCCCAAGAGCGGCGGCATGGAGTACGCCCGTGACTTGGCCGACAACATGGCAGCGCAGGCCAAGGGACGCATCCTGGATCAGTTTGCCAACGCCGACAACCCGCGCATCCATTACGAAACCACCGGCCCGGAGATCTGGGAGCAGACCGGCGGCAAGGTCACCCACTTTGTCAGCGCCATGGGCACCACGGGCACCATCACGGGCGTCTCGCGCTACCTGAAAGAAAAGAACCCGGCCATCCGCATCATTGGCGCACAGCCGAGCGAAGGCTCGCGCATTCCCGGCATCCGCAAATGGCCGCAAGAATACCTGCCCAAAATTTACGATCCCAGCCATGTGGACGAGCTGATTTACGTGAGCCAAAACGATGCCGAAGAGACCTGCCGCCAGATGGCTCGCAGCGAAGGCATTTTTGCGGGCATCTCTGCAGCAGGTGCTTGCTGGGTGGCCCAGCAGGTGGCCAAGACGGCGCAAAACGCCACCATCGTCTTCATCGTCTGCGATCGCGGTGACCGTTATTTGTCTACGGGCGTTTTCCCCGCCTAATCGGAGTTGTTTAAATGGCTGAATACCGTTTTTGCCCTCAATGTGCCGCGCCTTTGGCTTGGCTCTCGCAAATGGAAGACAGTGGCGAAACCATGCGCCTGCGTTGCACCGCTTGTGACTTCACCCACTGGAACAACCCGACGCCGGTGCTGGGGGGCATTGTGCAAGTGGGCGATCAGATTCTGCTGGCCCGCAATGCCGCCTGGCCTGGGCGGCGTTTTGCGCTGATCACCGGCTTCATGGAGGCGGGCGAAACGCCCGAAGAAGGCATCACGCGTGAGATTGCCGAAGAAACCAACCTGAAGGTGTCAGCCCTCAAGTTGATCGGTGTGTACGACTTCCAGCGCATGAACCAGGTGATCATTGCCTACCATGCGGTGGCCGAAGGCGAGGTGCGTTTGTCGCCCGAGCTGGCCGAGTACAAGATGTTCGACTTCAAGGATTTGATTTGCTGGCCTGCGGGAACAGGTTACGCCTTGGGCGACTGGCTGCGGACCATCGGCATTGAGCCGAAATTCATGACCTGGGAAGAGCGTGCCGCGCAGAGCCAGGAAGCGAATCAGGACACATGATGCACATCGACAAAGAAATAGACACCAGCGGCCTGAATTGCCCTTTGCCCATTTTGAAGGCCAAGAAGGCCCTGAACGAGATGAGCAGCGGTCAGGTGCTCAAAGTGACGGCGACTGACCCGGGCGCTTGGCGTGACTTTGAGGCCTTTGCCCGGCAGACCGGCAACGACTTGTTGATGCAGGAAAAAACGGAAACGGCGTTTGTGTTTGCACTTAAACGCCGCTGAGAAGAGTCCGTTGAGCCTTAAAGGTTCAAGCCCTTGAGGTACTCGTGAAACGATGCACCCACCTGCGGGTGCTGCAAAGCCAGCTCCACCGTGGCTTCCAGAAAGCCTTCCTTGCTGCCGCAGTCGTAGCGCTTGCCCTGGTATTGAAAGGCGTAAACGGCTTCGCGCTGCATCAGGCGGGCGATGGCATCGGTGAGCTGGATCTCGCCGCCCACGCCTGTGGGCTGGTTGCGGATCTCGTCAAAAATGCCCGGCGTCAAAATGTAGCGACCTGCCACGCCCATGCGCGAAGGCGCTTTGTCCGGGCTGGGTTTTTCCACAATTTGCTCGACACGAATGAGCTGCCGACCCGCTGGTTCTCCGGCCACGATGCCGTAGCGTTTGACTTGGTCGAGCGGCACCTCTTGCACCGCCAGCACCGAGCGGCCTTGCTTGGTGTAAGCGTCAACCATTTGGGACAAGATGGACGGCCCCTGGTTGACCATCAAATCGTCGGCCAGCAGCACGGCAAAAGGCTCATTGCCGACCAGGGGTTCGGCGCACAGCACGGCGTGGCCCAGACCCAGCATGCGTTTTTGGCGCACGTAGGCGCAGACCATGTCGTCGGGTTGCACCGAGCGCACCAAGGCCAGCAATTCGTCCTTGTGCGCGGCTTCGAGTTCGCTCTCGAGCTCGTAAGCGGTGTCGAAATGGTCTTCGATGGCCCGCTTGCTGCGACCCGTGACAAAAATCATATGCCGCACACCTGCCGCATACGCCTCTTCCACCGCGTACTGGATCAGTGGCTTGTCCACCACCGGCAGCATCTCTTTGGGGGCAGCTTTGGTGGCCGGCAAAAAACGGGTGCCAAGGCCCGCGACGGGGAACACGGCTTTGCGGATGACGTTGTGGCTCATGGTCGATTCCTTGTCTACGCAGTGTTTTAGCCTAGGCGTTGCAGTTGCTGGCGGATTTTATCCAACGTGTCACTGAAATCGGCAACGCGTTTCTTGGTTTCGTCGAGCACCGCTTGCGGCGCTTTGGACACAAAGGCCTCGTTGCTGAGCTTGGCGTTGGCCTTGGTGATTTCGCCTTCCAGGCGAGCGGCTTCCTTGGCCAGGCGAATTTTTTCTGCCGCCGCATCGACTTCGATGAACAGGCACAGGCGCGCTTCGCCCACCACCGCCACGGGCGCGGCTTGTGCGGCAGCGATCCATTCGGCTTCGGTCTCAAAAACCTTGACTTCGCTCAGTTTGGCCAGTGACTGCAACACGGGCGCCACGCTTTGCATGAAGGCGGTGTCGCCCAGCACGTACATGGGCATGCGGGTGGCGGGCGAGACGTTCATCTCACCGCGCAAGTTGCGGCAGGCGTTCACCAGGGTTTTGAGCTTGGTCACATGGGCTTCGGCCACTGTGTCGATGCGATCGGGTTGGCTCACGGGGTAGGCGGCGATGCTGACCGATTCACCCGGAAGACCCGCGACCACCGACACTTTTTGCCAAAGTTCTTCGGTGATAAAAGGAATGATGGGGTGCGCCAAACGCATGATGGTCTCGAGGGTGCGTATCAGGGTGCGACGGGTGGCGCGTTGCTGCGCCTCGTTGCCGGTGTTGATTTGCACCTTGGCGATTTCGAGGTACCAGTCGCAAAACTCGTTCCACACAAAGTCATAGATCGTGTTGGCCACGTTGTCCAGGCGGTACTCGGCAAAGCCTTTGGCCACGTCGGCTTCGACGCGTTGCAGCTGAGAGTTGATCCAGCGGTCGGCTTGGCTGAAGTTCATGTAGCCGTGCGCCGGGCCACCGGGTTGGCATTCGGCTTTGGTGTGCTTTTTCAAGCCGCAGTCTTGGGCCTCGCAGTTCATCAGCACAAAGCGGGTGGCGTTCCACAGCTTGTTGCAAAAGTTGCGGTAGCCCTCGCAGCGCTTGGAGTCGAAGTTGATGCTGCGGCCCAAAGACGCGAGCGCGGCGAAGGTGAAACGCAGCGCGTCGGCACCGTAGGCCGGAATGCCTTCGGGGAATTCTTTTTCGGTTTGCTTGCGCACCTTGGGAGCGGTCTCGGGCTTGCGCAGGCCTTGGGTGCGTTTGTCGAGCAAAGGCTCCAGGGTGATGCCGTCAATCAGGTCGACCGGGTCGAGCACGTTGCCTTCGGACTTGCTCATC
>CALBEV010000048.1 GCA_937891045.1 uncultured Burkholderiales bacterium | reverse complement strand
ACTACACCGCCATCAACGGCGGCGAGATGAACAACAACCCCTCGCCCGGCAACAAGGCCGGTGGCCTCACCACCATCTTGGAAAAATCCTTGGGCGCGGTGGCCAAAGCAGGCACCAGCAATTTGCAAGCGGTGTATGAGTACGCCGAGAAAGTCACGGCGCATGGCTTGGTCTACATGGACACCCCGGGCTACGACCCGGTCAGCGCCACAGGGCAGGTGGCGGGCGGGGCCAACATCATTTGCTTCACCACGGGTCGCGGCTCGGCCTATGGTTGTGCGCCCTCACCGTCCCTCAAGCTCGCTACCAACAGCGCCTTGTGGCAGCGCCAAAGCGCTGACATTGACATCAACTGCGGCGACGTGGTGGATGGTGGCAGCACAGTGCAAGCCAAGGGCGAGGAGATTTTTCAGCGCATCGTGTCTTGCGCTTCAGGCGCGTCCAGCAAGAGCGAGCTTTACGGCTATGGACAGAACGAGTTTGTGCCTTGGCAGGTTGGCGCGGTCATGTGAGCAGGGCCAAGCTGGCGTCCAAATGCTCCAGGGGTGAACGCCTGTAGCCCGAGCGGGCAAAGCGCTGCAAGCGCCCCACCACGAAGGACACCCACAACGAGGCCTGCACTTGGGCGTCCACGGTGGGCGTGGCCGAAGACTGCGACGCTGCAGCGTCGCGCAACACTTGGCGCAAGCTGGCCTCCACCTTGTCAAAAAACAAATTCATGCGCTGGTGCAAGCGGTCGTTTTCAAACACCAAAGCGTCACCCACCATGACACGCGCCATGCCGGGGTTGCGCTCGGCGAATTGCAAGAGCACGGTGATCATGCGCCGCGCCTTGTCCAGCGGCGGATGCGGGCCATCGGTGATTTGGTTGAGCAAGCTGAAGACGCTGGTTTCGATGAACTCGATCAGGCCTTCGAACATTTGCGCCTTGCTGGCGAAATGCCGGTACAGCGCAGCTTCGCTCACCTGCAAGCGCGCTGCCAAGGCCGCTGTGGTCACCCGCTCGGCACCAGGCAACTCGAGCATGGCCGCCAAAGCCTGCAAGATTTGAATCCGGCGCTCGCCCGGTTTGGGGCGCTTGCGCACCGTGGTTTCAGCGGCGGGCGTAGTGGTGTCGTCGGCCATGGGAGCGTCTCCTGGGTCAGTGCGAACGGATCATGGTGCCAAAGGCTTGGTCGGTCAGGATTTCCAGCAGCAAGGCGTGGGGCACCCGGCCATCGATGATGTGCACCGAGTTGACGCCGCTTTTGGCGGCATCCAAGGCGCCGCTGATTTTGGGCAGCATGCCGCCGCTGATGGTGCCGTCGGCGAACAAGCCGTCAATTTGGCGAGCGCTCAGGTTGGTGAGCAATGTGCCTGCTTTGTCGAGCACGCCCGCGGTGTTGGTCAGCAGCACCAGCTTTTCGGCTTTGAGGACCGTGGCCAGTTTGGCCGCCACCACATCGGCGTTGATGTTGTAGCTCTCGTTGTTCTCGCCAAAACCGATGGGGCTGATGACCGGGATGAAGGCGTCGTCTTGCAAGGCCTTCACCACGCTGGGATCGATGCTTTGGATGTCGCCGACCTGGCCGACATCGTGCTCGATGCTGGGGTCTTGGTTGTCCAGCATCTTGAGTTTGGTGGCGCGGATCATGCCGCCGTCTCGCCCTGTCAGGCCCACCGCTTTGCCACCGGCTTGGTTGATCAAACCAACGATGTCTTGCTGCACCTCACCGGCCAGCACCCACTCGACGACTTCCATGGTTTCGGCGTCGGTCACGCGCACGCCTTGGATGAACTCGCCTTTCTTGCCCAAACGCTGCAAGGCGTTTTCAATTTGCGGGCCGCCGCCGTGCACCACCACCGGATTCATGCCCACCAGCTTCAGCAGCACCACGTCTTCGGCGAAATCGGCTTGCAAGGCCGGGTCGGTCATGGCGTTGCCGCCGTATTTGATGACCAAGGTTTTGCCGTGGAATTTGCGGATGTAGGGCAGCGCCTGCGCCAGGATCTCGGCCTTGTCGCTGTTGGCAATGGTGGGAGCTACTGGGGTGTTCATGGACGTGAAGTGAATGTGTGCTTGCATTGTGCCCCATGCCATGCCGAGTGCAAGGCTTTGCGGGATGGGTTTATGCGGGGGATGGCGATAGAAGTTGAAAGATATTCAATTTGGCAATCAATGGACATGCTTCTAAATAGGCCATTTCAATTATTTAAATATCAGAGATAATAAGAGTTGAATATTAACCACCTGGAGAAATAATATGTCTCGTTTAACCGCAACTGCCCAATTAGAAAAAATCCGCGCTGCCAAACTCAAGCTGGAAAAAGAAGAGCAGCGTTTGATGTCGCGCAACCACGATAAAACCTTGGCGCAAATCGTTCAATTGGCTGAAAAAGCCGGCTTGAGCGCCGCGCAAATCAGCGCCGCCATGGGCGTCAAGGGCAAAGCCAAGACCAGCAAGGCTGCAGGCAGCAAACCCGCCAAAGCCAAGCGGGCCACCGCTGGTAAAAAAGTCGCGCCCAAATACCGCAATCCGGCTGATGCGAATCAAACCTGGACCGGGCGTGGCCGCACACCGCTGTGGGTGCAAGCCTTGCAAACCGCTGGCAATTTGGCCAGCGCTGAGATCAAAGCAACGGCTTAATTCAAGCTTGGAGCTTGAAAGCCCGCGCCGCAGCGTCTTTACCCGACAGCTGCGGCGGCCCTTGAATCAAATCCAAGGGCCATTCAATCCCCAAATCGGGGTCATTCCACATAATCGCGTCTTCATCGCTGGCCACCCAATAATCGGTGGTTTTATAAATCACCTCGGCCTGCTCACTCAGCACCAAAAACCCATGGGCAAAACCGCCCGGAATCCAGAGCTGGTGGTGCTTGACGCTGTCTAAGCGGGTGGCGGTCCACTGCCCATATTGAGGCGATTGTGGGCGAATATCCACCGCCACATCGAATATCTCACCGCGCACCACCCGAATCAATTTGCCTTGCGGAAATTGCTTTTGAAAATGCAGACCGCGCAGCACGCCATGGGCGGACAAACTGTGGTTATCTTGTACAAATTTGATATTTAAACCAGTGCATTGCTCAAAATCTCTTTGATTGAAACTTTCAAAGAAAAATCCACGGGAATCAGAAAATACCTTGGGTGCCAGCAATAACACCTCATTTAAATCAGTTTTCTCAACGGTATAGGGCATGTTAATCCAGCAATTTCATGAGGTATTGGCCGTAATGGGTCTTTTGCAGGGGAGAAGCCAAGCGCAGCAAGGCTTCACCGTCGATCCAGCCTTGTGAATAGGCAATTTCTTCCGGGCAGGCCACCATCAACCCCTGGCGTTTTTGCAGCGTGGCAATGAAGGTGGCGGCTTCCATCAAACCGTCGTGGGTACCGGCATCGAGCCAGGCATAACCCCGGCCCATGGTTTCCACATTCAATTGGCCTTGTTCTAAATAACGTTTATTGACATCGGTGATTTCCAATTCACCCCGGGCGGAAGGTTGAATATCGGCGGCAATATCGCAGACTTGCTTGTCATAAAAATAGAGGCCCGTAACCGCGTAATTGGACTGCGGTTTTTTCGGTTTTTCTTCAATATGAACCGCTTTGCGCTGGGCATCGAAGGTGACCACGCCATAGCGCTCGGGGTCGGTCACGTGGTAGGCGAACACCGTGGCACCGTCTTGGCGGGTGTTGGAGGCTTCGAGCTGTTTGACCAGGTCGTGGCCGTAAAAAATATTGTCTCCCAGCACCAAGGCGCTGGGTTGGTTGTTCACAAAGTCGCGGCCAATGATCAAGGCTTGGGCCAGGCCATCGGGTGAGGGTTGCACCGCATAGCGGATCGACATGCCCCATTGCGAGCCGTCGCCCAACAAATCGGCAAAACGCGGCGTGTCTTGCGGGGTGGAAATGATCAACACGTCCCGGATGCCGCTGAGCATCAAGGTGGTGAGGGGGTAATAGACCAGCGGCTTGTCGTAAATCGGCATCAGCTGCTTGCTGACCGCCAAGGTGAGGGGGTAGAGCCGGGTGCCTGAGCCACCGGCCAACAAAATACCTTTTCGATGTGTCGTCATGTGCTGTCGCCCGAAGGCATTGATGGGATTGGTGGGGATTATCAATCTGCCCGCAATACCCGCAGAACGCTGTCCACGCCCGCCTGCCAGGGCGGCAGCTCGAGATTCAAAGCCTTGGCCAACAGGCTGCTCTCCAGCATGGAATAGGCTGGGCGCGGCGCGGGCAGCGGATAGTCGGCGGTGGTGATGGCCTGCACTTGCTCGGGCGTGGCTTTCAGGGTCCAGCCCAAGCTTTGGGCTTGCTGCAACACGTATTGGGCATAGGCATGCCAGTTGGTTTGACCGGCAGGCGTCAGGTGAAACAGGCCGTTCAAGCCTTGTTGCAAGGCCAAGACCGTGGTCTCGGCCATCCAGGCGGACGAGGTGGGCACGCCGACCTGGTCGGCCACGACCCGCAGGCTGTCGCGTTCTTGCGCCAGACGCAGCATGGTTTTCAAAAAATTCTGGCCGTGCGCCCCGACCACCCAAGAGCTGCGCAACAGCACATACCGGGCTCCGCTTTGGATCACCGCCTGCTCGCCATCGCGTTTGGTTCGGCCATAAACCGACTGCGGGTCGGTTGGGTCAGTTTCAAGGTAGGGCCGCGTGGCCTGGCCGTTGAACACATAGTCGGTCGAGTAATGCACCAAAACCGCCCCACTGCTGGCAGCCTCTTCAGCCATCACCGATGGTGCCGTGACATTGATGGCCTGCGCCAGCGCCGGTTCTTGCTCGGCTTTGTCCACAGCGGTGTAAGCGGCGGCATTGACGATCACGGCGGGCCGCTGGGCTTGCAGCAGGCTGCGAAGTGCGGCTGCGTTGCTCAGGTCGATGTCTTGGCGGGTGAGCGCGGTGACGGGCCCCAAAACATGCAAGCGAGAGGCGAGTTCATGGCCAAGTTGTCCGGCAGCGCCGAACAACAAAACGCCGTCAAGCGCCATACTGCTTGCCAACCCATTGGCGGTATTGGCCACTGGTGACGTTGGCCACCCAATCGGCGTTGGCCAAGTACCAAGCCACGGTTTTGCGCAAACCGGTTTCAAAAGTTTCTTGCGGGCGCCAGCCGAGTTCTTGCTCAATCTTTCGCGCGTCAATCGCATAGCGGCGGTCATGGCCTGCGCGGTCTTTCACATAAGTGATTTGCGTGGCATAGCTTTGGCCGTCAGCACGTGGTTGCATCTCGTCGAGCAAGCTGCACAAGGTGCGCACCACCTCGATGTTGGGCTTTTCATTCCAACCACCGACGTTGTAGGTTTCGCCCAAGCGACCGGCTTGCAACACCCGCTGAATGGCGCTGCAATGGTCTTGCACATAGAGCCAATCGCGCACCTGCATGCCGTCGCCATAAATCGGCAAGGGCTTGCCCGCCAAGGCGTTGTGGATCACCAGCGGGATGAGTTTTTCGGGGAAGTGGTAGGGGCCATAGTTGTTGCTGCAATTGGTAGTGAGGACGGGCAGGCCATAGGTGTGGTGCCAGGCCCGCACCAAGTGGTCGGAGGCGGCTTTGGAAGCGCTGTAAGGGCTGTTGGGCTCGTAGGCATGGGTTTCGGCAAAGGCCGGGGCGTCGGGGGCCACCAAGCTGCCATACACCTCGTCGGTGCTGACATGCAAAAAACGAAACGCGGTTTGTTGTTCAGCGGCCAGCGTGGCCCAATAGGCGCGAACTGATTCCAGCAAATGAAACGTGCCCACCACATTGGTTTGGATGAAATCCATGGGGCCGTGAATGGATCGGTCCACATGCGACTCGGCGGCGAAATGCACCACGGCGCGGGGTTGGTGTTGCGCCAGCAGTTGAGGCAAGAGCGTGGTGTCGCCAATATCGCCTTGCACAAACACATGGCGCGGATTGTTTTGCAGGCTGGCTAAATTGGCTAAGTTGCCCGCATAGGTGAGCTTGTCCAAATTGACCACGGCTTCGTTGGCCGAGGCCAACCAGTGGTGAACGAAGTTGCTGCCAATGAAGCCAGCGCCGCCCGTCACTAGGATGGTCATACAGGCATGCCTTCCTCAGACACGCCCAAAACGCGGCCACGCACCATTTCGCGCAGCATTTTTTTCTCGGGGAAACTCAAGGGTCGATCGAGTGCGCGGCGCACACGCAGCAGCATGTGGCGGTCCACTTCTTGCGGCAAGCCTTGGCTGCCACGCAATTCGTCGCGCAGGTCTTCGCGCAGGTCTTCGGGCTCGTCGTCCCACCAAGCGTCAACCACTTCTTGCAATTTCACACGCACCACTTCAGGGTCTTGCGAAGGTGCGGCAGCAGCACGCGGTGGGGTGTTGACTTCACGTGCGGCTTGGGGCAACAACAGCACACGGCGGTCGGCTTGTCCAAGCAAACGGCACCAAGCCGGATCTTCATTCACCAACTGGTCCATGTGCCGGGCGGATTCATCGGCCAGCAAATACACATTCAAACCGTGCAACTGGGCTTCATCAATCACGTTGGTCAATCGGTCGTCGTCGCTGGCCACCAGCAGGTGCTCGCAGGCATGGCGTTCGGCCAAGCGGCTGATGTCCGAGGACAGGGCTTGCAACACCACATCGCTGGGCTCGCCGCTGGTCACGTCCAAGTGGCGCACGATTTGGTCTTGCGGGAATTGGTTGTCTGGTGTGTCGGTGTACCAATAAACGCGTTGCACATCGACATTCAAACCGGCTTGCTTCAAGGCATGGGCCAAGGTGGGCAGCAAGGCGGCGCGGTTGTAATTTTCGGGTTCGGCATTGGCTTCAGGGGACTGGCGAACCAACCAAGCCATGTAATTGCTGTCAATCAATGCGATGCAGCGGCCAGCGCGGGCAGGCGCATTCTCTTTGCGAGGATGGGGTGTGCGGGTGTCGTTTTTCATCATTAAAAAGCTAGGAAGGTATTTGGAAAACGCCTGTCAAAGTGAGCAGGAAACGTTTGAAAGTAATGTCTACGTTGAACGGACGAATATTAGCTGATCTTGAAAGTGGGCTGAGCGACAGGGTTGTTATCTGTGGTGTTGTGGCTGAGCACCTGCTCATCGGTTTGGCCAAAGCGACGCACCCGTTTGCCGTAGGAGGCGATGGCTTGTTGCAAGGCAGCGGCATTGAAATCGGGCCAATGCAAGTCGGTGAAATACAACTCGGTGTAAGCGGTTTGCCAAAGCAAAAAATTGCTGATGCGTGACTCGCCGCCGGTGCGGATGAGCAATTCGGGGTCGGGCAAACCAGCGGTGCTCAGGTGCGCGGCCAAGGCTTGATCGTCCATGTCTTGCAGCGTTTTCTCGGGGTGCGCCATTTGCCAAGCGCGTGCTGCATTCAAGATGTCCCACTGGCCACCGTAGTTGGCGGCGATGGTCAGGTGCAACCGGTCGTTGAGCGCTGTGTCTTGCTCGGCTTGGTCGATGCGCGACTGCAGCAAAGGCGCAAACGCACTGCGGTCGCCAATCACGCGCAAACGAATGCCCGCAGCTTTCATCTCGGCGACTTCGCTCTCGAGGTATTGCAAAAACAAACCCATGAGCGCCGAGACTTCCTCGGCCGGACGCCGCCAGTTTTCCGAACTGAAGGCAAACAGCGTGAGGTATTTCACGCCTTGCTCGCTGGCCACCTTGACGATTTGTCGCACATTGGCGGCCCCACGCACATGGCCCACGGTGCGCGGCAACAAGCGCTTTTTGGCCCAGCGACCGTTGCCGTCCATGATGATGGCGATGTGTTGGAGGGGTTGATTCATGTGGGCTAAATTGTGACAGGGTGCAGGTGCCGGACATCGGCGGTGATGCTGTGCTGTTTGCTCATCAGTTCCACCAACACCATGGCCCGTGCTTCACCGTCGGTTTGTTGGTAAATGCCTTGCAAGCCCTTCAAGGGGCCGTCGATGAACACCACTTCTTGACCGACTTTGAGCAAACGCTCGGGGGCCCGCTCGGGCAAACCACGCAGAGCTTGAATCAATTCATCGGCCATGGGCGCGGGTCGGTTGCCAAAACTCACCAAACGGCTGACGCCCAAGGTAGAACGGATGGGGGCCCAATTGCTGTGTTCGGTGTCTAAGCGGATGAACAAGTAGCGGCTGAACATGGGTTCCACCACTTCGGCCAAGCGGCCACGACGCAGTTTTTCCACCGTCAACATAGGCAACCACGCTTCGAAGCCCTGCTGCTGCAGGTTTTCAAGGGCGCGGTGCTCTTGTTTGGGTTTGGAGTGAACGGCGTACCAAAGCATGCGTTGGAATAGATGAGTAATTAATTTATTTGAGAAGTGATTGTAAAGCGGTTAAATTGACAGATCCCAGACACCTTGAAAGCACGCCATGGCCAGCAACAAACCCGATTTTGACCCGCTCAAGATGAGTGAACACATGAAGGACTCGGCCCAGCAAATTTGGCTGGCTGGCATGGGCGCATTCGCCAAGGCCCAGCAAGAGGGCACCAAGGTGTTCGAAACCCTGGTGAAAGACGGTGCCAAATTGCAAGAAGCCACCCAGCAAGCGCAGGCCAAAGTGACCGAAGCCGCGCACAAAATGACCGCCATGGCCAGCGACATGGGGCAACGCGCCAGCGGCCAAATGGATAAATTGGAAGGCATTTTTGAAGAGCGCGTGGCCAAAGCCTTGCAAAGCATGGGCTTGCCCAGCGCCCAAGACCTGGCCGCATTGGAGGCGCGGGTGGCGGCTTTGGAAGCACAGCTGGCTGAGCAAACCACCCCAGCCAAACGCAAATAAGCATCAAACACATGGTGAAAAAAGCGCCCCGTCGCACCGCCGAGCGGATTCAGACGGAGGCGCTGCAACTCTTCAATCGCTTTGGCGAACCGAATGTTGCCACCACGCTGATTGCCTCAGACATGGGCATCAGCCCCGGCAATTTGTTCTACCACTACGCCAGCAAAGAGTTGTTGGTGAACAGCTTGTTTGACAGCTACCAAGCCGAGATGCGCGAGCTCTTGCCCGCTGCGGCTGACGTGCGCGACCTCGAGCACAGTTGGTTTTTCATGCACAGCCTGTTCGAGCTGGTGTGGCGCTACCGTTTCATTTACCGCGACCTGAACGATTTGCTCAGCAAGAACCGGCATGTGGAAGGGCAGATGAAAGACATCCTGGCGCTGAAAGAACAAGCTTTGGGGCAGTTGCTGGGGCAGCTGCAATCAGCCAAACTGTTGCAACAAACCGCCACGGAGCGCACACACTGCGCCACCCACATGGTGGTGATGCTCACCTGGTGGCTGAGCTATGAATATGTGCGCAACCCGCGCCACGCCATGGAAGACGCCAGTGCCCAACATGGCGTGTTGCACGGGGCGCAGCAGGTGCTCAGTTTGATGCTGCCGTATTTGGCCGACACCCCGAAAGCGCAGTTGCTGGCCTTGATGCAGGTGTATGCCGACGCCCTGCCCGCTTGAACGCAGGCAGCGTGCCCGCTGAAGGAGGTTGTATGAGGAGGCTCAGGCCTTGGCCAAGAAGCGTTCCACCATGCGCACCCAAACCGTGCCGCCCAGCGGAATCAGGTCGTCGTTGAAGTCGTAGCTGGGGTTGTGCAAGGTGCAAGGGCCCCCGCCATGGCCCATTTCGCGGTGTGCGCCTTCGCCGTTGGCAATGAAGAAATACGCCCCGGGATTGGCCAGCAGCATGTAGGAAAAGTCTTCCGCGCCCATGGTGGCTTCTTGCGCCAGCACGTTCTCGGCACCGACGATGTCGGCCAACACCTCGCGGGTGAAATCGGCTTCCTGGGGGTGGTTGATGGTGGGCGGGTAGTTGCGCACAAACTCGAAGGTGCAGCTGGCTTCGTGCGCGGCACTCACGTGCTCGGCCACGGTGCGCATGCGCCGCTCGATCATGTCGAGGATGTCGACGGTGAAGGTGCGCACCGTGCCTTGCAACTCGCAGCTGTTGGGCACCACATTGGTGGCTTCACCCGCGTGGATCATGGTGACTGAAATGACGGCTGCGTCCACGGGCTTGACGTTGCGCGACACAATGGTTTGAAAGGCCTGCACCATCTCGCAAGCGATCGGCACCGGGTCGATGCCGTTGTGCGGCAAGGCGGCGTGACAGCCCTTGCCTTGGATGGTGATTTTGAATTCGTTGCTGGAGGCCATGACCGGGCCAGCACTGACCGCGAGCTTGCCCACCGCCATGCCCGGCCAGTTGTGCAAACCAAATACCGCATCCACCGGGAATTTCTCGAACAAGCCGTCCTTGATCATTTCGCGGGCACCGCCGCCGCCCTCTTCCGCCGGTTGAAAAATCAGCACCACGGTGCCGTCAAAGTTGCGGTGCTTGGCCAAGTGCTGCGCAGCCGCCAGCAACATGGTGGTGTGACCGTCGTGGCCGCAAGCGTGCATCTTGCCCATGTGTTGGCTGGCATGGGCGAAGGTGTTGGCCTCGTGCACCGGCAGCGCGTCCATGTCGGCACGCAAACCGATGCTGCGTGAACTGGTGCCGTTTTTGATGATGCCCACCACGCCAGTGGTGCCCAAACCGCGGTGCACCTCGATGCCCCACTCGGTCAATTTGGCGGCCACCAGATCCGAGGTGCGCTGCTCTTCAAAGCAGAGTTCGGGATGGGCGTGGATGTCGCGGCGCACCGCCACCAGGCTGGCGGCTTCGAGGACCATGGTGTCTAAGAGTTTCATGTGTCTCACCTGTTTGTGGCTTGAAGAATCAGTCTACCTGAAGGGGAATGACCCTTGGGGAGGTGAATGCTTGACCTTTTTGGGGTGACTAGATCACAACTTTTCAAAACCATTTGGTTTCAAACTGCGTATTTGCTCAAGCCTTGAACAAGGCTTGCATTTCAAGTAAACGTAACTACAATTAATCTGCGACATGCAACTGGACTTTGATCCCGTCAAAAGTCATCTGAATTTTCTCAAGCACGGCTTGTCATTGGCATTTGCTCAGCAACTTGATTGGGAAGATGGTTTGATTTGGCCTGATCTTCGCAAGACTTACGCTGAGCCGCGCATGTCGGGCTTGGTGCCCGCCGGACAGCAGTTGTATTTTGTCGCCTTCGTTGATCGAGAACCTTTCAGACGCGTGATCAGTTTGCGCAAAGCCAATTCAAGAGAGTTGAAACGCTATGTCGAAAACAGTTAAGACCCCATCAGGCCGCTTCATCAAGTTGCTCAGCAGCCAAGAAGATGCCGCCATCACAGCGGCAGCCCTGTCGGATCCCGATGCGCTGCCACTCACAGACGCGCAATGGGCTCAAGTACAGCCCCAACTCAAACGCGGCAGGCCTTTGGGCAGCGGCAGCAAAACACAAGTGACGTTGCGTATCGACACCGAGGTGCTCAACAAATTCAAAGCCACAGGTTCAGGTTGGCAGAGTCGCATCAATGAGGTTTTGAGGAGCGTCAAAATCTGAAGCACATGAAATTCAATTAGGTAAGAATGCAGCCATGACCACCACCATCCTGGGCGCCTGCCCGCACGACTGCCCCGACACCTGTTCACTCTTGACCACCGTGCAAGACGGCGTGGCCATCAAGGTGCAAGGCAACCCGGCCCACCCGCTCACCGATGGCGTGTTGTGCACCAAGGTGTCCCGCTATACCGAGCGCACTTACCACCCCGAGCGGGTGTTGCATCCCTTGAAGCGCAGCGGCCCCAAAGGCAGCGGTCAGTTTGTGCGGGTCAGTTGGGACAAGGCGCTGTCAGACATCGCTGCCAAACTCAAGGGCATTGCCGATCGCAACCCAGAACGCATCCTGCCCTACAGCTACGCGGGCACCATGGGCATGGTGCAAGGCGAGTCCATCGCCATGCGTTTTTTCAATCTGCTGGGCGCCGCGCAACTCGACCGCACCATCTGCGCCAGCGCTGGTGCCGAGGCGCTGACCCACACCTTTGGCAGCAAGCTGGGCATGAAGGTGCAGTTTTTTTCAGAGAGCAAACTCATCCTCATTTGGGGCAGCAATGCTATCACCAGCAGCGTGCATTTTTGGCGACTCGCACAAGAGGCCAAACGCAACGGCGCCAAGCTGGTGTGCATCGACCCACGCCGCAGCGAAACCGCCGATAAATGCGACGTGCACCTGGCCCTCAAGCCCGGCACCGATGCTGCGTTGGCGTTGGCGCTGATGCACGAACTCATCACCCACTACTGGCTGGACCACGACTACATCGCGCAACACACCCTGGGTTTTGAAGCTTTGCGTGAACGGGCTTTGCAATGGCCGCCTGAACGCGCGGCCGAGGTGTGTGGTTTGGACGTGCAAGGCATTCGCCAACTGGCGCACGACTATGCGCACATCAAGCCCGCGGCCATCCGCTTGAACTACGGCGTGCAACGCTCGCGGGGTGGTGGCAATGCGGTGCGAGCCGTGGCCTGTTTACCCGCGCTCATTGGCGCTTGGCGGCACCGTGCCGGTGGCGTGGTCTTGAGTGCTTCAGGCCATGCACTGCACAACGGTGTGGCCTTGCAACGCCCCGACCTGCACACCAACCCGCGTGCGCCCTTGGTGAACATGAGCACGATTGGCGACGCTTTGAACACGCCAAACTTGATTGAAGCCATGGTGGTTTACAACAGCAACCCGGTGGCGGTGGCCCCCGAATCGGCCAAGGTGGTGAAGGGCTTTGCCCGCGAGGATGTGTTCACCGTGGTGCTCGAGCATTTCATGACCGACACCGCCGACCATGCCGACTATGTGTTGCCCGCCACCACACAACTTGAACACTGGGACATCCACAACAGCTATGGCCACACCGATGTGCTGTTGAACCGCCCGGCCATCGCACCGCTGGGTGAGGCCAAAACCAACACGCAGATCTTTCGAGAACTCGCCTTGCGCATGGGCCTGCACAACCCCTTGCTGCAAGAAGACGATGAAAGCCTGTGCCGCTTGGCGCTGCAACACCCGCGCAACCTGCAAAGCGCCGCGCCCGTCACGTGGGACAAGTTGCTGCAAGATGGTTTTGCGCATTGGCCCATGAACGACGCCCCGTTTGCGCAAGGCGGTTTTGCCACCGCCTCGGGCAAGTGTGAATTCGTCAGCAGCAGTTTGGTGGCACTGGGCGCAGACGGTTTGCCCGACTTCATTCCCAACTACGAAGCACCCACCGCGCAAGACACCTACCCGCTGGCCATGATCTCGCCGCCCGCCCGCAACTTCTTGAACTCGTCGTTTGTGAATGTGAAAAGTCTGCGCGACATGGAGGGCGAACCGCTGCTTGAAATTCACCCGGATGACGCATCCCTGCGGCAACTGCAAGACGGCGACATGGTGCGGGTGTTCAACGACCGAGGCAGCTACGAATGCAAAGCCCATGTCAGCACACGTGCGCGTGTGGGCATGGTGGTGGGTTTGGGAATTTGGTGGCGCAAGTTGGGGGCCAATGGCACCAATGTGAACGAACTCACCTCGCAAAAACTCACCGACATGGGCCGCGCCCCGGTGTTCTACGACTGCGCGGTTCAGGTGGCCAAACGCTGACTGGCGATTTGGCGCAGGCCATCAAAAATCAGGCTTTCCACCAATTCGAATTTCACCGACATGCTGGGGGCCATCTTCCAGCCCGCACCTCCGGTCATGAAGCACAGCGGTTCAGCATGGGTGTGTTGGCGAACATGCTGCACCATGCGTTCGATGGCACCGGCAATCGCATAGGTGCCGCCACTGGTGAGCGCATCACTGGTGTTGGTTGGAAATTCACGCACTTCGCCGGTGGGCACACGCAAGCCAGCGGTGCCGGACTCTAAAGCCCGCAACATGATGCCGTGGCCCGGCAAGATGAAACCGCCCAAAAAATGCCCTTGCGCGTCAATGGCCTCCACCGTCACCGCCGTGCCCACCATCACCACCACCATGGGGCGCGGCGCTTGTCCTTGGGTTTGTTCTTTCATGCGAGCCAGGGCGCCGATCATGGCCACCCAGCGGTCGGCACCCAAGCGTGTCGGGTGGTCATAGCCATTCACCAAACCCGCTTCGGCGGCATTGGGCACGACCCAACGCGGTGACAAATCCCAGTGTTCCATTTGCTCGCCCACCCGCCGACGCAACGCATCACTGGCCACAATACAGCCCAGTGTTTCAGAGGGGGCTGGCAGGTCTTTCCAATCTTCATCGGCGAGTCGGTCGATGTGCTCCAAGAACACCGCGCCGTGCGACAGAAGTTGCGCATCGGGTTGGTGGCTGTCGAACAAAGCCCACTTCAAGCGGGTGTTGCCAACATCAAGGGCGATGAATGTCATGGGGTGAATGGGCTGCCAAGGTGGGCGGGATGATACCCACCCAAGGGCGCTTCAGGACTTGCGCCAAGCCTTGGCAAATTGAACAACTTCTTCGGCCACGGTTTGGCAAGCTTGCAGGGCTTCGTTGGCGCTGTCGCTGCCTGGGTTTTCAAAAGGCATTTGCAACACGTTCAAGCTGGCACCAAAGGGCGTGGGCCAACCGCGCAAGCTGTGGATGATGTCGCGCATGGAGGACAAGGTGGTGCCCATGGCCTGCGAGCCATACGCACACACGATGCAACCCACGGCCCGGCCTGACAAGTACACGCGCTCGTCTTGGTTCATGTCTTCGATGTAGTCGATGGCGTTTTTCAACAAGCCCGAAATGCTGCCGTGGTAACTGGGCGTGGAAAAAATCACGCCGTCGGCGCGGCGCAAGGCTGCAACCAAGGCCGCTTCGACAGGGCTGCGTTCGGTGCGTCTGGGGTCGTACAACGCCAAATCCAGATCGGGCCCTGCAAAGCATTGCGTGTCGCAACCCAAGCTGGCCGCATGGGCCAAAGATAGATTCAAGGCGTGTTCACTGGACGAACCGTCGCGCAAGGTACCGCCCAAGCCGACGATGAAAAGAGGAGATGTCATTGTTGTTGAAAGGCAAATCAGGAGAGTGTAGGTCGTTGCAGCGGATAACAAGCTTGCAAGGCCTGCGCCGCTTGCAACACCAGCGCATCGCCAAACATGGGCCCGACCAACTGCACACCCATGGGCAAGCCCTCGGTGGTCAGGCCACAAGGCAGGCTGATGGCCGGTTGTTGGCTCAGGTTGAACGGGTAGCTGAACGGGGTCCAGCCCAGCATGGCCTCGGACGTCATGGGGCTGTGACCAGCAGGCCGCGCTGTGAAGGCCGGTACCGCGGTGCTGGGCGTCAAAATCAGATCAAAGCGCTGCATGAACTGGCGCAAATGCGAACCCAACACGCCACGCCGTTGGTTGAGTTGATGCAAAGCGTTGGCGTCCAACTTGGCACCCAAGGCGGCTTCGGCGGCAAAGTCGGGGTCGGTCAGGGCTTGTTGTGCCGGGCTCAAGGTTTGCCACACCTGGTACGCCCCGGCAAACCACAAACCGGTGGTGATGTCGAGGGGGTCGTCAATGCCCGGGTCCACCTGTTCTACAAACGCGCCCAGGTGGTGCAAATGTTGCGCCGCTTGCGCCGTGGCGGCGGCTATCTCGGGATGCACATTGTTCGCGTAACCCAGGGTGGGTGAATAAGCCACGCGCAAACCACGCACCCCAAAGTCCAACAGTTCCATGTGGTCGGTGCCATCAAACGGCAGCGAGGTCCAGTCCCGCGCATCGGGCTGGCTGATGCTGTTCATCATCAAGGCCACGTCTTCCACCGTCATGGCATGCGGCCCCAAATGCGCCACCGATCCAAACGGCGACAAGGGATAGGCAGGCACACGGCCAAAGCTGGGTTTGAAACCCACGTTGCCGCAAAAGGCCGCGGGAATGCGCACACTGCCCGCGCCATCGGTGCCCACCGCCAAGGGCCCCAAACCTGCAGACACCGCGGCTGATGCACCGCCCGATGAACCACCGGGCGTGTGCTCCAGATTCCAGGGGTTGCGGCTGATGCCTGTGAGCAGTGAATTGGTTTCGCCCTTGCAGCCAAATTCAGGCGTGGTGGTTTTGCCCAGCAACACCGCGCCCGCTTCGCGCAACCGTGCCGTCACTGGCGCATCCACTTCCCAAGGCTGATCCGGGTTGACGGTTTTGCTGCCGCGCAGCGTGGGCCAACCCCGGGTCAAGATCAAATCTTTGATGGAGACTGGCACGCCATCCAGGGGCAAGACATCGGTGCCGTTGTTTCTGTGGGCTTGCCAACGCGCTTCGCTGTCCCGCGCCGATTGCAAAGCGGCTTCTTCATCGACCAGGCAAAACGCGTTCAAGCGTGGATTTAGCTGGTTGATGCGTTGCAGCACCGCCTCGGTGGCTTGCACCGGTGAAGCAGCGCCGCTGCGGTACAGCGTGAGCAATTGGGTGGCGGTGCATTGGGTCAGTTGATGCATGGTGTTACTCCATCAAGGCTTGCACATCGGGCGCACTGGCGAGCAAGGCGCGGGTGTAGGCGTGTTGCGGTTGGGCGTACAACGTGGCGGTGGCACCGCGCTCCACAATCTGGCCTTGGTGCATCACGATCACTTGGTCGCAGAGTTGCGCCGCCACCCGCAGGTCGTGGGTGATGAACAGCAAGCCCAATCCCATGCGGGCTTGCACTTCGCGCAGCAAATCCAAAATTTGCGCCTGCACCGACACGTCCAAAGCGCTTACCGCTTCATCAGCCACCAACACATCGGGCCGACAGGCCAAGGCTCGCGCCAAGGCGATGCGTTGGCGTTGGCCGCCGCTGAACTGGCTGGGATAGCGTTGCCATGCGCCCTCGGGCAAGCGCATTTGTTGCAATAAATCGCGGCCCAATTGCTCGGCCTGCGATGCGCTTTGGCCAAAGTTGCGTGCCCCTTCCACCATCGACTGACCGATGGTCAAACGCGGGTTCAATGAACGGTTCGGGTCTTGGAACACCACCTGCACCCGGTGGCGCAATGGTCGCAAACGACTTTCAGGCCAAGCGGCGATGTTGTCCTGGCCCCAATGGATGTCGCCGGATGTAGGGTCGATGAGGCGCAAGATGCACCGCGCCAAGGTGGACTTGCCCGAGCCCGACTCGCCCACCACCCCGACGGTTTCACCCGCACGCAAGCGCAGGCTGGCGTCTTGCAAGGCCAAGTGCGTGCCATAGGTTTTGCACACGGCTTGCGCTTGCAACACCGGGGGCGTGTCGGCCATCACTTTGGCGGGCGGCGGCGTCATGCTCGGCACCGCGGCCAACAAGGTGCGGGTGTAGTCGGCTTGCGGGCGCAACAGCACATCGTCACGCGAGCCCATTTCCACGGCCACGCCCTGGTGCATCACCAAGACCTGGTCGGCAATATCGGCCACCACGCCCATGTCGTGGGTGATGAATAGCACAGCGCTGCCGGTGTCTTGTTGCAACTGGTGGATGAGTTGCAAGATGTCTTTTTGAGTGGTGACGTCCAGCGCCGTGGTCGGTTCATCGCAAATGAGCAACGCTGGTTTCATCACCATGGCCATGGCGATGACGATGCGCTGGCGTTGCCCGCCACTGAGTTGGTGCGGATAGCTGTGCCAAACACGCTCGGGGTCGGGCAAGCGCACTTGCGCCAGCATGTGCATGATGTGGTCGCGGCGTTGCGCAGCGGGCCAATCGGTGTGGGTGCGCAGCACCTCGTCCACCTGGTCGCCGCAACGCATCACCGGGTTCAAGGCGGTCATCGGTTCTTGGAACACCATGCCCATGGCCTGCCCACGCAAAGCACGCCAACGTGCAGGTATGGCACTCAGCAGCGCTTCGCCTTGCAAAGCCACTTGGCCTTGCGTCACTTTCAATTCGGATGCCAACAACCCCATGACCGTGGTGGCCAGCACCGATTTGCCCGAGCCCGATTCGCCCACCACGCACAGTGTTTGCCCCGCATGCAGTTGCAAGCTGATGTCTTGCAAGGCGTGGCTGCGATCCGCGCCCGCTGGCAAGGTCACGCTCAACTGCTGAATGCTCAACACAGGTGTGTTCATCAGCCCACCCGCTTGGCGAATTTCGGATCGAGCACGTCGCGCAAACCGTCGCCCAGCAAATTGATGGCCAACACCGTGGGCACCAAAAACAATGCGGGGAACAACACATGCCCGGGTTGCTGGCTGAACTGGGTGCGGCCCTCGGCCATGATGTTGCCCCAGGTGGGCACATCGGGCGGCAAGCCCAGCCCCAAGAAACTCAAAATCGCTTCGGTCAACACCGCAGACGCCGCCACAAACGTGCCTTGCACCAAGAGCGGCGCCATGGCATTGGGCAGGATGTGCCGCCACAAAATAACCGGCGTGGGTGTGGCCAATGCACGAGCCGCTTCCACATACGGCTCTTCGCGCAGCGTGAGCACCAAAGAGCGCACCAGCCGCGTGACACGCGGCACCTCGGGTATGGCGATGGCGATGACCACCGTGGCCACATTCGCACCCAGCGCCGCCACCAAAGCAATGGCCAACAACACCGCCGGAATGGCCATCAAGCCGTCCATGAAGCGCATCAGCACCATGTCCACTTGGCGAAAGTAACCGGCCAACATGCCGCACAAACCACCCAAGCCCAGCGCCAGCAAAGCGGTGGCGAAACCGACCAACAAAGAGATGCGCCCGCCAAACAAGACCCGGCTGTAGACATCGCGGCCAAAGCTGTCGGTGCCCAACCAAAAAGTGTGGGCCACCAGGCTGCCATCGGGCAAAGCAAACTCGCCTGCCAAACCCAGTGCTTTGTTGATGTGGTTGGCGTCCATGGCGGCCGGGTCCACCGTGCCCAACCACGGCGCGAACAAGGACACCAACAGCATCAAGCCCAACACGGCCGTGCCAAAACGCACCGAGCCATGGACCCACAAGCGATGCGAGAGCGAGGCCATCAGTGGCGAATCCTCGGGTCCAGCCAAAGGTAACTGGTGTCCACCAAGAGGTTGATACCGACATACGACAAGGAGAACAACAAGACCAAGCCTTGAATAACGGGAAAGTCGCGGTTCAGGACCGCGTCCACCGTGAGCGAGCCCAAGCCAGGAATCGCGAACACGGTTTCAGTGACCACCACGCCGCCGATGAGCAACGCCACGCCAATGCCCACCACGGTGACGATGGGCACGGCGGCATTGGCCAAGGCATGGCGCAGCAACACGCTGAACTCGGCCAAGCCTTTGGCGCGTGCGGTTCGGATGTAGTCTTCGCTCAAAGCCTCCGACACACTGGCGCGGGTGATGCGGGCGATCAACGCCACGTAAATGGTGGACAAGGTCAACCACGGCAAGATCAGTTGCCGCGCCCAGTCCCACACGCCTTGCGCTTGCGGCCCGGTGAGCGGCTTGTAACCCTGCACTGGCAACCATTGCAACTGCATGGCGAACACATAAATCAGCACATAGGCGATGACGAACACCGGGACCGAAAAACCCGCCACCGAAAATGCCGACAACGATCGGTCGAGCCAGCCACCCATGCGCCAAGCTGCCAAGGTGCCCAAGGGCACCGCGATCAACACCGCCAACAAGGCCGTGCCCAAGGCCAAGGACAAGGTGGGCTCAACACGTTGTGCGATCAGCGCCAACACCGGTTTGCCCAAGTAGTAGGAATAGCCCAAGTCGCCTTGCAACACGCGGCCCATCCAGATGCCGTATTGGGTTGCCAAGTTGCTGTCGAGGCCGAGCTGTTGTCGGATGTTGGCGATGTCTTCGGAGGTGGCGTTGTTGCCCGCAATGACCGCAGCAGGGTCGCCGGGTGAGAGGCGCAGCAGCAAAAACACCACCACCGACACCACCAGCAGAACGGGGATCACCGCCAACAAGCGGCGGCCTAAAAAGCTCAGCATGTCATGGCTTGGACAGACCCCACATGACAGGGATGCCCGGGGTTTGCAACATGCCGCTCACGTTGTTGCGCAAGACCGTGGGATTGCGGTATTGGCCCAGTGGCGCAAAGGCGGCGGTTTCAAACACCAAGGCTTGAATTTGCGAGGCGATTTTTTTCTGCTCAGCCGCTTTGGGTGATCGGGCAAATTTGGCCTTCAATTCTTCGATGCGGGGTTCATCTTGCCAGCCGAACCAACCCGTGGCACCGCGCGTGTTGAGCATGGCGCTGCTGAGCGGATTGTCAATGTCTTGCGCAC
>CALBEV010000047.1 GCA_937891045.1 uncultured Burkholderiales bacterium | reverse complement strand
GCCAACGCCTACAGCTCGGCCATGTTCTACATGGTCACCTATGTGCTCACCACCTTGGGCGTGTTCGGCGTCATTTTGTTGTTGGCGCGTGAAGGCTTTGAAAGCGAAGAAATTTCTGATTTGGCTGGCTTGAACCAGCGCAGTCCTTTGTTTGCTGGGGTCATGGCCATCTGCTTGTTTTCCTTGGCGGGTGTGCCGCCCTTGGTCGGTTTCTTCGCCAAGTTGTCTGTGCTGCAAGCCTTGGTATCTTCAGGACAAACCAGTGCTTTGTTGCTGGCCGTTTTTGCCGTCATGATTTCCCTGGTTGGCGCGTTTTATTACTTGCGCGTCATCAAGGTCATGTACTTTGACCCGCCCTTGACTGCCAGCACCGTGTCAGCCGACACCCTGGTGCGCGTCGTGCTGGGCATCAACGGCGCGTTGGTGTTGGTGCTGGGGTTGTTGCCCGGTGGTCTGATGGGTTTGTGTGCAGACGCTGTGGTCAAGGCTTTGGGGACTTGAAGTCCTCGGCTTTCACCCTTGCGGCAGATCTGTCATGATGAAGCCATGAAAGTCCTGAACCTCCAATGCCAACACCACCACAACTTTGAAGGCTGGTTTGCGTCTGAGGACGACTACCAGTCGCAGCGGGCCCAAGACCTCGTGTCCTGCCCTCTGTGTGGCAACCACGACATCAGCAAAATGCTGAGCGCACCGCGCCTGAACCTGAGCACCTCTCGCTCTGAGCGAGTTTCTGAAGCACCCTCTGAAGAACGTGCCTTGGCCACGGTGCCAGCCGCCGCACCGGCGGTCACCATGCCCGCAGACATGCAAGCCGCTTGGATGCACATGGTGCAACACGTGATGGCCCACACCGAAGACGTGGGCACACAGTTTGCAGATGAAGCCCGCAAGATGCATTACGGTGAAACCGAAGAGCGTGGCATTCGTGGGCGCGTCAGTGTGGACGAAACCCAGGCCTTGTTGGAAGAGGGCATCCATGTGATGCCACTGCCACTGCCCGAAGCCCTGAAAGGGCCGGTTCATTAGTTTTATTTGTTTTTCAATTTACCGCGTGGCGCCACAAAGGTGGTGGGTGGCACAGGACGGTCACCCGGCACGATGACCTTGGGTGGCGAGGTGTCCTTTTTGGGTTTTTTGGACATCTTGTTGCTGCGTTGTTCGCCTTTGGCCATGGGGTTCCCCTGTTGAATGTGCAGGGATTATCACCTCAGCCCCGCGCCAAGGTGACGCCACCATCCACCACCAAGGTGTGGCCCACCACATAGTCGCTGGCGTTGCTGCTGAGGTAAATGGCTGCCGCCGCCATGTCCTCGTCTTTGCCAATGCGGCGTGCAGGAATGGTTTGTGCGGTGGCATCGCCGTGGTCCCGGGCTTCGCGGTTCATCTCGGAGGCAAAGGCGCCGGGTGCGATGGCATTCACACAGATGCCGTCTTTGATGAGTTCAAGCGACATGCGTTTGGTCAGGTGAATCACACCCGCCTTGCTGGCCGCATACGAATAGGTTTCCCACGGGTTGACCGAGAGGCCGTCAATGGAGGCGATGTTGATCACCTTGGCCATGTGTTGCTTGGCCGCTTGTCGCAGCATGGGGGCCAAGGTTTGCGTCAAGAAAAACGGCGTCTTCATGTTGAGGTCCACCACCTTGTCCCAACCCGCTTCGGGGAATTCGTCAAACGGCGCACCCCAAGCCGCACCAGCGTTGTTGATCAAGATGTCCAGGTGTTTTTCTTTCTCGCCCAACTGCTGCACCAACTGCGCAATGCCTTCTTTGTTTGATATGTCCAAAGGCATGGAGATGCAGGTGCCAAAGGCAGACAGTTCTTTGGCGGTGGCGTCACAAGCTGCGGCTTTGCGGGCCGTGATGTAAACCCGTGCGCCTTGGCACAAGAGGCCTTTGGCGATCATGCGGCCAATGCCCCGCGAGCCGCCGGTGACGAGGGCCACGCGGCCTTGCAATGAGAAGAGTTCGGTGGTGTTCATGTTGTCTCCATTTAGATGATTATTTCGCCCAACTGTCCTTCAACCCCACCGCCCTGTTGAACACCATATGCGCTGACGAGTGGTCCACCCGATCCGTCACAAAGTAGCCCAGTCGTTCAAACTGAAACTTCTGATCGGGCAAGGCATTCAGCAAGGAAGGTTCCACGAAGGCCTGCACCACTTGCAAGCTGTGGGGGTTCAAGGCTTCCAAAAAGTCTTTGCCACCGGCGTCGGGTTGGGCATCACTGAACAGGCGGTCGTACAAACGCACCTCGGCTTGCACGCCATCGGCCACGCCCACCCAGGTGATCACGCCTTTGGCTTTCACGCTGTCCGAGCCAGCCGTGCCGCTCTTGGTTTCAGGAAACACCTTAGCGTGAACTTCGGTGACCACACCTTGCGCATCCTTGGCAAAACCTGTGCACTCCACCACATAGCCGCCTTTCAAGCGGACCACCGCGCCTGCGCTGGTTGTGCCGTCGGGAGCAGTTTGGGGTGGGCTTAATCTTTTATAACCTTTGGGCGGCACTTCTTCAAAGTCCTCGCGTTCAATCCACACTTCTTTGCCGATGCTGAATTGACGCGCTGCAGGTTCTGACTGACCTTCAGGCGGATGTGGCAAGGCGGGCAGGGTGCAAGCCTCCAAGTGACCGGCCCCAAAGGCCTCGTCCCAATTGGTGAGAACCAACTTGACGGGATTCAGCACCGCCATGGCGCGGTGCGCGGTGTGCTCTAAGGTTTCGCGCAAGCAGCCTTCCAAGGTGCTGTAGTCGATCCAGCTGTCCGATTTGGTGACGCCAATGCGGTCGGCAAACAGTTGCAAGCTCTCGGGTGTGTAACCCCGACGTCGCAAACCGACGATGGTGGGCATGCGCGGGTCGTCCCAGCCGCTGACTTTGCCCTCGTTCACCAGTTGGGCCAGCTTGCGTTTGCTGGTGATGACGTAGGTGAGGTTCAGCCGTGCAAATTCGTATTGCTTGGGCGCAGGCGCGGCCAACAAACCCGACACCGTGCTGCCATCCGCCAGTGTGGCGGCTTGCGACAAGCGCTCCATCAGCCAGTCGTAAAACGGGCGTTGGTCCTCGAATTCCAAGGTGCAAATGCTGTGGGTGATTTGCTCTAGCGCGTCTTCGATGGGATGCGCAAAGGTGTACATCGGGTAGATGCACCATGTGTCGCCAGTGTTGTGGTGCGTGGCGCGGCGAATGCGGTAGATGGCCGGGTCGCGCATGTTGATGTTGGGCGAGGCCATGTCAATTTTGGCGCGAAGCACAGCGGCACCATCGGCCAACTGGCCGTCGCGCATCTCGCGAAAGCGGGCCAGGTTCTCGGCCACGGACCGGCTGCGAAAGGGGCTGTTGACACCGGGCTTGCCAAAGTCGCCACGGTTGAGGCGCATTTCATCAGCCGTTTGTTCGTCCACATAGGCATGGCCGGTTTGAATCAAATGCTCGGCGGCACGGTACATGAAATCGAAATAGTCGCTGGCTTGGTAAGGAGCGTCGTTGCCCGGTTGGCGCCAGCTAAAGCCCAGCCATTTCACGGCATCAATGATGCTGTTCACATACTCGGTGTCTTCTTTTTCGGGGTTGGTGTCGTCAAAGCGCAGGTGGCACACGCCGCCGTAGTCACGCGCCAAACCGAAGTTGATGCAAATGCTTTTGGCGTGGCCCACATGCAAATAGCCGTTGGGCTCGGGTGGAAAGCGGGTGCGGATTTTGGCGGGGTCTGGCTGCCCTTGGGCGTGGTGCGCTGCGTCCCCGGGGCTGCCCGCCCAGCGGCGGCTGGTAAAAGTGCCTTTGTCCAAATCGGTTTCGATGATCTGGCGCAGAAAGTTACTGGGTTTGTGTTCTTCGGGTGTGGCTGGGGCGGCAGGTTGAGTCATCCGGTGATTTTAGGGGGGGGTGAGGTCGTGGTTGACTGGGGAAATAATGGTATGTATCATGCCATGTATCACCTATGTCGAGGTTTTTCATGACATCTATTGCCAAAATTTTCACCACCGGCCGCAGCCAAGCGGTGCGCTTGCCATTGGAATTCAGATTTGACGTGCCCGAAGTATTCATCCGCCATGACCCTGCCACAGGGGACGTGGTGCTTTCACGCAAACCCAGCGACTGGCAAGGTTTATTGGATGCAGTCGCCTTAAACGCCAGCGAAGACCTGTTGATCGAACGCCGCCAAACCATTGCTAGGCGCGATCCCTTTGAATCTGTCGAAAAATGACACAGCGTTATTTGTTAGACACCAATGTCATCAGCCACATCATGCAAGGGCGTGACGCCAAGTTGTTGGCCAAGTTGAGCAAATTGCCCATTGGACAGGCGGCTATTTCCAGCGTGACCTTGGCTGAAATTGAATATGGCATTCAGCGCAGAGGTTCT
>CALBEV010000046.1 GCA_937891045.1 uncultured Burkholderiales bacterium | reverse complement strand
ACTCCAAACTCCAAACTCCAAACTCCAAACTCCAAACTCCAAACTCCAAACTCCACACTCACGCGCAGGTTCATTTGGTGGTCCACCAGCCACAGGGCCACTTGGGCAATTTGTGCTGGAAACTCTTCAATCTCAATGCCAAAGAACTGGTCCACATTCACGCTAAACAGGCCATGCACGTCCACCGCAAGCTGGCCTCTGTGGGCGCTTAAGTGGTGGCTGGCACGCAGCACTTTCAGCTCCAACTCGCGCAGTTCGCGGTAGCTGATGACGAGGAAGTTGCCGCACCCACATGCTGGGTCCAAGAGGGTCAGTTGCTGCAGCTTTTTGTGAAACTCCAACAGCTTGTTGCGGTGGCCTTTCACGCGCTCAAATTCAGCGTGCAGTTCGTCTAAAAACAGCGGCTTGATCAGCTTCAGGATGTTGGCCTCTGAGGTGTAATGCGCCCCCAGGTTGCGGCGGGCTTTGTCGTCCATGATGCTTTGAAACAAGCTGCCAAAGATGGCCGGGCTGATGGCCGACCAATCGAGTGCGCAAGCGTCCAGCAGGGCTTCGCGCATGGCGGCGTTGAAGTCGGCCATGGGCAGGGTTTCTTCAAACAACTTGCCGTTGATGTACGCAAACTGGCCCAGTTGCTCGTCGATGTTTTTGCTGCGCTGGTCTTCTGGCGTGTTGAGCACCTGAAACAGTTGCCCCAAGCGCGGCCCCAGGTCCGAGCCTTCGGGCGCGGTGCGTTCTTCCACAAATTCTCTGAACGATTGGGCGGGCTGAAAAATGCCGGTGTCGTCGGCAAACAAACAAAACAACAACCGCACCAACAGCACTTCCAAGGCGTGGCCGCTGTAGCCGCTGGCTTTGAGGGCATCGTGCAAACGGCCCATGCGCTCTGCGGCCTTGATGTTGACCGGGTCTTCCGAGCGGATGTCTTGCACCTTGTAGCCCGCCAACAGGCCAAACAGCTTGACGTGTTTGTGCAGATGCTGAAGATCAAACGCCACCGTTTCGCCGGTGGCCAGGTGGCGCACCCGAAAGCGGGCAAAGTCGCAGACCACCACCAGCTGGGGCAGTTCGCGCTCGACCACGTTGTGCAGGTAAGCAATGGCTTGCCCCAGTGCTATATCGAGGTCTTCGCCGCGCGACTTGTGCTCCACCAGCAGCATGCCGGGCCAAAACAAGTCCATGAAGCCACGCTTGCCGCCGAGTTTTTTGACATGCAGCTCGAAGGTGCCGACGCGTTTGTCGGTGATGCCAAAGATTTCAAAGAAATCAATCCAAAACGGCTTGGCCAGGCTGTTTTCGTTGCAGGCGTCGTCCCAGGTTTTGCTGAAAAGCAATGCTCTGGATTTGATTTCGTTCCAGTGAAAACCCATTTAGTACTCACAAAATGAGCACGGATCGTACTGGAAAGTTCTCTTTATTTAAGTATTTGTAGCGCTAGAGAACAAAAAATGAAGAAAAAAGGGTTTGCGGCTTCCCAACCGCAAACCCCTCAAGCCTTGGTTTTCGGCTCCCCAGCCGTAAACCCCTTTAAGCCTTGCTTTTCGGCACCCGGCCCATCAGATAAAACTCGGGGTTGGGCATCATGCTGGAAATGTTGGCCACCCGGTTGCTCAGGCCAAAGAAGGCGGTGATGGCCGCAATGTCCCAAATATCCTCGTCGTCAAAGCCATGGGCATGCAGGGCTTCAAAGTCGGCGTCTTCCACCTCGTGGCTGTTTTTGCACACCTTCATGGCGAAATCCAGCATGGCGCGTTGGCGCGGCGTGATGTCGGCTTTGCGGTGGTTCACCGCCACTTGGTCGGCCACCAGCGGTTTCTTTTCGTAAATGCGCAAGATGGCGCCGTGCGCAACCACGCAATACAAGCAGTGGTTGGCGGCGCTGGTGGTGGTGACGATCATCTCGCGGTCGCCTTTGCTCAGGTGGCTGGTGCGCCCCACCGACTCGGGCACCATCAAGGCATCGTGGTAGGCGAAGAACGCCCGCCATTCGGCCGGGCGCCGGGCCAAGGCCAAAAACACATTGGGCACAAAGCCAGATTTTTCTTGCACTTCCAGCACCTTGGCGCGGATGTCTTCGGGCAGGTCTTTCAATTCGGGGGCGGGGTAGCGTGACATGTTGTCTCCTGTTTGCGCTGATTATGCCCAGCGGTATTCAGTCTTATGCAAGACACCCCCCGTAGAATGAATTCAAGCTAATCAGGAGATTCGATTGAACAAAGTTTTCCCATCCGCGAAAGAAGCCCTCCAAGACATCGTGGCCGATGGCCAGTTGATGGCCGTTGGCGGGTTTGGCCTGTGCGGCATTCCCGAAGCGCTGATTGACGCCTTGCGCGACAGCGGGGTGAAAGACCTCACCGTCATTTCCAACAACGCCGGGGTCGATGGCTTTGGCCTTGGCAAGCTGCTGGAAACGCGGCAAATCAAAAAAATGATTTCCAGCTATGTGGGCGAAAACAAAGAGTTTGAACGCCAATTCTTGGCGGGCGAATTGGAACTGGACTTCACGCCGCAAGGCACCTTGGCCGAGAAGCTGCGTGCCGGTGGCGCAGGCATCCCAGCCTTTTTCACCAAAACTGGTGTCGGCACCCAGGTGGCCGAGGGTAAAGAACTGCGCGAGTTTGACGGCGAAACCTATGTGATGGAGCGTGCCTTGGTGCCTCATATTTCGCTCATCAAAGCAGATGTGGCCGACCATGCGGGCAATCTGCGCTTCAACCTCACCGCCCGCAATTTCAACCCCGCAGCCGCCACCGCGGGCCGAATTTGCGTGGTGGAAGTGGAACGCATTGTGGTCAACGGCGAACTGGCCCCAGACGACATCCATTTGCCAGGCATTTATGTGCACCGCATCGTGCACAACCCCACGCCCGAAAAACGCATCGAAAAACGCACCACCCGCGGCAGCATCATTTAATGAACCCAGGGCTGGGCATCGCGCCCCATCCCTTTGAAAGGCAAATATGGCTTGGACCCACGACGAAATGGCCGCCTGCGCGGCCAAGGAACTGCAAGACGGCTTTTATGTGAACTTGGGCATTGGCCTGCCCACGCTGGTGGCCAACCATGTGCCCGACCATTTGGAGGTCTGGCTGCAAAGCGAAAACGGCATGATGGGCATTGGCCCGTTTCCCGAGGAATCAGAAGTGAATGCCGATCTGATCAATGCGGGCAAACAAACCGTCACCACCATCAAGGGCACGGCCATTTTTGGCAGCGATCAATCCTTCGCCATGATCCGTGGCGGCAAGATCAACCTGTCCATCTTGGGTGCCATGCAAGTGAGCGAAAAGGGCGATCTGGCCAACTGGATGATCCCCGGCAAGATGATCAAGGGCATGGGCGGCGCCATGGACTTGGTGGCGGGTGTCAAGCGCGTCATCATCCTGATGGAGCACGTGGCCAAGAAGAAAGACGGCAGCGAAGACCTGAAGATTTTGCCCAGCTGCACCTTGCCCTTGACGGGTCTGGGCGTGGTGGACCGCATCATCACCGACCTGGCCATCATGGACGTGGTGCCTGAAGGCTTGAAAGTGGTGGAACTTGCACCCGGCGTGACGCGTGAGTTTTTGCAAAGCAAAACCGGCGTCAACTTGCTTTAAGCGGGGGCTGTAAGCCCCATCAATCCGGGCCTTCCAAGGCATTTGAAGCAAAAAAAGCACCCCTCGGGGTGCTTTTTTCATGGGGCTTCAAGCGCCCGTCAGAAGCGGTGCTTCAGGCTGTTTTCAGGCCTGCTTGTTGCATCACTTCGCCCACTTGGCTGAAGTATTTTTCAGCCTGGGGGGTGGGGCACAGGTATTTGGTGCGGCGGTTTTTGCCTTCGAAGTAGGTGTCGATCATGCCAATCTCGCGCAACACATCGAGCTTGCGGTGGATGGTGGCGGGCGAGGCGATGTGGGTCATGGCCATGGCGTCGCTCACGGTCAGGGGCTTGCCTTGGCTGTGTTGCACCGCAATCACTTCCAACAAACGCTTGGCGTCCAGGGCCAGGTTGGGCAATTCGCCCTTGCCTTCGATGGCATGCAGCAAACTGAGAAAACGCAGGTAAATACTTTGATTTTGCATGATAGTTTGGTCTTTATTGTCAAATTTGTTAATTACCATTCGACATTATGTCACCGATGCACAGGTACTTCATTTCCAAGTATTCGGCCATGCCGTGGCGTGAACCCTCGCGGCCCAGCCCGGACTGCTTGACACCGCCAAAAGGCACGTGTTCGGTGGCGATGATGCCCACATTGATGCCGACCATGCCGTATTCCAGCGCCTCGCTGACCCGGTAAATGCGGCCAATATCGCGGCTGTAGAAGTAGCTGGCCAGGCCAAATTCGGTGTTGTTGGCGGCGTGAATGGCCTCTTGTTCGGTTTTGAACTTGAACACCGGTGCAAACGGACCAAAGGTTTCTTCCTTGGCGCAGAGCATGTCGGCGCTGGCGTCGGCCATGACCGTGGGTTCAAAAAATTGCCCCTGCAGGGCCTTGCCGCCGGTCAGGGCGCGACCGCCTTTGCTCTGCGCATCGGCCACGTGGCGGCTCACCTTGTCCAGCGCTGCGGGCTCAATCAGGGGGCCTTGCGTCACGCCTTCTTCAAAGCCATTGCCCACCTTCAGCGCCTTCACTTTGGCGGCGAACTTGGTCACGAAGGCTTCATAAACGCCTTCTTGCACATAGATGCGGTTGGCGCACACGCAGGTTTGGCCCGCATTGCGGAACTTGCTGGCCATCGCGCCTTCCACGGCGGAGTCAATGTCGGCATCGTCAAACACGATGAAGGGCGCGTTGCCGCCCAACTCCAAGGAAAGTTTTTTCACGGTGGG
>CALBEV010000045.1 GCA_937891045.1 uncultured Burkholderiales bacterium | reverse complement strand
CCTGGGGTGACGTGATTGAACACGCCCCAGCAGTGCTGAAAGCGGCGCGCAAGTTGATGGACCGCCAAAACACCGAGCCGGTGCCAGAGTCTGGCGCATCCGCCGATCTGGTGGCGCAGCCGCTGCCCACCTTGGGGGAGCTCAAAAACCGGCTGATTGCGGCCCAAGTTCAGATCGACCGGCATGCCCAGATGCAAGCCCAATTGACCGAAACCTTGGCCGCCTTGGCCGAGCAAAACGCCCAACTGGTCAGCGCGGTAGAGCTGCTGCGCTTGCGCACACGCTTGCTCCTTTGGGGCGTGGCCGCGCTGGTGGTGGCGGTGGTGGTGCTCGCTTGGCGCTGAGCGGCAGCCACCACAGGCCCACAATCAAGCCGCTGTGAAGCGCTCGCGCAAGTACGCCACGATGGCGCTCGACTCGCGCAACCACTGGACTTGGCCGTTGGCATCGGTGACCTTCAGGCAGGGCACCTGGGTTGCGCCAGTGCCTTCTTGCAAAGCGCTGCGGTGGCCGGGGTTGTGCTGGGCGTCGCGCTGCTCAATGGGCAAAGACAAGCGGTGCATTTCCTGACGCACCTTGATGCAAAACGGGCAGGTGCTGAACTGGTAGAGCGCCAGGTTTTGGCATTGCGCATCGACAGCCGCTTGCGCGGTCGAGTCGCGTTGCACGCCGCTGGGTCGGCTCAAACGTTCTTTGAGCAACATGAATGGGCCCAGCACCAGACGCAGGGTTCGAAAAAAAGCACGGACAACGGATTTCATGGGTGGGTCAAGCTTTCAAGTCAAAAGGGTGAAAAGGGTCGTGAGGGACAAAACGTGGGGCGGTCGTCACAGCAAGCGCTTTAAATAATGGCCTGTGAAGCTGGCCTTGTTTTTGGCCAGTTGCTCGGGGGTGCCTTCGCCCAGCACCGTGCCGCCACCCGCGCCGCCCTCTGGCCCCATGTCTATCAACCAGTCGGCGGTTTTGATGACGTCGAGATTGTGCTCAATGATGACGATGGTGTTGCCCGCGTCGCGCAGCTGGTGCAGCACTTTGAGCAGCAAGTCGATGTCGGCAAAGTGCAAGCCGGTGGTGGGTTCGTCCAAGATGTAGAGCGTGCGGCCGGTGTCGCGTTTGGATAATTCAAGCGCGAGCTTCACGCGTTGCGCCTCGCCGCCCGACAGCGTTGTGGCGCTTTGGCCAAGGCGGATGTAGGTCAGGCCCACATCCAGCAGGGTTTGCAGCTTGCGGGCGATGTTGGGCACGGCGCTGAAGAACTGGTGCGCGGCTTCGACCGTCATGTTCAAAATCTGCGCAATGTTCTGGCCCTTGTATTGCACTTCGAGCGTTTCGCGGTTGTAGCGCATGCCGTGGCACACGTCGCAGGGCACGTACACGTCGGGCAAAAAGTGCATCTCCACTTTCACCATGCCGTCGCCCTGGCAGGCTTCGCAGCGGCCACCGGTCACGTTGAAGGAAAAGCGCCCCGGGCCGTAGCCGCGCTCGCGTGCGGCAGGCACCTCGGCCATCAGCTCGCGGATGTGGGTGAACAGGCCCGTGTAGGTGGCCGGGTTGCTGCGCGGCGTGCGGCCAATGGGCGACTGGTCGACGTTGATGACCTTGTCGAAATGCTCCAGGCCTTTGATCTCTTCGTGGGCTGCTGCCTCGTCGTGGGCGCGGTGGATCTGGTGGGCGGCGGCGGTGTATAGCGTGTCGTTGACCAGGGTGGATTTGCCCGAGCCCGAAACACCCGTGACGCAGGTGAGCAGACCCACCGGGAATTTCACGTTCACATTTTTCAGGTTGTTGCCCGACGCACCGACGATCTCAATGAAGTCCTTGCCCGGTTTGTGGCGTTTGGGGATCTCGATCTTTTTGCGGCCGGACATGTACTGGCCTGTGACCGAATCGGGTGCGGCCAAGATGTCGGCGCAGGTGCCTTGGGCCATCACGCGCCCGCCGTGCACGCCCGCGCCGGGCCCCATGTCGATCACATGGTCGGCCACGCGGATCATGTCTTCGTCGTGCTCGACCACCAGCACGCTGTTGCCGATGTCGCGCAGGTGTTGCAGGGTGCCGATCAGGCGGTCGTTGTCGCGCTGGTGCAGGCCGATGCTGGGCTCGTCCAGCACGTACATCACGCCCGTGAGGCCCGAACCAATCTGGCTGGCCAGTCGGATGCGTTGTGACTCGCCGCCCGACAAGGTGTCGGCGCTGCGGTCCAGGCTCAAATAATTGAGGCCGACGTCGTTCAGGAACTTCAGGCGCAGCGCGATCTCGCGCACCACCTTGTCGGCGATCTCGGCCTTGGCACCGTGCATGCTCAGGCCCTGAAAATACTGCTGCGATTCGCCCAGCGTGATGTGGCTGATCTCGTAAATGGCGCGGGCTTGTGCGCCTTCACCAATGCGCACATGGCGCGCCTCGCGCCGCAGACGCGTGCCGTGGCAGCTGGTGCAAGCCTGCATGTTGCGGTAACGCGCCAAGTCTTCGCGCACCACGGCCGAGTCGGTCTCGCGGTAGCGGCGCGTCATGTTGGGGATGATCCCCTCAAAGGGGTGCTTCTTGCTGACCTTTTTGCCTTGCGAGGCCCCCGACTCCATGACGTAGCTGAATTTGATTTCTTCAAGCCCCGAGCCGTGCAGCAAGACTTGCTGGTGTGTGGGTGCGAGTTTCTCGAAAGGCGTTTCGATGTCGAACTGGTAATGCTTGGCCAGGCTTTCAAGCATGCTGAAGTAAAACCCGTTGCGCCGGTCCCAGCCCTTGATCGCACCGCTGGCCAGGCTCAGCGAGGGAAAGGCCACCACCCGCTCCGTGTCGAAAAACGCCATGCTGCCGATTCCGTCGCAAGTGGGGCAAGCGCCCATGGGTGAGTTGAAGGAAAACAGGCGTGGTTCCAGCTCGCTGATGGAATAAGTGCACACCGGGCAGGAAAACTTGGCGTTGAACAGGTGCTCTTTCCCCGTGTCCATTTCCAGCGCCACGGCGCGGTGCTCGGCCAGGTGCAGCGCGGCTTCAAAGCTCTCGGCCAGGCGCTGGCGCAAGGCGTCTCTGGCCTTGGCATCTTCTTCTGACCTGACTTTGATGCGGTCCACCACCACGTCGATGTTGTGTTTCTCGGTCTTCTTGAGCGTGGGCAGGTCTTCTATCTCCACCGTCTGGCCATTGATGCGAAAGCGCACATAGCCCAGTGCTTGCATTTGCTCGAAGACTTTTTCAAACTCGCCTTTTTTCTCGCGGGCAATGGGCGCGAGGATCATGAGCTTGGTGTCTTCGGGCAGGGCCAGCACGGCGTCCACCATCTGGCTCACGGTCTGCGCCTGCAGGGGCAGGTTGTGGTCGGGACAATACGGTGTGCCGGCGCGGGCAAAAAGCAGGCGCAGGTAGTCGTGGATTTCGGTCACGGTGCCCACAGTCGAGCGCGGGTTGTGGCTGGTGGCTTTTTGCTCGATGGAAATCGCGGGCGACAGGCCCTCGATCAGGTCCACATCGGGCTTGTCCATCAGCTGCAAGAACTGCCGCGCATAGGCCGACAGGCTTTCCACGTAGCGGCGCTGGCCTTCGGCGTACAGCGTGTCAAAAGCCAGGCTCGACTTGCCAGAGCCCGACAAGCCGGTGATCACCACCAGCTGGTTGCGGGGGATGTCGAGGTCAATGTTTTTCAGGTTGTGGGTGCGCGCTCCGCGCACGCTGATGTGGGTCTGCCGCAGCGCTGAGGCCAGATACCGCGCTTGTTCGGGTTCGTCAGGCAAGAGAGGGGAGTCAGCAAGTTTCACGTTGGGCGGCCAGATCAGCAAAACCTTTGATTATCCCTGTTGGCGCGTTTCGGGCCGGGGAGGCCGCCAATCAGGGACAATCGCCAGTCCTGATTCACTGCCTTTGGCTGTTTAGCGTGACCCCATCCACTGCCATACCCTCAGCCGACTTGTCCTCCTCCATGACGCCTATGGAGCGGCGTGCCAGCGCATCCTTGGCGTCGATTTTTGCCCTGCGCATGCTGGGTTTGTTCATGGTTTTGCCCGTGTTTGCTTTAGAAGCACGCAAATACCCCGGTGGTGATGACCCGGCCCTGTTGGGCTTGGCCATGGGCATGTATGGCCTGACGCAAGCCTTGTTGCAGTTGCCCTTTGGCATGGCGTCGGACCGTTTTGGCCGCAAAAGGGTGATCGCCTTGGGCCTTATCATTTTTGCGCTCGGCAGTTTTTGGGCTGCAGCAGCCGACGACTTGACGGGCTTGCTGGTGGGCCGCAGTTTGCAAGGGGCGGGGGCCATTTCTGCAGCCGTGACGGCCTTTTTGGCGGATTTGACCCGCGACAGCGTGCGCACCAAAGCGATGACTTTGTTGGGCGTGAGCATCGGTCTGGTGTTTGCCCTGTCCTTGGTGGTGTCACCGGTGCTGGTCGGGGCGATTGGTCTGACGGGCTTGTTTCAGGTCACGGGTGGCTTGGCTTTGATCGGGGTGGCGGTGGTGGTCTGGGGCGTGCCTGCGGAGCTTGCACCCAAGGTGGCCAGTCCTCGCGGGGGTTTCAAGCAGGTGTTGACGCATTGGGGCCTGTTGCGCCTGAACTTGGGTGTTTTTGTGCTCAATGCGGTGCAGTTGGCCATGTGGGTGCCTGTGCCCGCCATGTTGGTGCAGGCGGGTTTGCCCAAAGCCGACCACTGGCAGGTTTACCTGCCTGCCGTGTTGGGCTCTTTTGCACTCATGGGTGGGGTGTTCGCCTTGGAGCGGCGAGGGCAATTGAAAAAGGTCTTTTTGTTCGCCATCGCCTTGCTGGCGCTGGTTCAGGTGGGTTTGTTCGTGGAGTCGCTTGCCACGGCCCAGTTGTGGCCCTTGGCGGCTTTGATGTTTGCGTTTTTTTGTGCTTTCAACGTTTTAGAGGCGACCCTGCCCAGCTTGGCTTCGCGCATGGCACCGACCGAGGTGCGGGGCACCGCCATTGGCGTTTTCAACACATTGCAGTCGCTGGGCCTCTTTGTGGGAGGCTGGCTGGGAGGCGTCTTGGTCAAGGGTTTTGGCAGCCCGATGTTGTTTTTGGGTGCGTTGGCGGTCCTCTTGCTGTGGTGGGTGGTGGCCTTGTTCATGCAAATGCCGCAACCGAACGCCCCGCTTCAACCCCACGCTTAAAAGCCGCATAATCCATCCCTTCTGTAGGAGTAAACATGGCATCCGTCAACAAAGTCATCATCGTCGGCAATTTGGGCCGTGACCCTGAAACCCGCTACTTGCCTTCAGGCGATGCCGTGAGCAACATCAACGTCGCCACCACCGACCGCTACAAGGACAAAGCAACGGGCGAGATGAAAGAGGCCACCGAGTGGCACCGCATCAGCTTTTTTGGCAAATTGGCTGAAATCGCAGGCCAGTACCTGAAAAAAGGCTCACAGGTGTACGTCGAAGGCAGCTTGCGCACCCGCAAATACACCGACAAAGACGGCATCGAAAAATACGCCACCGAAATCCGGGGCGAGACCATGCAGATGCTCGGCGGTCGCCAGGGCATGGGTGGCCCATCCGGCGATGACGGCTACGAAGGCGGTGGCCGCCCGGCTGCTCCGATGGCCCGTCCTGCCAGTGCACCAGTCGCACGACCAGCACCCGCACCCAAGCCTGCTGCCAGCAGCTTTGACGACATGGACGACGACATTCCTTTCTGACACATGAAAGCCTTGGCTTTGTCCAGAACCCGTGGCTTGTGCCACGGTTTTTTTTGCGCCAAAAATGCCCTGCCATGACTGAACGCACTTTGCCCACATCGGTGCAGCATTTGGGTTTTGCATGGTTTGCCATGGTCATGGGCTTGTCTGGCTTGTCATTGGCCTGGTTGCGTGCGGTTCCTCAATGGGGTCCTTTGGCTGTGCAGGTGTCGGCCGCTTTGGGGCTGCTGGCCAGTGGGGTGTTGGTGGTGTTGTTGGGGGCCACCGTCTGGCGCGTGTGGCGGTTTCCGGCGGCGGTGCTCGGCGACATGCGCCACCCCATGCAACAGGTGTTTGTGGCAGCCTTGCCGGCGTCCTTGGTGTTGATGGCCACGGTTTTATGGGCGCACGGTGGGGTCAGCGTGTGGGCCGATGGTCTTTGGATGTCGGGCTCTGCAGGCTTGCTGTTGGTCACCGTGGGGGTGGTGCGGCGGTGGTTCAAGCCGGGATTGACCGCAGACGATTTTTGGCCATCGATGACGCCTGCTTTGTTTGTTCCTGTGGTGGGCAATGTGCTGCCCGCCTTGGCGGGGGTGTCTTTGGGGCACCCGGTGTGGGCCGCCGCGCAGTTCGGCATGGCTGCGGTGCTTTGGCCTGTGTTGCTGGCGTTGGTTTTGGTGCGCATTGGCCTGGTTGGGTTGTGGCCGCTGCGCTTGATGCCGACCACCTTCATCACCATCGCCCCGCCTTCTGTGTTGGCTTTGTCGGGGTACCAGCTGGGGGCGCCCGAGGTGCTGGTGCACATGTTGTGGGGTGTGGCCTTGTTGTTCACCTTGGTGTCCATGAGCGTGTTCAAACGGTGCCTTCAGCAGCCCTTTGGCATGACGTTTTGGGCCATGTCATTTCCTCTGGCTGCTTCGGCGGCTTTGTCTTTGCACCTGACGCCCACGGCAGGATGGGCGCAGACGCTGGCCGGTTGGTGGTTGCTGGCGATCACGCTGGTGATCGGCAGTTTGCTGGTGGCCACAGTCCGTGGCTTAATTCAGGGGCAACTGCTGGTGCCCGATTCCGCTGTGCCAGTCCCCGGCCCCCGTTTGGCCTGAATCAGGCCCAGCGTGACTGGGGTTGAAAGCTCGGTGAAAATGACCTTATGAACGAAATCACCTCTTGTTTCTTGCCGCCAGAAGACGGTCAACGGCGTGAACTGCACAACGAAGTGCACGCCAGACCCACTGCGCGGGTTCGCCTGCCTGCCTTGATCGTTTATGTGGCGCTTCTCAACGACGGCG
>CALBEV010000044.1 GCA_937891045.1 uncultured Burkholderiales bacterium | reverse complement strand
TCAGACCCAAGCCCGGCGTGTCGCCCTCGTCGCTGTGGTCCAGCAGCATTTGCATGCCCACACACACACCAAACAAAGGCTTGCTGGCAGCAGCTTCGAGCACGGCGTCCATCAGGCCCGACTCGCGCAGCTCGCGCATGCAATCGGGCATGGCGCCCTGCCCCGGCAAGACCACGCGGTGCGCGTCGCGCACCACTTGCGGGTCAGAGGTGACGGTCACTTCGGCATGGTCCACGCTGGAGGCGGCGTGCATCACCGCCTGCGCCACGCTGCGCAGATTGCCCATGCCGTAGTCCACAACGGCGACGCGGTTGACGCTCATGTTCAGAGACTGCCTTTGGTGGAAGGGATCACGCCCGCTGAGCGAGGATCGAGTTCGAGTGCCGCGCGAATGGCGCGGGCGAAGGCCTTGAAGATGGTTTCACACTGGTGGTGCGCGTTCACGCCCTTGAGGTTGTCGATGTGCAACGTGCACAGCGCGTGGTTCACAAAGCCTTGGAAGAACTCGTAGACCAGTTGGGTGTCGAGTGTGCCCAGAGAGCCGGAGGTGAAATTCACGTCCATGTGCAAACCGGGGCGACCCGAAAAATCCACCACCACGCGGCTCAAAGCCTCGTCGAGCGGCACGTAAGCGTGGCCATAACGGCGGATGCCTTTTTTGTCGCCAATCGCTTGCGCAAAGGCTTGGCCCAAGGTGATGCCGATGTCTTCCACCGTGTGGTGGCCGTCGATGTGCAGGTCACCTTCGCACGCGATATCGAGGTCAACCAAACCGTGGCGGGCGATCTGGTCGAGCATGTGGTCCAGAAAACCGATGCCCGAAGCCAGCTTGGCCTGGCCCGTGCCGTCCAGGTTAATGGCGACACGGATGTTCGTCTCGGCGGTCTTGCGAGTGACGGCAGCAGTGCGGTTCATAAGGAAGCTTTCAAAGCGGCAAGGAGTTGGTCGTTTTCTGCGGCGGTACCCACCGTCAGGCGCAGGCAATTGGCCAGCAGTGGGTGCATTTTAGAAACGTTCTTGATCAGCACGCCTTGGGCCTTCAGGCCGTCAAAGGCTTTGGCGGCATCGGGCACGCGGGCCAGGATCATGTTGGCCTCGCTCGCGAAAGGCTGAACGCCGGGCAAGGCCGTCAGCGCTTGCAGCAAGCGGGCACGCTGCTCGCGCAAGTCTCTGGCTTGTTCTGCAAACACCTGGGCATGCTCCAACGCAAACAGTGCGCATTCGGTGTTGAGCACGCTGATGTTGTAAGGCGGGCGAACTTTGTCGATTTCAGCGATCAGCGCTTTGGGGCCGATCATGTAGCCCAGGCGAACCCCGGCCAAGCCAAACTTGGACAGCGTGCGCATCAAGAGCACATGGGTGTGGCGCGTGATGCGGTCGGCGTAGCTGCGGCTGGCAAAAGGCTGGTAGGCCTCGTCCATGACGACCAAGCCGCCTTGTGCGCCTTGGGCGAGGACGATCTTTTCGATCGTGTCGTCGTTCCAAAGGTTGCCCGTGGGGTTGTTGGGGTAGGCCAGATACACGATGGACGGCTTGTGCTCGGCAATCGCGGCCAGCATGGCGGCTTCGTCGAGTTCAAAGTCGGCGGTGAGCGGCACGCCGTGGAAAGCCAGGCCTTGCAGTTGGGCGCTCATGGCGTACATCACAAAGCCCGGCAAGGGCGAGAGGATGGAGGCGCCGGGCACATCACAGGCCATGGCCAGCAAAGAGATCAACTCGTCCGAGCCGTTGCCCAGCATGATGTCAAAGCCTTCGGGCATGCCGGCGTGCTGGGCCAAAGCATGGCGCAGCTCGTTCACGCGGCCGTCGGGGTAGCGGTTGAGCGCCAAGGCACCCAGTCGCTCGCCCAGCGCTTTTTGCAGCTCAGCCGGCAGTCTGTGCGGGTTTTCCATCGCGTCCAGCTTGACCATGCCCACCGAGTCCTGGATGGCGTAGGCGTGCATGGACTGCACGTCTTGGCGGATGCGTTGCATCAGTTGGGGGCTCACGGTCATGTCGGCTCTCGCATGGGGGGAACAGGGTTCAAGCGCAATTCGGCGGCGCGGGCGTGCGCTTGCAGGCCTTCGCCATAAGCCAGCTCGGCGGCGATGCGGCCCAGCGGCTGGGCACCGGCTTCACTCACCTCGATCAGGCTGCTGCGTTTTTGGAAGTCGTACACGCCCAAAGGCGACGAAAAGCGCGCCGTGCCGCTGGTGGGCAGCACATGATTGGGGCCTGCGCAGTAGTCGCCCAGCGATTCGCTGGTGAAAGCGCCCAAAAAGATGGCCCCTGCGTGGCGCAGCAGCGGCTCCCAGCGGTGCGGCTCGCTGCTCGACACCTCCAGGTGCTCGGGCGCGATGCGGTTGCTGATGGCGCAGGCTTCTTCCATGTTGCGCGTCAGGATCAAAGCGCCCCGGTCGTTCAAAGACTTGGCGATGATCTCGCGACGCGGCATAGAGGGCAGCAGGCGGTCAATGGCGGCCTGCACCTCGGCAATGTAGGCCGCATCGGGGCAGAGCAAAATGCTTTGCGCCAGCTCGTCGTGCTCGGCCTGGCTGAACAAATCCATCGCCACCCATTCGGCGGGCGTGCTGCCATCGGCCAAGACCAGAATTTCTGAAGGGCCCGCAATCATGTCGATGCCCACGGTGCCGAAGACGCGCTTTTTGGCGCTGGCCACATAGGCATTGCCCGGGCCGGTGATCTTGTCCACTTTGGGGATGGTGGCAGTGCCGTAGGCCAAAGCCCCCACCGCTTGTGCGCCACCCACGGTGAAGGCACGCGTGACACCCGCCACATAGGCGGCGGCCAACACGAGTTCATTGCGCTCACCCCGGCTGGAAGCGGCCGCCTCTCCAGATCCGCCCGTGGCCACGCTGCCGCGCACGGGCGTGGGCACGACCATGATGATGTCTTGCACCCCGGCCACATGGGCAGGGATGGCGTTCATCAACACCGAAGAGGGGTAAGCGGCTTTGCCGCCGGGCACGTAAATGCCTACACGGTCAAGAGGCGTGACTTTTTGGCCGAGCAAGGTGCCGTCTTCGTCGCGGTAGCTCCAGCTCTCACCCGAGGCTTTTTTCTGGGCTTCGTGGTACTTGCGCACCCGGCTTGCTGCGGCTTGCAGGGCTTCGCGTTGTGCGGCCGGCAGGCTGTCGAGTGCCGCCTTCAGTTCGGCTTGGGTGATCTCCAAAGCCTTCACATCAGCAGCTTGCAGGCCGTCAAAGCGCTGGGTGTACGCCAGCACCGCCGCATCGCCACGTTGTTGCACATCGGCCAGGATGTCGGCCACGCGTTGCTCGATGGCGGCGTCGGTGTCGGCAGACCAATGCAGGCGCGCCGCGAAGGCCGCTTCAAAACCGGCATCAGCCGTGTTCAGTTGCAAAGGTTTGGCGTGCAATCCCATGTTCAGTCTTTCTTCACTGCGCCCGCAAAGGCGTCGATGATGGCGCGGATCGGCGCTTGTTTGAGTTTGAGCGCGGCCTGGTTCACGACCAAGCGCGAGCTGATGTCCATGATCCGTTCGACTTCAACCAAATGGTTGGCCTTGAGTGTGTTGCCCGTCGACACCAAATCAACGATGGCATCGGCCAGGCCCGTCAGTGGAGCCAGTTCCATGCTGCCGTAGAGCTTGATCATGTCGACGTGCACGCCCTTGGTAGCAAAGAAGTCACGGGCAATCGCGGTGTATTTGGTCGCCACTTTGAGGCGCGAGCCAGTGCGCACCGCGCTGGCGTAATCGTAGTCAGCGCGCACGGCCACACTCATGCGGCATTTGGCAATGTTCAGGTCCAGCGGCTGGTACAGGCCCTGGCCACCGTGTTCGATCAGGGTGTCCAACCCGGTCACGCCCAAATCGGCACCGCCGTATTCCACATAGGTGGGCACGTCGCTGGCGCGCACCAGCACCACGCGCACATTGGCTTGGTTGGTGGGCAAGATCAGCTTGCGTGATTTTTCAGGGTCTTCGAGCACCTCAATGCCAGCGGCTTTGAGCAGCGGCAAGGTTTCATCAAAGATGCGTCCTTTGGACAGGGCCAGCGTGATCATTTCACTCTTTCAATGTCGGCCCCCAGGCCGCGCAGTTTCAATTCCATGCGGTCGTAGCCACGGTCCAGGTGGTAAATGCGGTCGACGATGGTTTCGCCTTCTGCCACCAAGCCGGCAATCACCAAGCTGGCCGATGCCCGCAAGTCGGTGGCCATCACGGTGGCCCCCGAGAGCTTTTCAACGCCCTCGATCACCGACACTTTGCCGTCAATCTGGATGTGCGCGCCCAGGCGCACCAGTTCGTTGACGTGCATGAAGCGATTTTCAAAAATGGTTTCGGTCACCTTGCTCGCGCCTTGCGAGATGCAGTTGAGCGCCATGAACTGCGCCTGCATGTCGGTCGGAAAACCTGGGTATTCGGTGGTGCGAAAGCTCTGGGCTTTCAAGCGGCCATCGGCTTGGATGCGGATGAAGCCCTCGCCCGCCTCAATGGTGGCACCGGCATCGCGCAGCTTTTCGATGACCACTTCCAGGTGGTCGGCGCGGCCGTGGCGCAGTACCACATCACCGCCTGTAGCGGCTACGGCGCACAAAAAGGTGCCCGTCTCGATGCGATCGGCCACCACCTGGTGCTCACAACCATGCAGACGCTCCACACCCTGGATGAGGATGCGGCGTGTGCCGTGGCCTTCGATCTTCGCGCCCATTTTGATGAGCATCTCGGCCAGGTCGGGAATCTCGGGCTCTTGAGCGGCGTTTTCCAAGACCGTCTCGCCTTCGGCCAAGGCCGCAGCCATCATGAAGTTTTCAGTGCCGGTGACGGTGACCATGTCGGTGGTGATGTGCGCACCTTTGAGGCGCGTGCGGCCCTCGGGCAAGCTGGCCAGCATGTAACCGTGGTCCACCGTGATGACGGCACCCATGGCCTGCAGGCCTTTGATGTGCTGGTCTACGGGACGCGAGCCAATAGCGCAACCGCCGGGCAAGGACACTTTGGCATGGCCAAAACGTGCCAGCAAAGGGCCCAGCGCCAGCACCGAAGCGCGCATGGTTTTCACCAGCTCGTAAGGGGCTTCAGGGTTGTTCAGGCCACCCGCATTGAGGGTCACGCG
>CALBEV010000043.1 GCA_937891045.1 uncultured Burkholderiales bacterium | reverse complement strand
CCGCACGCGCCCACGCAGGCGGGACCCAAGGCGTGATGCCTGTGGGCAGCACCGCACCCCAAAATCAAACTGGACAGAGACATGCCCCAAGCCACCGTGACCATCAGCAATAAATTGGGCCTGCATGCCCGTGCCTCGGCCAAACTGACCAAGTTGGCCGGAGGTTTCCCGTGTGAGGTATGGATGAGCAAAGGCGAGCGCCGCATCAATGCGAAAAGCATCATGGGTGTGATGATGCTCGCCGCCGGGCTGGGTAGCGAGGTGCTGATTGACACCGACGGTGAGCGTGAAGATGAAGCGCTGGCCGCGGTGCTGACCTTGATCAACGATAAATTTGGCGAAGGCGAATAAGCCATGGCCATCAGCATCCATGGCTTGGCGGTGGCGCGCGGCATTGCCATTGGGCGAGCCGTTTTGGTGGCCTCCAGCCGGGTCGATGTGGGGCATTACTTTGTTCAGCCGGAGCAGGTGAACGCCGAAATCCAGCGCTTGCGCGTGGCCCGCGATGCGGTGGTCGACGAGCTACAGCGCTTGCAAAAAGGCATGCCCAAGGACGCCCCACACGAACTGGTGGCTCTGCTGGACGTGCACCTGATGTTGTTGCAAGACGAAGAGTTGACGTCTGGCGTGGTGCACTGGATCAAGACTCGCCTGTACAACGCCGAGTGGGCCTTGACCAATCAGCTCGACATCATCGTGCGCCAGTTCGAGGAGATGGAAGACCCCTACCTGCGTGAACGCAAAGCCGACATGGAGCAAGTGGGCGAGCGGGTGCTGCACTGCCTGAAAGGCACGGGCCCCTTGGTGGCGCAAGCCAAACGGCCCCAGCGGCCCCAGCAAGAACTGCAATTGGGCGACACCGATGTGCCCTTGGTGCTGGTGGCGCACGACCTGTCTCCCGCCGACATGCTGCAGTTCAAACAAAGCGTGTTCACCGGCTTTGTGACCGATGTGGGCGGCAAAACCTCGCACACCGCCATCGTAGCGCGCAGTCTGGACATTCCGGCGGTGGTGGGCGCGCGCACCGCCAGCCAGCTGGTCAAGCAAGACGATTGGGTCATCATTGATGGCGATGCGGGCGTGGTCATCGTGGACCCCTCGCCCATCATCCTGGCCGATTACGGCTTCAAGCAGCGCCAGGGCGATCTGGAGCGCGAGCGCTTGGCGCGCTTGCGCCACACGCCGTCTGTCACACTCGACGGTCAAAAAATCGAGCTGCTAGCCAACATCGAGATGCCCGAAGACACCGCAGCAGCCCTCACGGCCGGTGCTGTCGGTGTGGGTTTGTTTCGCAGCGAATTCCTGTTCATGGGCCGCCAAGGCCATCTGCCCGATGAAGAAGAGCAGTACCAGGCCTACCGTCGTGCGGTGGATGGCATGAACGGTTTGCCCGTGACCATCCGCACGGTGGACGTGGGGGCTGACAAACCGCTCGAGGAAAGCCGCCACGAAGCCTCGCACCTGAACCCGGCGCTGGGTCTGCGTGCCATCCGTTGGTGCCTGGCCGATCCGGCCATGTTCCTGACACAGCTGCGCGCCATTTTGCGGGCGGCGGCGCACGGGCAAGTTCATTTGCTGATCCCCATGCTGGCGCATGCCAGCGAGATCCGCCAAACCTTGGCCTTGATCGCGCAGGCCCGTCAGGAGCTGGACCGTCGCGGCGCAGCCCATGGTCCGGTGCGTCTGGGTGCGATGATTGAAATTCCGGCGGCAGCCTTGTCACTGCGGCTCTTCCTGCGGCACTTTGATTTTGTGTCGATAGGTACCAACGACCTGATCCAGTACACCTTGGCGATTGACCGGGCCGATGAATCGGTGGCCCATTTGTACGACCCGCTGCACCCTGCGGTGTTGCGCCTGATTGCCGACACCATCGCCGAGTGTCAGCGCCAAGGCAAGGGTGTGTCGGTGTGCGGCGAGATGGCGGGCGATGTGGCCATGACCCGTTTGCTGCTGGGACTGGGTCTGCGCAGCTTTTCCATGCACCCCTCGCAAATCCTGGCGGTCAAGCACCAAGTTTTGCGTTCGGACGCCACCAAGCTCGTCCCATGGGCCGTGCAGGTGTTGGACAGCGATGACCCGGCGGCGTTCATGAACCCTTGAGCCCGTCGCGGCGGGCCACCACCGGGCACGTCACTTATGTTGGCTTGAGTTTGTCTTGCGTACGGGTGTCGAAATCGCTCGCGTCGTGGCGTTCGTGCAGCTGGGACTCGGGTGCGCCCATCACCCGGTTGACCATGCGTCCACGTTGTACGGCTGGGCGTTGTGCGAGCTCATTGGCCCAGCGCTGCACATGGGTGTATTCCTGCACCTGCAAGAACTCACCCGCCTCGTAGAGCAGACCTTTGGCCAAAGCGCCATACCAAGGCCAGATGGCGATGTCGGCGATCGTGTAGTCGTCGCCTGCGATGAAACGGTGTTCGGCCAGGCGGCGGTCCAGCACATCCATCTCGCGCTTGACCTCCATGGCAAAGCGGTCGATGGCGTATTCGATCTTGACCGGGGCATAGGCATAAAAGTGTCCGAAACCACCGCCCAAATAGGGGGCGCTGCCCATTTGCCAAAACAGCCAAGACAGGCATTCGGCACGTCGCGTGGGGTCGGTGGGCACCAGCACGCCAAACTTCTCAGCCAAGTAAAGCAAGATCGCGCCCGACTCGAACACCCGCACGGGCTGTTCACCGCTGCAATCCAGCAAGGCCGGGATCTTGGAGTTGGGGTTCACGCCCACAAAGCCGCTGCTGAACTGTTGGCCTTCGTGGATGCGGATCAGCAAAGCATCGTATTCGGCGCCCGTGTGCCCCAAGGCCAGCAACTCTTCGAGCATGACCGTGACTTTGACGCCGTTGGGTGTGCCCAAAGAATACAACTGCAACGGATGTTTGCCTCGCGGCAGTTCCTGCTCGTGTGTGGGGCCCGAGATCGGGCGGTTGATGTTGGCAAATTGCCCGCCATTGGCCTTTTCCCAGGTCCAGATTTTCGGCGGTGTGTAAGGGGTTGAATCGGACATGGTGTGCAACTTTAAGGTTGAGGGGTGAAGGGTTGTGGGGCAGTGGGGAGGTTGCTGGCCAGTGAGCTCAAGCTTTTTCGCTCAAGTTGATTTGCGCCGAATGGGCCTGCTGGTCGGCGTGGTAACTGGAGCGCACCATGGCCCCCACTGCGGCGTGGCTGAACCCCATTTCGTAGGCTTTGGTCTCGAACATCTTGAAGGTGTCGGGGTGCACGTAGCGGCGCACCGGCAGGTGGCTGTTGCTGGGGGCCAGGTACTGGCCAATGGTCAGCATCTCGATGTTGTGCGCACGCATGTCGCGCATGACGTCCAAAATTTCTTCGTCGGTCTCGCCCAAGCC
>CALBEV010000042.1 GCA_937891045.1 uncultured Burkholderiales bacterium | reverse complement strand
CAATCGTGCCCACGTTCACGTGCGGTTTGGTCCGCTCAAACTTGCCTTTTGCCATTTCAATTCTCCAAAGAACAATTCCCGTGCTTGGTTTTACGTCTGCACGATGCTGCTGGTTCGCTTTGCACGGGTGACAAAGCGGCGCATCGTCGCAGACACTTCAAATCAGAGGGGACAGCGCAAACCGCAAGCGGCGGGCAAGTCCCCATGTTTGATCAGAGGGGACAGCGCAAACCGCAAGCGGTTTGGTCTGTCCCCAAGTATTTACTTTGCCCTTGCTGCCACGATGGCTTCGGCCACGTTGCGGGGGGCTTCGGTGTAGTGTTTGAACTCCATGGAGTAGGTGGCACGACCTTGCGACATGGAGCGCAATGTGGTCGAGTAACCAAACATCTCGGACAAGGGCACTTCAGCCTTGATGGCTTTGCCGCCACCGACCATGTCTTCCATGCCTTGGACCATGCCACGGCGTGAGGACAAGTCGCCCATCACGTTACCGGCGTAATCTTCTGGCGTTTCCACTTCAACCGCCATCATGGGTTCGAGAATAACCGGGCTGGCTTTCTTGCAACCTTCTTTGAAACCGAAGATGGCCGCCATCTTGAACGCCATTTCGGAGGAGTCCACGTCATGGTAGGAACCGAAATGCAAAGTGACTTTGACATCGACCACGGGGTAACCAGCCAACACGCCAGCGGTCAAGGCTTCAATGACGCCTTTTTCAACCGCAGGGATGTATTCACGGGGCACCACACCGCCTTTGATGGCGTCCACGAACTCAAAGCCTTTACCGGCTTCGTTGGGTTCGATTTTGAACACCACGTGACCGTATTGGCCTTTACCACCCGACTGGCGAACAAACTTGCCTTCGCTGTCTTCGATGGTTTTGCGAATGGTTTCGCGGTAAGCCACTTGGGGCTTGCCTACATTGGCCTCGACACCGAATTCGCGCTTCATGCGGTCCACGATGATCTCGAGGTGCAATTCGCCCATACCGGCAATGATGGTCTGGCCAGATTCTTCGTCGGTTTTCACGCGGAAAGAGGGGTCTTCAGCAGCCAGGCGTTGCAGGGCAATGCCCATTTTTTCTTGGTCGGCTTTGGTCTTGGGTTCGACGGCCTGGGCAATCACAGGCTCAGGGAACACCATGCGCTCGAGCATCACGATGTTGTCGGGATCGCACAAGGTTTCGCCGGTGGTCACGTCTTTCAAACCCACGCAAGCCGCGATGTCGCCAGCGCAAATTTCATCGACTTCTTCACGGTTGTTGGCGTGCATTTGCACGATACGGCCGATGCGCTCTTTCTTGCCTTTGATCGGGTTGTAAACCGTGTCGCCCTTTTTCAAGACGCCAGAGTAAACACGCACGAAAGTGAGCTGGCCCACAAACGGGTCGGTCATCAATTTGAAAGCGAGTGAAGAGAATTTTTCGTTGTCGTCGGCTTTGCGGAAGACTTCTTTTTCATCGTCATCGGTGCCGCCAACAGGGGGAATGTCGATGGGCGAAGGCATCAATTCGATGACTGCGTCCAACATGCGTTGCACGCCCTTGTTTTTAAAGGCGGTGCCACACATCATGGGCTGGATTTCACTGGCGATGGTGCGGATGCGCAAACCATGGGTGATTTCAGCTTCAGTCAAATCACCTTCTTCCAGGTATTTGTTCATCAACTCTTCTGAGGCTTCGGCCGCTGCTTCAACCATGCCTTCGCGCCATTTTTTGGCTTCTTCCAACAACTCTGCGGGAATCTCTTCGAAGGTGAACTTCATGCCCTGTGAGGCCTCATCCCAAATGATGGCTTTCATCTTGCGCAGGTCAACCACGCCACGGAAATGCTCTTCGGCGCCGATGGGGATCACGATGGGAATGGGGTTGGCTTTCAAGCGCAATTTCATTTGGTCGTAGACCTTGAAGAAATTGGCGCCGGTGCGGTCCATTTTGTTGACAAAGGCCAAGCGAGGCACTTTGTACTTGTTGGCTTGACGCCAAACGGTTTCGGATTGGGGTTGCACACCACCCACGGCGCAGTACACCATGCAAGCACCGTCCAACACACGCATGGAACGCTCGACCTCGATGGTGAAGTCCACGTGTCCGGGGGTGTCGATGATGTTGATGCGGTGCTCGGGGAAGGAGGCGTCCATGCCCTTCCAGAAACAGGTGGTGGCCGCAGAGGTGATGGTGATGCCACGCTCTTGCTCTTGCTCCATCCAGTCCATGGTGGCCGCGCCATCATGCACTTCACCAATTTTGTGGTTCACGCCGGTATAAAAAAGAATGCGCTCGGTGGTGGTGGTTTTGCCCGCGTCAATGTGGGCAGAAATACCAATATTGCGATAGCGCTCGATAGGAGTCTTGCGTGCCATGGTCA
>CALBEV010000041.1 GCA_937891045.1 uncultured Burkholderiales bacterium | reverse complement strand
CTTAAAATCCGCCGCTTTCGTGAATAACGGGCGTACCGGTTCGATTCCGGTCTCGGGCACCATCTTTCTCATATTCCCAATTCATGAAGCCACTGCTATCATGCTTTCATGTCGAAATACACCACCACCTTTGAGATCCATGTGCATGGCACCGTGCCATTGCGCGAGGAGGTCACATTCGAGCAAATCCAAGACGCCTTGCGCTCTATTTGGATGTATGCCGGGGCCCGTTCATTGAGTGAAGGTGCCGACAGTTTTTACGAAGAAGAGCCGGGCATCCGTTTCGACGAAAACGACCACCTGCTGCAAATTTGCTGGACCATCAAAGGCGAAGACGACTTCCGCCAAGCCTTGGACGACATGTGCATGGGCTTGAACGACCTCACCTTCACCGGCGCGGCGCTTGAAGTGACTTTTTACGATTCTGAATTCGACGAAGAAGACGAAGCGCAAGGCCGTGAATCCCGCGACGATTTCCTCATGCTGTTTGTCGGCCCCACGCCCGCGGCCATCATGCAGGTGCAACGCGACCTCTTGGTGCAAGACATGGTGAACCTGATGGAACGCCATTTCGACGCCTCCGAACTCACCGATGTGGTGCTGGAAGTGGACAAGCTGTTCAGCAAGCGATTTGATTCTTTGGTCAGTTCCTTGGAAATCAGCAAGCCCCCGCGTGGTTCGGGCGGCGCAGGCAGTTCAGGCCACGGTGGCCGCAGACCCCGTCATTTGCACTGAGCGCAGACAGCACACTGCTTCACCAGCGCTGAATCCCCAACTCAAGTTTTTTTCAGGCCAACGAGGCCACGTGCCAAGGTTCTTGGCGTTCACCCAACCACATTTGCGCGGCATGCTGCAAATTCTGTGCGTCACCTGTGGCGAACAATTTCACACCACCTTCACCTGAGGTGTGCAACAAGCCCAGGTCTGACAACACCTTGTGCGTGTGTCGCGCCACCGGCGCACCGGTTTCCACCATCTGCACCTCGGGCCCCACCAAGGCGCGTAATTCCTTCATCGCGAAAGGATAGTGGGTACAGCCCAGCACCAGCACATCCATTTGCCCGGCTTTTGTGCCAAACGCGCCCATGGCTTCAACGTATTTTTTGCACAGTGCAGACACTGCGTTGTTGTCGGCGTGTTGCCATTGCTGCTCGATCGCATCGGCCAAACCTTCACACGCTTGCAACACGAACGCAACATCTGTTGGCAAACCACGCAGCAAGCTTTGAAACTTCTCGCTCTTCAAGGTGCCCGCTGTCGCCATCACGCCCACGCGTTGCGTGTGGCTCATGGCCGCTGCAGGTTTGATGGCGGGTTCCACGCCGAACATCGGCAGTTCTGGGTAAGCGCTGCGCATGTTCTGAATGGCCACGGCGGTGGCGGTGTTGCAAGCCACCACCAGCGCTTTGACTTGATGTTGCTCGCGCATGAGGTACAACAAATGATCAGCGCGTTCTTGCACGAAGTCGGCATCGCGCTCGCCATACGGCGCATGGCTGCTGTCGGCCACATACACAAACTGTTCGTGCGGCATCTGCGCTTGCAGCGCTTTCAAAATGCTCAAGCCGCCCACGCCGCTGTCAAACACGCCGATGGGCGAGGCCTTGTCCAGCTTCACTGGGCTTTGACCTCGATGCCCTTGAACTCACCCGTGGCGATGCGCTTGGACCACTCGGCGGGGCCGGTGATGTGGGCGCTGGTGCCACCTGCGTCTACCGCCACCGTGACCGGCATGTCGACCACATCAAACTCGTAAATCGCTTCCATGCCCAGATCTGCAAAGCCCACCACCTCGGCGTGTTTGATGGCTTTGGACACCAGGTAGGCCGCGCCACCCACAGCCATCAGGTAGGCGCTTTTGTGTTTTTGAATCGCTTCAATGGCAGTAGGTCCGCGCTCGGCCTTGCCCACCATGCTGATGAGGCCGGTTTGCGCCAACATCATCTCGGTGAACTTGTCCATGCGGGTGGCGGTGGTCGGGCCTGCAGGACCCACGGCTTCGTCGCCCACCGGGTCCACAGGCCCGACGTAATAAATGACCCGGTTGGTGAAGTCCACCGGCAGCTTTTCACCCTTGGCCAGCATGTCTTGAATGCGTTTGTGTGCGGCGTCGCGGCCGGTGAGCATCTTGCCATTGAGCAACAAAGTTTGGCCCGGCTTCCAACTGGCCACTTCGGCTTTGGTCAGGGTGTTCAAGTCAACGCGTTGGCTCTTTTGCGTGTCGGGTGTCCAGTTGACGTTGGGCCACACATCAAGCGAGGGTGGGTCTAAGTACACCGGCCCCGAGCCGTCCATCACAAAGTGTGCATGGCGGGTGGCCGCGCAGTTGGGGATCATGGCGATGGGCTTGCTGGCCGCATGTGTGGGGTACATCTTGATCTTCACATCCAGCACCGTGGTGAGGCCGCCCAAGCCTTGGGCGCCGATCCCGAGGGCGTTGACCTTGTGATAAAGCTCCAAACGCAGTTCTTCTACTTGGCTTAAGGCTGATCCTTTGCTGGACTTCTCTAGCAGTTGGTACATGTCGAGGTCGTCCATCAGGCTTTCTTTGGCCATCAGCACCGCTTTTTCGGCGGTACCGCCAATGCCAATGCCCAACATGCCCGGCGGGCACCAACCCGCACCCATGGTGGGCACGGTTTTCAGCACCCAATCGACCACGCTGTCACTGGGATTGAGCATGACCATCTTCGATTTGTTTTCGCTGCCACCACCTTTGGCTGCAACGGTGATGTCGAGTTTGTTGCCGGGAACGAGTTCGGTGAAGATGACCGCAGGCGTGTTGTCTTTCGTGTTTTTGCGAGCGAACTGCGGGTCGGCCACCACAGATGCACGCAGCGTGTTGTCCGGGTGGTTGTAGCCGCGGCGCACACCCTCGTTGATGGCGTCATCCACACTCCCGCTGAAGCCTTCCCAGCGCACATCCATGCCGATTTTCAAAAACACATTGACGATGCCTGTGTCTTGGCAAATCGGGCGGTGACCCGTGGCGCTCATCTTGCTGTTGGTCAAGATTTGCGCAATGGCGTCTTTGGCGGCAGGGCTTTGCTCGCGCTCGTAGGCGCGGGCCAGGTGGGCGATGTAGTCGGCAGGGTGGTAGTAACTGATGTATTGCAGTGCAGCGGCTACCGATTCAATCAGGTCTTCTTGGCGGATGGTGGTCATGATGAAAAATCAGTGGTGCGCATTGGCTTCGTTGCCAATCACACGGGTTTGGTTCAGCAGTTTGTCGGTGTAGGCGATGGCAATCGCGCTCAGCAAAAAGGCGATGTGGATGACGGTTTGCCAAATCAACACTTTCTCGTCGTAGTTGGCCGCGTTGATGAAGGTTTTCAGCAAGTGGATGGACGAGATGCCGATGATGGCCATGGCCAATTTCACTTTGAGCACCGAGGCGTTCACATGGCTGAGCCATTCGGGTTGGTCGGGATGCTGCTCCAAGTACATGCGCGACACAAAGGTTTCGTAGCCGCCCACGATCACCATGATGAGCAAATTGGAGATCATCACCACATCGATCAGCCCCAGGATGACCAACATGATGATGGCCTCGGTCAGCTTGGTGGGCACCGCTTCCGATTTGTAGCCAATGCTGGTGACCAAGGCTTGCAAAGCTTCTTGGTTGCCAAACACCGCTTCCAGCAAGTGCACCAGCTCGACCCAAAAATGGAAGACGTAAACGCATTGGGCCGCGATCAAGCCCAGATACAAAGGCAATTGCAGCCAACGCGTGGCGAAAATCATGCGCGACAAGGTGTTGGGTTGGTCTGCGGGTGTGGAAGAGGGGTCTTTTTGCATCTGAGCTCCATGGTGCGGGGGCCATGCGCCCGCTAGCCGTGATTCTAGGGAAAGCCGGCACAGGGCTAGATCTGGCGCCAACGTAAGCTTCATGCCAGTCAGTAGGGTGTAAGAGCGATGCACGACATTCACCGCCAATCGAGAGTCGCACAAGCGGCCAGACCCATCAGGAGACAAACCATGAGCCAGCAGCACCACCACGAATTGCCCATCATCCAGCCCCCCGCCGAGTTTGTAAAACAAGCCAACGTGGCTGGCATGGCGGCCTACCAGGCGCTCATCAAACACGCGGATGAAGACTACGAAGGTTTTTGGGCCACGCAAGCGCGTCGCTTGTTGCACTGGCAACAACCCTTCACCAAAACCTTGGATGCATCCAAAGCACCGTTCTTCACGTGGTTTGAAGATGGCTTGCTCAACGCTTCTTACAACTGCCTGGACCGCAACATTGAGCGCGGCTTGGGCGACAAAACCGCCATCATTTTTGAAGCCGATGACGGCAAAGTCACCAGCACCAGTTATGCCGAGTTGTTGGCCAAAACCTGCCAATACGCCAATGTGTTGACGTCTTTGGGCATCACCAAGGGCGACCGCGTCATCATCTACATCTCAATGTCGGTCGATGGTGTGGCGGCCATGCAAGCCTGTGCCCGCATCGGTGCCACGCACTCGGTGGTGTTCGGTGGTTTCTCGGCGCAAAGCCTGCGGGACCGCATTCAAGACACGGGCGCCAAAATCGTCATCACCGCCGACAACCAAATGCGCGGCGGCAAACAACTGCCCTTGAAATCCATCGTCGATGAAGCCCTGGCTCTGGGCGGCTGCGACAGCATTCAAAACGTCTTGGTGGTCAAGCGCTCGGGCGCGGACATCGCCATGACCGCGGGCCGCGACCTGTGGTTGGCCGACTTGGCCACGCAGCAACCCACCACTTGCGAACCGGTGTGGGTGGGTGCCGAGCACCCCTTGTTCCTCTTGTACACCTCCGGCTCCACTGGCAAACCCAAGGGCGTGCAGCACAGCACTGGCGGCTACTTGATGCATGCCGCGCTCACCACCGAGTGGACCTTCGACTTGAAACACGACGATGTGTTTTGGTGCACGGCTGACATCGGTTGGGTCACCGGCCACACCTACATCGCTTATGGCCCCTTGGCCTTGGGCGGTACCCAAGTGGTGTTTGAAGGTGTGCCCACTTACCCGGATGCAGGTCGTTTTTGGAAAATGATCCAAGACCACAAGGTCAGTATTTTTTACACCGCACCCACCGCGATTCGCTCGCTCATCAAAGCCGCTGAAGGCAGTGCCGATGTGCACCCTGATCGCTACAACCTGAACAGCTTGCGCTTGCTGGGCTCGGTGGGTGAACCCATCAACCCCGCAGCCTGGGAGTGGTACCACAAGCATGTGGGCGGCAGCCGTTGCCCCATCGTCGATACCTTCTGGCAAACCGAAACTGGCGGCCACATGATCACGCCATTGCCGGGTGTCACACCCATGGTGCCGGGCTCTTGTACGCTGCCGTTCCCCGGCATTCATGCCGCCATCGTGGACGAAGCGGGCAACGACATGCCCCATGGTGAAGGCGGCATCTTGGTGGTGAAAAAACCATGGCCCTCCATGATTCGCACCATTTGGGGCGACCCCGAGCGCTTCGTGAAAAGCTACTACCCCGAAGAGTTCAAAGGCAAGTACTACCTGGCTGGCGACGGGGCCATTCGTGACGCGAAAACTGGCTACTTCACCATCACCGGTCGCATTGACGATGTGTTGAACGTGTCGGGTCACCGCATGGGCACGATGGAAATTGAATCGGCCTTGGTGAGCTGCACCGAGCTCGTGGCTGAAGCCGCCGTGGTGGGCCGTCCCGACGACACCACGGGTGAAGCGATTTGCGCCTTCGTGGTCTTGAAGCGTTCACGCCCCACCGGCGACGAAGCCAAGCAGATTGCCAAAATTTTGCGCGACCATGTGGGCAAAGAAATCGGCCCCATCGCCAAGCCCAAGGACATTCGTTTTGGTGACAACCTGCCCAAGACGCGCTCGGGCAAGATCATGCGGCGCTTGTTGCGCTCGGTGGCCAAGGGCGAGGCTATTACGCAGGACACATCAACCCTTGAGAATCCAGCCATCCTGGACCAACTGGCTGACAACCACTAATTGGGGTCAGATTCCAATTAATTCACGTCAGGCCGAACATGGTGGGTCGGCCCGTGTAGCGAACGTCGCAGCTCTGCTGCGGTGAGCGGCGGACGATCCCGCCATGGTCGGTCTTTCGCGTGTCTTTTAAGCGCATCTGAAATAAGTCACGCTGGAGCCCCCGCCATGGGGACTCATTTTTCTGGTCTTTCGCTCAAAAAATGGTCCCCATGCCGTGCGGCTTTGAAGGAAATTTTCAGCGCAAGGTGGAGCGGAATGCGAGAAATCACTTTAAGAAGTTGAGCCGACCCATAAAGTCATTTCAGCTTGACTGACGTGCTGGGTCAAAGGTGTAGCGAACGTTGCAGCCCCGCTGCGGTGAGCGGCGTTTGAGCCCAGCGCGGCGGGCAAGCAAGCGTGAATTAATTGGAATCTGACCCCAATTGCCTTAATTGGAATCTGACCCCAATTGTTTATTTCAAGCTGAGAATCCAGACCGCCAATTTCTTGGCCTCAGCCTCATTGACTTGCGGATTGGCAGGCATGGGCACCGCACCCCAGACACCGCCGCCGCCTTCGCGGATCTTGACGGCCAAAGCTGCTGCCGCCTCTTTGTCGCCAGCATATTTTTTCGCCACATCTTTGAGCGACGGGCCAACCACCGTTGTACCCACCGCATGGCATGCCAAGCAGTTTTTGGTTCCAGCTAGTTTTTGATCAGCCAAGGCCGCACCAGAGAAAACAACGGATGCCAATACGGTTGTCAATACAGATTTCATGTTCAGGTCTTTCATCAATTAAAAAAGTGCTGCACCTTTGCAAGTGCGGCATTCAGTCCAACAAGTTGCACAGAGAGCTCAGAACAAGTCCAGCACCGCGCCTTTGCTGGCGCTGGACGCGTTGTGGGCAAACTTGGCTTGCACACCACGCACATAACGCGGCTCGGGGGCTTTCCAAGCAGCGCGGCGTTTGGCGATTTCGTCATCCGCCACGTTGAGTTGCAACACCAATTGGTGCGCATCAATGGTGATGCTGTCACCTTCATGGATGAGCGCGATGGTGCCACCCACAGCCGCTTCGGGCGCGACGTGGCCGACCACCATGCCCCAGGTCCCACCCGAGAAACGACCGTCGGTGATGAGACCCACGCTCTCGCCCAAACCCGCACCAATCAAGGCGCTGGTGGGGGCCAGCATTTCGGGCATGCCGGGGCCGCCTTTGGGGCCGAGGTAGCGCAACACCATCACATCACCGGCTTTGATCTTGCCGTCCAACACGGCTTTCAAAGCAGACTGTTCGTCGTCAAAGACGCGAGCGGGCCCGGTGATGACCGGATTTTTCAAGCCGGTGATCTTGGCCACGCAACCTTCGGGCGACAAGTTGCCTTTCAAAATGGCCAAGTGGCCTTCGGCGTACATGGGTTTGTTGATCGGGCGAATCACTTGTTGGTCGGCGCGGGGTTCGTTGGGCACATCGGCCAGGTTTTCCGCCACGGTTTTGCCGGTGATGGTCATGCAGTCGCCGTGCAACAAACCGGCGTTCAACAACAGCTTCATCACCTGGGGAATGCCACCGGCTTTGTGCAGGTCTACAGCCAGGTATTGACCGCTGGGTTTCAAGTCGCAGATGACAGGGATTTTTTTGCGCATACGCTCAAAGTCGTCGATGGTCCAGTCCACCTCAGCGGTGTGGGCGATGGCCAAAAAGTGCAGCACCGCGTTGGTGGATCCGCCGGTGGCCATGATGACGGCCACCGCGTTTTCGATGGCTTTTTTCGTCACGATGTCACGCGGCTTCAAATCTTTTTTGATGGCTTCAATCAACACCTTGGCTGCGGCCTTGGCCGAGTTTTGGGTTTCGTCGTGCGGGTTGGCCATGGTGGACGAGTAGGGCAGGGACATGCCCAGTGCTTCAAACGACGACGACATGGTGTTGGCGGTGTACATACCACCACAAGAGCCGGTGCCAGGCACGGCGCGTTTTTCAATTTCCAACAAATCGCCGTCGCTCAGGTTGCCTGCGGCGTTTTGCCCGACGGCTTCAAACACGCTGACGATGTTCAGGTCTTTGCCTTTGAAGCTGCCGGGCAAGATGGTGCCGCCATACACATAGATGGCGGGCACATTGGCACGCAGCATCCCCATCATGCCGCCGGGCATGTTTTTGTCGCAACCGCCAACCACCAAGACGCCGTCCATCCACTGGCCGCCGACGCAGGTTTCGATGCAATCTGAAATCACTTCGCGGCTGACCAAGGAATATTTCATGCCCTCGGTGCCCATCGACATGCCGTCCGAGATGGTGGGTGTGCCAAAAATTTGCGCGTTGCCACCTGCTTCTTCAATACCCGCCACCGCCGCGTCCGCGAGTTTTTGCAAACCGCTGTTGCATGGCGTGATGGTGGAATGGCCGTTGGCCACGCCCACCATGGGTTTCACAAAGTCGCTTTGCTCGTAACCCATGGCGTAGTACATGGAGCGGTTGGGCGCGCGGGATTTGCCCTCGGTGATGTGGGCCGAGCGGCGGTTGATTTTGATCGGGGTGGTGGCCATGGCAAAACGTCCTGTCACATGAAAAACAGGAGTTTAGCTTTGACTGACAAGCCCTTGATGTCCGCAGTCCTCATGGAGACAGTTGCGACATCGCGTGAAACGTCTGCGCTGAAACGCTGCTTGTTTCGATCACCGTCTCAAGCCCGACTCGCTTGTGCTGTCAGGGCTTGAGCATAGGCGGACTGCCGGTTTGGTTCATCGCCTCTTTGATGGCCTCGGGCTTGAAGTACATCAGCTTGACGCGTGAAAACTCGCGGTCGCCGCTTTTGGTTTTTTCAAGTTTGTAGGCCGCTTCGCATTGCTCTTTGGGGCTATCGCCCCAGACCACTTTCAACACACCTTGATCGGCTTGCAAGCGCACCAAGGCGCGGTTGCTTTGGCCCAAGGTGGCGAGTTCGTTGCCGTCTTTGTCCATCACGCTGGCCCCAATGGGAATGCGTTCGCCATCGGGCAGGCTGAAGGTGAAGGCCACAGGACGCCCCGCAGTGGATTTGTATTTCAGCTTGACGATCGAGCCGTCCACGGGCGCCACTTTTTGGGCCGCGTTGTCAATTTCCAAACCGAGGGGGGCGGTTTCCAAGCTGATTTGCACATCGTTCAGGTAGTAGGGCGACAAAAACGGCACCACGCCATAACCAAAACGATTCACCTGCGCGGAGCTGCCCAACACGCCAGCGCCTTGGCCATTGGGCACTTCCACAATGCCGAAGGTGTCGCTCAGGGTGGGCGCCAAGGTCAGGCCACCGCTGTGACCGACCAAGCCACCGCTCAGGCTCAGGCCGGTTTGTTGGCTGCCGCTGCTGCCCGCGCTGTAACTCGCACCCACCGTGCCGTAGGGATGCTGGTAACTGGCGAAGGCACCGGCCGAGTTCTCGCCATTGGTGCTCGAGGTGGTCAAGCCGTAGTTGAATTTGTCGAACAACTCGCCGCTGGCGCCACTGTTGAAGGACAAGCTTCTTGTGACGGGGCTGCCCGTGGTTTGATTGGCTCCGGCAATCAAACTGCCGTTCCAACTGCCCAGGTTCAAGGGCACTGTGGCCGACAGACTCAAAGCGTCTACGTGCGGCCGGTCATCGCTGAAGACAGTGCGCCCCAAGCTGGCAAACAGACCAACACGGTCCAAGGAGACCCCATAGCCAAGTTGGATTTGTTTGGTGGACACAGCATCGCCCCAGCTGGTTTGGTCCACCAGCCCCAAGCTCAGGCTGCCAAAGCGGTCCAGACCCAAAGCCAAACTGACGAAGTTGCTGCGTTTGAAGGTGTCAAAAACCAATTGGGATGTGGTGTCGGTGTTGCCTAAACCCGAGGTGGGTGTGGTGTAGAACTCGCTCTGGTAATTCGACCCGGCAAACACACTCAGGTTGCGCCAACTCGGAGCTGCATAGTTCACGCCATAGGCTCGGCCTTTTTTGTTGGTGTCGCTGGTGAACAAGTGCGAGAACAAGGTGTTGAAACTCACACCACCCCAGGCACCGGTGAAGCTGGTTTGCAAGCCCAGGTTGCGGTAGTTGGGACCGGCTAAAAAATCGACGGTGGGTGTGATGAGGCTGTTCAAGCCATAGCGCACATAGGCTTGCACCACCTGTGTGTTCTGCGTGTTGTTGAAATTGCGGTAAAGGCCGGTCGCCACGCTGTACCGGTAAGAGCCGGGGTTGAGTTGGCCAATGCTGATGCTGAAAGGCACGACAAAGCGCTGCTCGCTGCCATCAGCCTCGGACACCACCACTTGGAAATTGCCCACGCTGGAAATCGGGTTCAGCTCGGCCAACTCGAACGGCCCTGGCGGCACATTTTGCTCGAGGATGACCGCGTTGTTTTGCAACACCCGCACACGTGCATTGGTGCGGGCCACGCCGCGCACCACCGGTAAGAATTCACGCTCACCCTCAGGGTAGAGCGCTTCTTCAGACGACACCCGCACGCCGCGCAACGGCACGCCGCCCACCACCGGGCTGTCGGTGCTGGTGTCGCCAATCACCAGGTTGGCTTTTTGATCGATCAAGGGGCGCTTGAGCACCGTCTCGTCAACCCGGTATTGGTTTTGGCCCAACTCGTTTTGCGACACGCTGCTGCCTTGCCTGAACTGCCAGCCACCGAGATTGACACCCGAGTTCAAAGCCAGGAAGTTTGCGCTCACGGCATCGCTGCGGAAGTTGTTGAAGTTGTAGTTCACAAAAGCGGCGTTGTCACCACGCGTGAGCAACTCTTTGGGCACGGTTTGGCGCGAAGACCGCGTGAGAAAGGCTTGCGGAATTTGGATGTCATAGCGCAATTCGCCGCTGTCGAAGCGGTCGCTGGACGAGGCCACCCAGTCGCTGACGAACAAGCACTGGTTGTTGGGCGCAGGGGCCAACAAGGGCGCAGGCGCAGGCAGCGTGTCAGGGGCGGTGCTGGGTGTGCTTCGCGCGTTTAAAACGCTGTTGCTGCTGGCCTTGGTTTTGACAACAGACACCGGCTGCAAGCTTTGCAAGCCCTTGGTGCTGATGAAATTTGTTTTGACGCCCAGCATGTTGAACAACATGGGGGTGATGCAAGCCCGCACCTCGCCGCCAGGGCTGGCTTCAATCAAGCGCAGCTGGGTTTTGGTGATGAAGTCGTTGTTGCGATACACCTCCACGTCATAGCTGCCAGGACGCACGCTGCCGAGTTTTTTGATGTCGGCCGTGCTCAGGTTGCGAAAGGCGTTGCCGCGTAAAAAATCACCATCAAACTCGATCTCGTTTTCGTTGATGGGTGTGGCTTCCACCAAGGGCACGCGCCTGGACAAGGGCGCCAAAGCCATCAACTCAAAGCGTTGGTTGAACAAGGTGACTTTTTCTTGCGAGCGCAGGGGCAGGTCGGCTTTCTCGGTTTCCAAGTCATTGGTGATGAGTTTGACCTTCACCGCTTGCTGGTTGTTCAAGGGGTAGATGCTGCCAAGCTGAAACTCGCCCTCGGGCAAGCGCTGCTCAAAAAACACCAGGTCGTTTTGCAACAGCTGCAGGCGTTGTTGGGGCCCCGCCAAGCCTTGCACCATCAACACCAGCTCGGCAGGTGAACGCTTGGAGGCCATGGCTTTGACCTCGACCCGTGAAATGGGCTCGGGCGTCAGGCTGTCGGCGGCCTGCACCGCGCCCCAAGAGGCCAACACCAAGAGCGTCAAGAGGCGTGGCTTGACGCTGCAACGCCAAGCCCGTTTGTCAGAAGAATGTGTCATGGTGAAAGCCTTGAGCGCGAATCAGTTGGTGAGGACGATGGGCAGTTCTTTGGTGGTGGCGCCGCCATAGTCGTTCACATACTCGACACGCAGGGTTTTTTGCGTGACCCGGCTCATGTTGTCGGTACCGGTGAGCGGGAACGAAGCCTTGTCTTTGGGGTTGACCATGCCGCCATCGGCCACCACGTCGTACTTGCCACCGGTGCCCAGGCTGATGCTGAACATGGAGATGTGAAACGGGCTGGGGTTGCTGGCCTCGGCCATCCAGCCTTTCTCGCCTTTCACCACTTTCCAGCTGACCCGGTCCATCCATTCCATCGGGTCGCCTTTCAAGGCTTTGGGGCGGTAGAACATCTTGATGCGGGTGCGCACCGCAAAGCTCAGGCGGGTATCCTCATTGGATTTGGGCGGTACCTCCAGCATGTTGAACCAGAACACGCTTTCTCTGTCGGCGGGCAAGGGATCGCCGCCGGTGAGAACCAAGCGCACCACCTGGCTGCTGTCAGCCTTCAAACGCGCAATCGGCGGCGTCAAGCTGAACGGTGTGGAGATCTCTTCGGGAGAGGAATTGGCGTTGCCATCGTCGAGCCACATCTGCACAAACGAGGGTGTGGTCTTGGACGAATTGGTGATCTTGAAAGACACATCACGCCGCGCCTCGGGGTAAATGATGCGGGTGGTCTCGATGACCGTGTCAGCTTGCGCGGGCTTGTGCAGCAGCCAGCCGGTGCTGGCCAAGACCAAGCTCAAAAGCGCTTGGTTGAAAAATGGGCGCGACGTGGCGCGGTGAAAAACATTGAAAAGCATTTTTTTCTTCTCGGTGGTTGAACATCTTGTTGAACCCGAGAAGCCAAAAATGCTGGCAGCTGACTCAGTGGTAGGTGAGGATCACCATTTTTTTCACTGTGTCGGCGTTCGCGCCAGTGGCCACAGCCACTTCTCGGACCTTGGCAACAGTCAAGTTGGTGGCCTGGGAGGAGCGCACAGCCTGACCGCAGTCCTGGCCGTTGATCGCGCTTTGCCCAGCCGACAGGGCTGTTGACAGTGCTTGTGCATTGCAACTGGGAGCCATGACATGGCCTTGGATCACCAAGACCGCGTCGCGGGCCTGTGCTGTGGACAGTGTCAACAGCAGGGCCAGCAGGCCGGTGGCGCGTTGGATGCTTGTGTTTGTTTTCATGGTTCAACCCCTTGAATGGTTCATCAGGTGTCCAGCACACCTGCCTGAATGGCATTGAATCAAAACAACACCGAAGCCGCAAAAGCCTCTTTAGCATTCAGCGCGAACGCCAGTCGTCATACAAAAGCGGGTGAATTCATCTCCTTGGTTTGGTTTTTGTAAACGCTTTGAAATACTTTCAACACTTGCTCAGATTTGCTTGTTTGGAGGCAAAAAAAGCCGCTTTCGCGGGGCAGCTGTTGTTTCCATGTTCAAAACGCGCGGATTCATCAATGGACTTTCATCAGAAAAGGCAGTTGCACTTGCACCTGCCCAGGGGTCACCGCCGCACCCGAGGTGGTGGCAGTGAGCTGATTCGGGTTTAGCCGTGTCACGGCACGGGCAGCCACATAGCGTGCGCCCAGCATCAAGGTGCTGCTGTCGCGCCACATGGTCGGGGTCAGCTTCAACGGTTGGCGCAAATCCAGCGGGGTGAACAAACCGGTGGCATCGAAGAAACCCAACTGCACATAGACGTTGCTGGCGGGGTTGTCGCGGGCGGTGTTGCGCAGCAAACCGGTGTTGGGGGCCACGGCGGCAAAGGCTTGGTCAAAAACCAAGGTGGCGTTTTGACGCAAAGGCTTCAGACACGCTGCGTTGGCCTCGTTGCGCATGTCGATCTCCACTGGGGTGACCGGACCGAAGTTGCTGTCGCTCAAAGTGTTTGCGCTTAAAGGGGGCAAATTCACCACCAACAGGTTGCTGCTGTCGCTGGACAAACCAGCTGGCAAACAGGTGGGGATCGTGACATTCGCTTTCAACGAACCCAAATTCTCTAAAGGCTTGGTTTGCAACTGGGCGGTTGACCCGGTTGCAAAACCCAAAATCAAAAGCCCCACGACGCCACAACGAACCATTCTGGTGGTGACAGACAAGCGCGGTAAGGAGTGCATGGGGGCCAACTTGATCAGTTGTAAATCACGGTCAGCGGTAACAGGAAGTTGTATCTGCCTGCGGTGGCTGCTGTGTTGGTAGTGTGTATGAACTGGGCTTTGATGACCCCTATTGGAGAGCTCTTGGCACCAGCTGCCAGGGTAAGTGGAATTTGGCTAATTTTCGAGTAATCAAATTCTTTGCCGCCCGCGTTCGTAATCACCACCCCTGCATTCGTACCACCTGTGACTGCATTTTTCAGATATGTTTTGTTGGCGACCGAGGAGATTTGACTGGCTGACAAAGTGGTCTTGACTTGCCAAAACGTAGAGTTGATCGCACAGGGTTGGCTCAAGTTGCTGGGGTTTTTAAATGTGAAATAAATATTCTTGGGAGTACCAAAAGTTGCACCAACAACGCTTGAAGAGTTGGTGCCGCTCAAGTTGCCCAAATTCACTGCTTTGTATGAGGTTTTGCTTCCATTGGCGCTATCGCGGGTGTCGCCAATCACGAGAGCGCAGGTGGTGGTGGCAATCGCCGCTTTGACGGTCAAGGTGCCTGTGTCGGCATGGGCTGACAGGCTGGGCAAGCACGCAGCGCCCAAGGCACAAACCAGCGTTGTGGCTTGTGAGATTTTCGAAATGTGTTTCATGCTGAAGATTCCTTTGCTTTAACTTGGATGAAAAGCATCATGGCTTGAGCCCATGCTTTTTCAGTGATTTGGATGTGATCGCTGGGCCCGTCACTTGTAGACAACCAACAAGGGGATGGTCGCGACAAATGGACCTACGCTGGCTGCAGTGGTGCCGGAGTAAGCAAGTTGCGCTTGCAAGGTGATGTTTTGATTCAACCGGCGATCGGTTTTTGACACCGTGGTGCCCGTGTATCCCATGGTCTCTTTGAGGGTGAGCATGCTGGGTGTGGTAGTGCTCGTCGTTACATCACTCAAAGCCAACCATGCGTCGGTTCCTCCTTTGCCTTGGTTTTTCGCGAAGGTTCCGCCTGTAGTCGTATAGGCCACGCTGTCAGGGGCAAAACCCAGGACCACATTCCATCTGGCGTTGTCAGTGGCCGCCCTGCAGGGTGTTGTTTCGCCTGATCTGGCGCTCAAAGTGAACACCACTTTCTTGGCGGTGCCAAAGGTTTTGCCAGGGCCAAAACCGTTGGTTCCACTTTTGATGTTGCCCAAATCCAGGGTTTTGCTTGTTTTGGTGCGATCGCCATCGGCACTTTCCGCCATGTAGAGCACACAAGTGGTTGGACTGATTTGGCCGGTGATTTCAACCAGGGCCTTGTCATTTTCAGCGTAGGCTGGAGCCGACAGCGCGAAGAACGAGCCGCTGGCCACAGCCAGGGCTGTTTTGCTGAGAGAGAACGATTTTTTCATCGTGAGATCCTTTGAGAACTGGGTTGAATGAAACAGATGTGTTCGCTTTTTTATGGAGGGCGATTCACAATCTGAGACCTATGGTAAGCAGGATTTTGTCAATTGCAACATAAATACCTACAAATATGCCGCTAAACGTTCAATAAATGCCACACAATCGCGGTATTTTTCAATTTTAAAGTTACTTTTTTAGTTGTTTTGCTGGTTTGGGCCGGGGCCCGTGGCTGTTCAACCAGCCGTCATGGCCCATGCTTTACAGTGCCCCCATGCTGATTCATCCTCAAATCGATCCCGTGGCCCTCTCGATAGGGCCTGTGTCCATCCACTGGTATGGCCTCACCTACTTGGCGGCGTTCATGCTGTTTTTGTTCTTGGCGCACCGCCGGTTGCGGCAGCCGCCGTTTGCCGCCTTGGCGCAACAAGGCATGTGGGGTGCGAAAGACATCGACGACCTGATGACCTACGGCGTGCTGGGTGTGGTGCTGGGCGGGCGCATTGGCTACTGCTTGTTTTACAAACCCGGCTATTACGCCGCGCACCAGCTGGAAGTGCTGTACTTGTGGCAAGGCGGCATGAGCTTTCACGGCGGCATGCTGGGCGTGATTGGCGCCTTGGCCTTGTACGGCTGGCAGCGCGGCAAACCCTGGCTGCAAGTGACCGACTTTGTGGCGCCGTGCGTGCCCACCGGTTTGGCCGCAGGGCGGGTGGGCAATTTCATCAATGGCGAGCTGTGGGGCCGCGCCGCCGACCCCAGCCTGCCGTGGGCGATGGTGTTCCCGCAAAGCGGCAGCGCGTTGGCGCGGCATCCCTCGCAGGTCTATCAGTTTTTGCTGGAAGGCCTGCTGTTGTTCGCGCTGCTGTGGTGGCAGGGCGGGCGGGCGCATCGGCACACCGGTTTCATCTCCGGCTTGTTTTTGATCGGCTATGGATTGACGCGTTTCATCGCCGAGTATTTCCGCGAGCCCGATGCGCACCTGGGCTTGCTGGCGCTGGGCCTGAGCATGGGGCAGTGGCTGTGTGTGCCCATGGTCGTCGTTGGCCTGTTCCTGGTGCGCCGCCGAGGCTAACAATTGGGGTCAGATTCCAATTAAAAGAATCGGGGTCAGATTCCAATTGTTTTAGCCTTGAAGTCACGCTTTCGCCGCCCGCCATGGGGACTCATTTTTCTGGTCTTTCGCTCAAAAAATGGTCCCCAGGCCGTGCGGCTTTGAAGTGAATCAATTGGAATCGAACCGCTTCTTTGGCCGCCCACCCTTGGCACCATTGGCGCGAGCCGCCAGAGCTTTCGCCTCGGACTTGACGCTGCCCGCGCGGGCAGCATGTGCACGACGCCAAGCGCGGCTGCCAAACACCCCCTCAAGCAAGCCCTGAACCGACAAATCCGCATCCAACTGCGGCCAATGCAAACCCGTGCCCATGGGCGACAGCACCACCTCTGCCCATTGCGAAGGAGAGCCTTTTTGCAAGCCTTGCGCGAGCTGAGGTGGAAATGAAAACGCTGCGCCGTTGCTCATGGTCACGACGATGTGCTGGCTGGTTTCGTCGTAGCCCGCGGACACGGCATGCACGGCATCATGGACAGGGTGGGTCAGGCTGGGCGCAGCCGCCAGTTGATGCGCTAGCCAATTTGCTTTGGTTTGTTCAGTCATGCAATCTGCCCCACATTTGTGTCAATTCACGCAGGTGCCGCCAAACCGCGTCCAGACCTTCTGCCAACTCGGCGGTTTTGGGCTTGCCAAGCACCGCCACCAACTCTGGCGGCTCCTTCAAGCGCACTTTCAGCTCCCATCCTGGGCCCATCACATGGACGTGCGGTGGGCCATGGTCATTCGGGTAGATCACCAAGCGAAGTGCATTGACGCGGATGGAAGCCATCATAACCAATCAGGTTGGGTTAATGTTGATGTTCGATGACCATTCTGGGCTGGGGCGAGCCGAAAGTGGTTAAGTTCGACGGCCTGTTTGAAGGAGGTCGAAATACCGTGATTTGAGGGGGTTGTCAGTATGGGCGGGCCTTGAAGCCGTTTTTATGATACTTAAATTCAACGTTTTGCCGTTTTCATGTATCACGATTCACGGTTTAATTGGGGTCAGATTCCAATTGTTTTTCTTCAAAGCCCCACGGCCTGGGGACCATTTTTTGAATGAATTGGAATCTGACCCCAATTTCTCAAAACAAGGCTTTTTGAGCGTGCTGTGAAAATGCCTTCATGAACGCCAACCTCTACCTCACACTGCGCCAAGGCTTTCCCGCGAACTTGGATGCCATCGCCATCGAAACCGACCAAGGCCTGCGCTACAGCTGGCGCGACATCGAGCGCGGCAGCGCCATGCTTGCCAATTGGCTTGACAGTTTGGATCTGCCCGCGGGCTCGCGCATCGCCGCGCACGTGGACAAGTCGGTGGAAGCCATGCTGCTGTATCTGGCCACGCTGCGCAGTGGCCACGTGTTTTTGCCCTTGAACCCGACCTACCAAAGCGCCGAGCTGAGTTACTTCATCGGCAACGCCGAGCCTGCCGTGGTGGTCTGCACACCCGCCAATTTCGGCTGGGTCAGCAAGCTGGCGTTTCAACAAGGCACGCGCTATGTGGTGACCCTTGACGACCAACGCGGTGGTAGCCTGCTGGAACGCGCCGCGCACCACAGCGATCAGCACACGCCCATGTCGCGTCGCCCCGAGGACCTGGCGGCGATTTTGTACACCAGCGGCACCACCGGGCGCAGCAAGGGCGCGATGCTCAGCCACGCCAACCTGGCCAGCAATGCGCTCATGTTGAAAGACTATTGGGGCTGGGTGCCCGGCGACGTGCTGCTGCACACCTTGCCCATTTTTCACGTGCACGGTTTGTTCATCGCCATCCACGCCGCGCTTTTGAACGGCAGCACCATGCTGTGGCACAGCAAGTTCGAGCCGCAGCGGGTGCTGGCCGATATGCCCCGCGCCACGGTGTTCATGGGCGTGCCAACTTTTTACACCCGCTTGTTGGCGCAGCCCGGTTTGAACGCCCAGCTGTGCAGCGGCATGCGTTTGTTCATCTCCGGTTCGGCACCGATGTTGGTGGACACTTTCTCGCAATGGCAAGTACGCACTGGCCACACCGTGCTCGAGCGCTACGGCATGAGCGAAACCCTGATGCTCACCTCCAATCCCTATGCCGCCGACGAGCGCTTTCAGGGGCAGTCGCAGCGCGTGGGCGGCAGCGTCGGTTTTCCGTTGCCGGGCGTCACGCTGCGCATCGCCAATGCGCAAGGGCAGGCGGTGGCGCTGCATGAGGTGGGCAGCATCCAAGTGAAAGGCCCGAACGTGTTTGGCGGCTACTGGCGCATGCCTGAGAAAACCGCGCAAGAGTTCACGCACGATGGTTTTTTCATCACCGGCGACATGGGCACGCTGGACGAGCGCGGCTATGTCCGAATCGTCGGGCGCGACAAGGACTTGATCATCAGCGGCGGATTGAATGTGTACCCGGCTGAAATTGAAGACGCTTTGAACCAACTGCCCGGTGTGTTGGAAAGCGCGGTGGTGGGCATGCCGCACCCTGACTTTGGCGAGGTGGGCTGCGCGTTTGTGTTGGCCAAGCCCGGGGCGCTGCTGGAGCCCGCTGCTTTGTTGCTGGCGTTGAAAGGGCAGTTGGCGGGCTTCAAAGTGCCCAAGGTGTGCAAGTTGCTCGATGAGTTGCCGCGCAATGCCATGGGGAAAGTGCAGAAGAACGTGTTGCGCCAAATGGTTTGAACAAAAACAATTGGGGTCAGATTCATTAGTGTCCGGAGATTTCCTCAAATAAGCTCATTTGAAGGCTTTCAGCATCGTCTT
>CALBEV010000040.1 GCA_937891045.1 uncultured Burkholderiales bacterium | reverse complement strand
AGTCATTAATATGCCAAGCCCTTCCTTATCCCCCTCCCCTGAACTTGCACAGCACAAGCGCGAACGTCGCAAAGAAGCCCGTCCGCAAGAATTGCTGGACGCGGCATTGAGCCTGTTTGTTGAAAAAGGGTTTGCGGCGACAAGGGTGGAAGAAGTGGCCTTGCGGGCTGGCGTTTCCAAGGGCACCCTTTTTTTGTATTTCCACTCCAAGGAAGACCTGTTCAAAGCGGTGATTCAACGCAATTTGTCAGACCACTTCCCCGTATGGAACCAAGAGTTTGATGATTTCAAAGGCAGCACCGCCGAAATGGTCAGCTACGCCATGCAAACTTGGTGGCACAAAATAGGCGACACCACGGCGAGCGGCATTACCAAGTTGGTCACCAGCGAAGCCAGCAATTTCCCCGAACTGGTGAAGTTTTATGAAACCGAGGTGATGCAACCTGGTCACATTTTGTTCAAAAAAATTCTGCAGCGCGGCATAGACCTTGGCGAATTCAAATCCATTGACACCGACACCGCTGTTTACAGCTTGGTGTCCGTCATCTTTTTTATCAGTATGTGGAAGCATTCTTTGTCTGCATGCGTCGACCACAGTATGTTCAATCCGGAAACATTTTTACAGTCACATGTTCAGGCCTTGATGCATGGTTGGCTCAAAACATAATTCCTCATTCATTTCACAGCACTTCGGAGCTTCTTGACATGACATTGCGTTCCAAAATTGGCTGGGCACTGTTGCTGGCAGTGCTGCTGGCAGGTGCCGGTTACTGGCAAATGCGCAAAAATGCCGGCGCTGGCAATGCCACACCCGCCCCGTCTGCATCATCAACTGCCACCCCCGTGGCCAGTGAGCAAGTGGTCGACGTGCCATCGACCAACCTGCTCACATTGGGACTGCAGACCATGGTGTTTACTTTGCCGGTGTCTGGCAATCTCAAAGCATTGAACACCGTCACCGTCAAAGCGCGTGCTTCTGGCGAATTGCTCAGCTTGCCCGCCCGTGAGGGCGACAGCGTCAAAGCGTCTCAGGTATTGGCAAAAATCGACCCCACCGAATACCAACGCAAATTGCGCCAAGCCGAGCAGCAAGCCGATGCCGCCAAAACCCAAATTGACATTGCACAAAGACAGTACGACAACAACAAAGCTTTGGTGGATCAAGGATTTATTTCCAAAACCGCACTTGAAGCGTCTGAGGCTACCTTGGCGGGTGCAAAGGCCACCTTCAACGCCGCTTTGGCGGGTGCCGATGTGGCACGCAAAACGCTGGATGACACCGTGTTGCTGGCACCCATCAGTGGACAAATTTCTGCGCGCCTGGCCCAGCCGGGTGAACGCGTTGGGGTGGACCAAAAATTGCTCGATATCGTTGACCTGAGCAGCTTAGAACTAGAAGCTGCCCTCAGTCCGGCCGATTCCATGGACGTGCGCGTAGGCCAAGCCGCCACCCTCACGCTGGAAGGCCGTGATCAACCAGTCAATGCACAAGTGCAACGCATCAACCCCAACGTGCAATCAGGCAGCCGCAGTGTGCTGGTCTACCTGAAGCTACAAAACACCCAAGGCTTGCGCCAAGGTTTGTACGGCCAAGGCCAACTCGAACTCGGTCGTCAACAGGTGTTGGCCGTTCCCTTGGAATTTGTACGCACCGACAAGCCTGAACCTTATGTGCAGGTGTTGATCGGGTCACGCGTGAGCCATCCCACGGTCACCCTGGGCAAACGAGGTCGTGTGGTTGCTGACGACTCTGTCTGGGTAGAAATCAAAGGGGTAGAAGCAGGCGTGCAAGTCTTGTCATCTCGGGCTGGGGCCATGCGCGAGGGCTTGAATATTCGCTTGGTGACAGGCAATTCACCCCACCCAACCGCCAAACCCTGATTTATGTGGTTCACCCAAGTCAGTCTGCGCAACCCCGTGTTTGCCACCATGGTCATGTTGTCCTTGGTGGTGTTGGGCTTGTTTTCATTTCAACGGATCAAGATCGACCAGTTTCCAAATATCGATTTGCCGGTGGTGGTGGTCACCACAGAATACCCCGGCGCATCACCCGAAATCATTGAAAGTGAAGTCAGTAAAAAAATCGAGGAGGCGGTCAATTCCACGGCGGGCATCAGCGCGCTTACATCGCGCAGTTACGAGGGTATGTCGATCGTCATTGTCGAATTTGAACTGACCGTCAACGGCCGCAAAGCCGCCGATGATGTGCGCGAAAAAGTCTCGAATGTCCACCCTTTTTTGCGCCCCGAAGTCAAAGAATCACGCATTTTGCGGTTTGATCCGGCAAGCCGACCGATTTGGTCATTGGCGGTGGTGACTGACAAAGCGTCGCTGCCTGCGGGCGTCAAACCCTTGAGCCAAGTCGAGATGACGAACTGGGCCGACCAAGTGCTGAAAAAGCGTTTGGAAAATGTACGCGGTGTGGGCTCTGTGGTTTTAGTGGGCGGCACCAAGCGCGAGATCAATCTCTACCTCAACCCGCAAGCGATGGAGTCTTTGGGCATCACCGCACAACAGGTGGTGGAAGCGGTCAGCAACGAAAACCAAGATTTGCCGGTTGGGTCCATCCGCTCATTGCAACAAGACCGCGTGGTGCAAGTACAAGGAAGAATGCAAAGACCGGAAGATTTCGGCAACATCATCGTGGCTCGCAAAGGTGGCAGCATCGTGCGACTGTCGCAAGTGGCTCGGGTGAACGACGGCGCACAAGAGTTAGAAAACTTGGCGCTTTATAACGGCGAGCGCACGCTGCTTTTATCAGTGCAAAAGTCGCAGGATGAAAACACCATCGACGTGGTCGACGGCTTGGCACGCACGGTAGCGGATATGGCGTCCCAATTGCCGCCCGGCGTGAAATTGCAAAACATTTACGACGGGTCAAGGCAAATCCGTGTGGGTGTGAACAATGTTCGGAAAACCTTGATCGAAGGTTCATTGCTCACCGTGTTGATCGTGTTTTTATTTCTCAATTCTTGGCGCTCGACCATCATCACGGGCCTTACCTTGCCCATTGCCATCATCGGCACATTCTTGTTCATGGCCATGTTTGGCTTCACCATCAACATGATCACTTTGATGGCGCTGTCCTTGTGCATTGGTTTGTTGATCGATGATGCGATCGTGGTGCGAGAAAACATTGTTCGCCATGTACAAATGGGCAAAACTGCTTTCAATGCATCCATGGAAGGCACCAAAGAAATCGGTCTGGCGGTGCTGGCCACCACGTTTTCTATCGTGGCCGTGTTTTTGCCGATCGGGTTCATGCAGGGCATCATTGGCAAGTTTTTTCACGAGTTTGGTCTGACCATCGTGGTGGCTGTACTGATTTCCATGTTTGTCAGTTTCACCCTAGACCCCATGCTCTCCAGTGTCTGGCATGACCCCAGTATTCACCGCAACGGCCAACACCACAAAAAACGCAGTTGGTATGACATGAGCTTGGGACGGGTCACCCAATGGTTTGAAGATGCCACCGAAGGGCTGGGACGCGCCTACCAGCGCATGCTTGGCATTGCACTACGGCACCGGTTTGTCACGGTGCTGGTGGCACTGGGTATTTTTATCACCAGTATTTTCATGGTTCGTTTTCTGGGCACCGAATTTGTTCCCAAGGCCGATTACTCCGAAGCCAGTGTCACGTTTTATGTGCCTGTCGGTTCTTCGTTGCAAGTTACCGAAGCCAAAGCGCGCGAGGTCGAGAGCATGCTGCGCAGCTTCCCCGAAGTTCGCTACACACTCAGCACGATCAACACGGGTAACGCCAACGGGAAAATTTATGCCAATGTTTATTTCCGTTTGGTCGATCGACAACTGCGCACACTCAATATTATTGAGTTCACACCCATCATTCGTGAACGTTTGAGAAAAATGGGCGGATTGACCGTCACCCATGTGGGCTTGCTTGATTCTGTCGGTGGCAGCAAGCAAATTGAGTTTTACTTGCTAGGCCCGGACCAGGCAGAACTTGAACGCATTGCCGCCTTGGTCACCGCCCGCTTGCAAAACATCAAAGGCTTGGTGGATATCGAATCCAGCGTCAAACCCAACAAACCCACGGTGGACATCACCGTCAAACGCGAGGCCGCTGCCGATTTCGGATTGGGTGTGGGCAGCATTGCCAATCAACTGCGCACGCTGGTGGCCGGGCAAAACGTCGGGGTTTGGCGCGCCGACAACGACCAGACCTACGATGTTCTGGTGAGGCTTGATCCCACCCAGCGCACCTATCTCCATGACCTGGAGCGCTTGCCGTTCAACATTGGCCAAAACTCCGATGACAGCAGCCGCATCGTGCGCCTGAACCAAGTGGCAGAGGTAACTGAAAGCATTGGACCCAACCAAGTCAACCGGCGCGAACTCTCGCGCGAAGTGGCTTTCAGCGGTAACACCTATGGCCGTGCCACCGGCGAGGTGTCCCAAGAAATACAAACCATTATGGCGGGCATTGCACTGCCTGACGGTTACCGCTATCAGTTTGGCGGCGCCACCAAAAACATGAAGGAATCTTTTCAATACGCCGTCGTGGCATTGGCCATGGGCGTGATCTTCATCTACATGATTTTGGCCAGTCAGTTCAAAAGCTTTTTGCAGCCCTTGGCCTTGATGACTTCTTTGCCGCTGACACTGATCGGTGTGGTGGGTGCATTGATGGTGTTTCGGTCCACGCTGTCCATGTTCTCGGTGATCGGTGTGATCATGCTGATGGGCTTGGTCACCAAAAACGCGATTTTGTTGCTGGACTTTGCTATTCGTGCACGCGAAGGCCTGGACCGTGGCGACGGTACGCATGAGGCACCACTTGGCAGAACCGAGGCTTTGTTGCTGGCGGCCCAGGTGCGACTTCGCCCGATTTTGATGACCACCTTGGCCATGGTGTTTGGCATGATTCCCTTGGCCTTTTCTGTGTCTGAAGGGTCTGAGCAGCGCGCGCCTTTGGGTCAGGCGGTCATAGGTGGCGTCATCACCTCGTCCATCCTGACACTGGTGGTCGTGCCTGTGGTCTACTGCTATATCGACGATCTGAGCCAATGGTTGAAAAAGCTGTGGCACGGCAAATCAAGCCCTGCGACACGCCCCGCTGGCTAGAATGGCTTTTTATGAATTTTTTCGCTGACATGAACACGGAAATCGCCCGCTTCAACATGGTTGAACAGCAAATCCGCACCTGGCAGGTGCTGGACAAAAACGTTCTCTCA
>CALBEV010000039.1 GCA_937891045.1 uncultured Burkholderiales bacterium | reverse complement strand
GGAAGCCGCTGCCAGTTTGGTTGAGCCCGCATGAGCAACTTGCAGCTTTGGCTGGCCGTGGCAGGCGGCTTGGTCTTGGTGGTGGTGGTCGCCCACAGCACCTGGACCTCGCGTCAAAGCCAACCCAAACAAGCCGAGCCCTTGGTGTCCCAGGAAGAATTGGACGCCTTGGTGGCCGAACCCAGCGCTGAGTTGGGCGACGACCTGCAAACAGGCCACGCTTTCCCGGGCATGCCGCATGAATTACCGCACCTGGATGCGCGATCGCAACTCGATGCTTTGATCGATGTGATTGCCACCATGGAACTCGACAGCCCTGTTTCTGGCGAAGCCGCCATCGCTGCGCTGCCGCCCATTCGACGTGTGGGCAACAAATTGTTTTTGGTTGAAGGCCTGAACGCCGACAGCGGCGAGTGGGAAGCCCTGCAAACCCAGCGCTACTACAGCGCCTTCCAAGCTGGTATGCAAGTGGCCAACCGCCAAGGCCCTTTGAACGACATCGAGTTCTCTGAATTTGTGGTGAAAACACAGGCTTTTGCTGAGGTGTTTTCGGCCACGCCCGAATTCCCCGACATGAACGAAGTGGTGGCCCAAGCCCGCGAGCTTGATCATTTCGCCAGTGCCCACGATGCCCAACTGGGTTTCACCTTGGCCTCACGCAAAGCCGCGTGGAGCCCGGGCTATGTGCAACAACAAGCCGCGCGGATTGGCTTTGTCCCCGGCGTCATACCCGGGCGCATGGTGGTGCCAGCGGCCACCCCAGGCTTGCCACCCGTGCTGGTGTTGACTTTCGATGCCCGCGCCGCCATGGCCGAAGACCCGAACCAAGCGGCCTTGCGCAGCGTCAGCCTGAGCTTGGATGTGCCGCAGGTGGCCCAATCCGAACAAGCTTTTTCGCGCTTGTGCGAAGCCGCGCAAAACCTGGCGCAGGCCATGGACGGATTGATCACGGATGACAATGGCCAGGTCTTGACCGAGGCAGGCATCCAGATGATCGACCATGACTTGCGCAGCCTCTACGACGCCTTGGCCGCCCGCGACCTGTCTGCGGGTTCTTTGCAAGCGCGACGCTTGTTCAGTTAAGCCCACAGCGGGCCTATGTCCAACACACTTGCCGACCAAGCCGCCCAACTGCGGGCCCAGCTGCACCACCACGCCCACCTGTACTACGTTTTAGACGCGCCCACGCTGCCTGACGCCGAGTACGACCGGCTGTTCAAGGCGCTGCAAGCCTTGGAAGCCGAGCATCCCGAGTTGGTCACCTCCGATTCACCTACTCAACGGGTAGGCGGCAAACCCTTGGACAGTTTTGCCAGCGTCAAACACGCCCTGCCGATGTTGAGCATCCGCACCGAAACCGACACCGAAGCCAGCGGTGCCGAAGCCTTTGACACACGCATCCGCAAAGAACTGGGCTTGCGCGACACCGACCCTGCTGTGGACTATGTGGCCGAGCTGAAATTTGACGGCTTGGCCATGAGCCTGCGCTATGAGCAGGGCGTTTTGGTGCAAGCTGCCACCCGAGGTGACGGCGACATGGGCGAGGACGTGACGCAAAACATCCGCACCATCGGGCAAATTCCGTTGCGCCTGCAAACCAACAACTCACTGCCTGTGCCAGCGTTGTTGGAAGTGCGCGGCGAGGTTTATATGGCGCGTTCTGACTTTGAAGCCTTGAACGAGCGCCAACGTCAGCGCATCGCGGCGGGCGACAAGGGCGAAAAAACCTTCGTCAACCCGCGCAACGCAGCCGCCGGTGCCGTGCGTCAGCTCAACCCCAGCATCGCCGCGCAACGACCTTTGAGCTTTTTTGCTTATGGACTGGGGGACATCACTTCTGATGAACAAGGTGGCCCTGCGTTTGAAACCCATTTTGAGTTGCTGATGGCATTGCAACAATGGGGCTTCCCTGTGGCGGTGCAAACCAGCGTGGTGCAAGGCGCCGCCGGTTTGGTGGACTTTCACCAGCGCATCGGCCAAGCACGTGATGCCTTGCCCTTTGACATCGACGGTGTGGTTTACAAAGTGAACAGCTTGGCCGCACAACGGCAGCTGGGCTTCGTGACCCGCGAGCCGCGCTGGGCGGTGGCGCACAAATACCCCGCGCAAGAGGAACTCACCACGGTGCAAGCCATCGAGGTGCAAGTGGGGCGCACTGGCAAACTCACGCCCGTGGCCAAGTTGGCGCCCGTTTTTGTGGGTGGGGTCACCGTCACCAACGCCACCTTGCACAACGAAGACGAAGCCCGCCGCAAAGATGTGCGGGTGGGCGACACCGTGGTGGTGCGCCGCGCAGGCGATGTGATTCCCGAGGTGGTGTCGGTGGTGCTGGAAAAACGTCTGCAAGACGCGCAAATATTCACCATGCTGCACCAATGTCCGGTGTGCAACAGCCCTGCGGTGCGCGAAGAAGGCGAGGCCGACTACCGCTGCACCGGCGGTTTGTTTTGCAGCGCCCAGCGCAAGCAAGCCATCCTGCACTTTGCGCATCGCCGTGCGGTGGACATTGAAGACTTGGGCGACAAACTGGTGGAGCAACTGGTGGACGCAGGCTTGGTCAACACCTTGTCCGATGTGTACCGCTTGGGCTTCGCCGCCTTGGCCACCTTGGACCGCATGGCTGAAAAATCCGCCAACAACGTGCTGGCCAGCATTGAGAAATCCAAGCCAACCACCTTGCCCCGTTTTTTGTTTGGTCTGGGCATTCGCCATGTAGGCGAGGCCACGGCCAAAGAGTTGGTCCGCCATTTCGGCAAGATGGACGCCATCATGGATGCCACCGTCGACCAATTGCTGCAAGTGCCGGATGTTGGGCCCATCGTGGCGCAAAGCCTGCGAACGTTTTTCGATCAAGCCCACAACCGCGAAGTGGTGGAACAACTGCGGGCCTGTGGTGTCACCTGGAGCGAAGGCGTTCCCAGTGCCGGGGCCAGCCTGCCCTTGGCGGGTCAAACCTATGTGCTGACCGGCACCTTGCCCACGCTGAGCCGCGACCAAGCCAAAGACATGCTCGAATCCCTGGGGGCCAAAGTGGCTGGCAGCGTCAGCAAGAAAACCCATGGCGTAGTGGCCGGGGCCGAGGCGGGGAGCAAGCTCGACAAAGCCCAAGAGCTTGGTATCCCGGTGCTGGATGAAGCTGCGTTGTTGGCCTTGGTGAACGCGCACAGCAGCGACGTGAGCAACTAAGCCATGGCGATCCGCGAGATTTTGAAAATGGGCGACGAGCGCCTGCTGCGAGTGGCGCAACCGGTGACGCAATTCAACACGCCAACGCTACAAGCATTGCTGCAAGACCTGAACGACACCATGGTCGCGGCCAACGGCGCGGGTTTGGCCGCCCCGCAAATTGGCGTCGATTTGCAAGTGGTGGTGTTTGGTTCGGGCGAGGTCAACCCGCGCTACCCCGATGCACCGGTGGTGCCCTACACCGTGCTCATCAACCCGGTGCTCACGCCGCTGGGTGAAGATCAAGAAGAGGGCTGGGAAGGCTGTTTGTCGGTGCCCGGTTTGCGCGGCATGGTGCCGCGTTACACGCACTTGCGGTATCAAGGTTTCGATCCAAAGGGCCAGCCCATCTACCGCACGGTGGAGGGCTTTCACGCCCGGGTGGTGCAACACTAATGCGACCACCTGATGGGCGTGCTGTACCCGATGCGGGTGCGGGATTTCTCCCGCTTTGGCTACACCGAGGTGCTGTTTCCGGGCTTGGACGACGCCGACGATTGACTTGGGCTGCGTTTGAATTCAAGCCTGCAAGGCTGCCAACAACTCGGTTTCGATTTCCAACTGCGCTTTATTTTGTTGCAAGGCCGCGCCATCGATCAAAAACGTGTCTTCCACGCGCTCACCCAAGGTGCTGATCTTGGCCAACAAGACGTTGATCTGGTGGTGGGCCAGCACCTGCGCCACGCCATACAACAGGCCGACGCGGTCACTGGCCGAAATGGACAACAGCCAACGCTGGGCTTTTTCATCCGGCTGCAAGCGCACACGCGGTGCCACAGGAAAGCTTTTCACACGCCGAGACACCCTGCCGCGCCCGGCTTTGGGCAAGGGGCCGCCTTGCTCGACGGTGTTTTTCAAATCGTTTTCCACCATGTTGGTGAGTTCACGGTAGTGGGCATTCAACATCGGGGTCACCACTTGGAACGTATCCAAGGCGTAACCGTTGCGGGCGGTGTGGATTTTGGCGTCCAAGATGCTGAAACCGGCCTGGTCGAAATAGCCACAGATGCGAGCGAACAAGTCCGTTTGATCAGGCGTGTAGACCATCACTTGCAAACCCTCGCCCAAGGGGGATAGCCGGGCTTTCACGGTCACGCCGGGCGGCTTGCCTTCGGCTTTGGCCAAGGCCAAAGGGCGCGACAACTGGCGTGTGTGCCAAGCAATGTCCGCCGCTTCGTGGCGCATGAAATAGCCCACGTCCAGCGTTTCCCACAAGGCTTTGTGCGATTCGAAAGGCATGGCGTACAGGTTCAGGGTTTCCAAGGCATCGCGCTTGCGCATTTCCACCAAGGCATCCGGGTCGTGGGCTTGACCGCCCAGCACTGCTGCGGTGGTTTTGTACAGGTCTTCGAGCAACTTGCCTTTCCAAGCGTTCCACACCTTGGGGCTGGTGCCTCGGATATCGGCCACGGTCAGGAGGTAGAGCGCTCGCAAATAGCGTTCATTGCCCACGCGCTTGGCAAAGGCCTGCACCACGTCGGGGTCGCTCAGGTCTTGCTTTTGTGCCACGTGGCTCATGGTCAGGTGTTCGCGCACCAAAAATTCAATCAACTGCTGATCGGCTTTGGCAATGCCGTGCTGTTTGCAAAAGACGCGAACCTCATGGGCACCCAAATCGGAATGGTCACCGCCACGGCCTTTGGCGATGTCGTGAAACAAGGCGGCCACATACAAAATCCAAGGCTGGTCCCAACCAGCGGCCAACTGCGAGCAAAACGGGTACTCGTGGGAGTGTTCGACGATGAAAAAACGCCGCACATTGCGCAGCACCATCAGGATGTGCTGATCCACCGTGTATACATGGAACAAGTCGTGCTGCATTTGCCCAACGATGCGGCGAAACACCCACAAGTAACGGCCCAGCACCGAGGTTTGGTTCATCAAGCGCATGGCATGGGTGATGCCTTGTGGCGACTTCAAAATCCGCATGAACATGTCGCGGTTGACCGGGTTGCGCCGGAACCCCGCGTCCATCAAACCCCGGGCGTTGTAGAGCGCTCGCAAGGTGCGGGCTGACAAACCTTTGATGCCCACGGTTTCTTGGTAGAGCAAAAACGTTTCCAGAATCGCTTCGGGGTGGCGTTGGTACAGGCCATCATCCACCACCTCCAACATGCCCGATTTGTCCAAAAACCGCTCATTCAGCACTTGGGGTGGATGGGCCTGGGCTTGCTGGAACAACCAGTCTTCGATGTTCAGGTGCAGGATTTGATTCAGCTGGCTGACCGCTTTGGCTGCCCAGTAATACTCCTTCATCAAGGCTTCACTGTCTTTGCGGGGATGCGGTGAGCCGTCTTTCGAGGCTGACAGTCCCAGGTCTTGTGCCACAGCGGTCTGCAGGTCAAACACCAAGCGGTCTTCACGCCGCTTGGCCAACCAATGCAGCCGCCAACGGATGAGGGACAACACATCTTCGTTGCGCTGCAATTGGCGCCATTCCAGTTCGGTGATCATGCCCTTGGCGGCCAAGTCTTTCCAAGTGGCCCCCAAGCCGCTGGCTTTGGCCAACCACAACAGCATGTGCAGGTCGCGCAGGCCGCCCGGCGACTCTTTGCAATTGGGTTCCAAGGCGTAAGGCGTGTTCTCGAATTTGCTGTGCCGCTGCTGCATTTCCAGCGTTTTGCCGGTGAAGAAGGCGCGTGCTTCCATTTGCGCTTTGAAGGCTTCGCTGAATTGCGCAAACAAGGCTGGATCACCCACCACGGGGCGCGACTCCAACATGGCGGTTTGCACCGTGATGTCTTTGGCCGCCTCGCTCAGGCATTCGGTCAGGTTGCGCACACTCGAGCCAATTTCCAAACCCGCGTCCCAGCAACTGCCGATGAACTGTTCCACTTTGGACTTTATGGCATCGTCTTCATCCACCGAGACATGGGCGGGCAACAAGACCAGCACATCGATATCGGAATAAGGGAACAAAGCACCTCGGCCAAAGCCCCCCACGGCCACCAAACAAGCGTGGGCGGGCATACCGGCTTCTTGCCACAAGGTTTGCAAATGCGCATCGCACAAGTTGCTTAAGCGCTGCAAGTGCCCATGCACCCGGTGCGCGAGTTTCAGGCTTTGCAATTGGGCGCACTGCGCCAACAAGTCGGTTTTTTCTTGCCGAAAAGGCGCTGTTGCGGGGTTCACCAGTTCAACACTTGGTGGTTTTGACGAACGAGGGCAGGGGTGGGCTGCCGTCGGAGAGGGTGAGCACTTCGTAGCCAGTCGGGGTCACCAAGACGGTGTGTTCCCATTGGGCCGACAAGGAATGGTCGCGGGTGATGATGGTCCAGCCGTCGTTCATTTCCTTGATGTCGCGCTTGCCCGCATTGACCATGGGTTCGATGGTAAACACCATGCCTGCTTTGAGTTCTTCCAAGGTGCCGGGTTTGCCGTAGTGCAAAACTTGGGGCTCTTCGTGAAACACTTGGCCGATGCCGTGGCCGCAAAACTCGCGCACGATGGAAAAACCCAATCCTTCGGCAAACACCTGAATGGCATGGCCAATGTCGCCCAAATGGGCACCGGGTTTGACTTTCACAATGCCGTGCCACATGGCGTCATAGGTCATTTGACAC
>CALBEV010000038.1 GCA_937891045.1 uncultured Burkholderiales bacterium | reverse complement strand
CTCGCTGACGGTCACCCATTGGCCATCGCGGTACAGCAAAGGCAAGCCGTCGTCGTTGTAGCGGCCAGAAATAACTTCACCCACCATGAGGCAGTGCGTGCTTTCCTGCACTTGCCGAATCAAACGGCACTCCAGGCTCATGACGGCGCTGCGAAGACAGGGCGAGCCTGAGTCAAACTGGTCCCATTCCTGCTCGTCAAAGCGTTCATCGCCAAACAAGGGGGCTTGCCCCGCAAACAATTTGGCCAGCTCAATGTGCTCGACCGCCAGCGTGTTCACGCTGAACACCTGGTTGTCGGCCATGTGCGCGTAGCTGAAGGCGTTGCGGTTGATGGCGCAAACCACGGTGGGCGGCTCCACCCCCAAAGACATGAAGGCCGAAACCGTCATGCCCGTGCGGTGGGGTGCCTTGCCGGTGGCGATGATGTTCACCGCCGCCGGGTGCAAGCGCATCAACTGCCTGAAGGCTTGCGGGGTCATGCCGTAGCCGTTTCCAGAGGAGCGTCCACGTTGATCGCCGAGCCCAGGCCCAGCGCGTGGTTGACACGGGGCATGACTTCGTTGGCCATCAGCTCCATCGAGCGGCGTCCCAATTGGGGGATCGACCAGGTCCATGCCGGCGTACACGATTTCGCCAAAGGGGCCAGCTTTCTCACGCAAAGCCAAAATTTTGTCGGTCACTTCGTTCACGGTGCCGGTGATGACCAACTCGTCCAGCAAGCGGTCCAGCGTGACATGGCTGTCGTCTTCGTCCGCGTGTTTTTTGAAGATGACGTGCCGCTTGGACATCATCATCTTGGTCAACATTTGGCGGTAGTAATAGCGGTAAGGGCTGTTGGCGTCTGCGCGGCCATAGCGGCTGGCCGTTGCGGCATCGTCGCTCACGAAAATGGTGCGCGCCACGCGCCAGTCGCCAGGGTTGGCCACTTCGTTGACGGAGGTTTTGCCTTCGCAGTAATTGTCCCAATGGCTGGCCAGCCAATGGTCCATCAAGAAGTTGGCCGACATGGGGTGGAAGTCGCGCTTGCCCATGGCAATCACGCCCTTGGAGTGAGGCGCCACCACCGTGCCTACAATTTCTGGCCGGGGACTTTGGAAAGGCTTCATCAAGTGGCCCCGACCGATCGAGGGGACGGAGGTGACCTGCGTGCTGACCTTGAAGCGGTTGTCCGGAAAGTCGATGTTGTAAGGCGGCTCGCGCTCCCAGATGGCCAGGATCACATCGATGGCCTCGGCAAACATCTTGTTGCGGTCTTGGTCCAGGATGCCCAGCGCTTCGGCATCGGATGCCAAGGCCCCGGGGCTGATGCCGAAGATGAATCGGCTCTTGGCCAAGTGGTCAAACATGGCCGCTTGCGAGGCCAGCAGTGTGGGGTGCGAGTGCGACAAGTTGGAGGTGCCGCTGCCCAGTTTGATGGTCTTGGTTTCCGGGATCAAGGTGGCCAAAAAAAGCAAGCTGTTGGTCACGTTTTCGGCTTTGTCAGTGAGGTGCTCGCCCACAAACGCGTCGTAAAACCCAAGCTTATCGGCCAAGATGATGGTTTGCCTGTCCTCATGCAAAGTTTCGGTGGTGTCCCTCTCGAAGGGATGCAAGGGCATGGTGAAGTAGCCTAGGCGCATGACGGGTCCTGTGGGGTGATGAGAATAGCGCTGATTTACTGAGGCGTGATGCCTGCGTCCTTGATGACTTGCGCCCAGCGGGTGATTTCGCTTTCAATGAAACGAGGATATTCGGCTTTGGATACCTTGGATGGTGTCAGGCCCAATTGCGCCAGGCGGGCCAAGAAACCCTCGTCCTTCAATGCCGATGCAATGGCACCGTTGAGCTTTTGCACGACATCCGGTGGCGTGCCTGCGGGGGCGGCCAGGCCCAAGAAGAAGCCCAGCTCATAGCCTGGATAAGTCTCGCCAATGGCTGGTACATTGGACCAGGGCTTGAAGCGTGTGGCTCCTGTCACGCCAATCGCGGTGGCTTTGGGGTTGTCGATGTGGGCCATCGCAGGCAGATATTCCAGAAACAGCACCTGCAACTGGCCGCCGTAGAAGTCTTGCAGGGCCGAGCCGATGCTTTTGTAAGGGATGCCGGTCATGGGTGCGCCGGTTTTGACCTTGAACATTTCAGCGGTCATTTGCGAGGCCGAGTTGTAGTGGCCAAAAAACACCTTGCCCGGGTTGGCTTTGGCATAAGCCGTCAGGTCGGCTGCGGTGCGAATGCCCGAGTCCTTGCTGACCATGGCCACCGATGCGGCCGTGCCGAATTGCCCCAGGTGCTCAAAATCCTTCATGGGTTCGTAAGGTACCTTTTTAAACAGGCTCAAGTTGGCCGCCAGTGTGGTGTTGGTGGTCAGCAAAAGCGTGTAGCCGTCGGCCGGGGCGTTCTTGGCGATTTCTGTGCCCAAGATGCCGTTGGCGCCAGCCTTGTTCTCAATCACCACGCCTTGTTTGAATTGCGCTTCCAAGTACTGGCCAAAGGCCCGTGCTGTGATGTCGCCCGAACCTCCTGGCCCAAAGGGCACCACGATTTTGATCGGTTTGGTGGGAAAGCCTTGGGCGCTTGCCAGGCCCACACACAGACCCAACGGGGCCAGCACACTCCATTTGAGAAATCGAACAAGCTTTTGCATACACAGTCTCCATCTTTGGTTATCGTGGCCAAATTCTAGGAGGGGAGTGTGAATTGACCAAGCTCAAAATTCCAACATGTGGAATTGCGGACCTGTGCTGGTGGATGCGCCAGCTCCGCTAATCGTAAGGGTGAATCCCCTCGTATTCAGAATGCGATGCGCGGGCTTTGTGGGTCCTTGATGGCGGTGCGCCAGGTTTCGGCTTGGGTCGGGTTCATGCGGGCCAGCTCGTATTGCGCCGACATGATGTCGGCCTCATGGGCCAAGGTGGCGGCCAGATCGCTGAGGTAACTGCCCGTCATGCGCTCGAGCGTGGACACGGCGCACAAGGAGGCAATCGGGTGGCGACGCCGGTCAAAAACGGGCACGGCAATGCCCGAGATGCCACGCCCAGATCGGGTTTTGGTCAGGGCGTAGCCGTTCTTGCGTGTCTTTTGGATACCGCTGGACATTTTGCTGAAGGCCTTGTCCTGGCCGCTGCGCAGGCGGTTAAATCCCAGGATGTCGGCGATCTCGTCGTCGGGCAAAAAAGACAAGATGGCCAGACTGAAAGAGCCAATGCCCATGGGCCAGCGGTTGTGCACCTGAAGGATTTCTGAGTTTTGCGGCAGATGGCCCTGACGCTTGTCCAAGCATACGGCATCGTAGCCACAGCGTATGCCCAGGTACACGGTTTCGCCCGTGGCTTCGGCCAAACGTTCAAACGATGGCTGGGCAATGCTTTTGATGTCATGCACGTCCAGCACCGACATGCCCAAGGCATAAACCTCCGGGCCGAGTCGGTAGTTGCGTGTGCCCCAAGGGCGCTCAACCAAGTGCTCATCGAGCATGGCCGAGAGGATGCGGTGCACGGTGGCCTTGGGCAATTGGGACAGGGTGCTGATTTGCATGAGCGCCGCGCCCTGCG
>CALBEV010000037.1 GCA_937891045.1 uncultured Burkholderiales bacterium | reverse complement strand
CTCAACCGCTTGTGCAGGTGTGGTGCCGGTACACACAATGTTGCGATCGCAGACACCACCTTCGTACAGCACGTTGTAGAAGTAGAGTGAGTTGGCGCGGTGGAAGGTTTGACGAATGGCTTCGCGAGAGGCGGAAGTGATGCCGCCGTGGGTCACGTCCACCTTGTCGTCACGGGTCAATTGCTGAGCGTATTTGGTGTACAGCGCAATGTCAGACTGTGAGTCGTATTGCACCACTTGGATTTTGCGGCCCAGCAAACCACCAGCGGCATTGATTTCTTCTGCGGCCAAAGTGGTGGCCATCACCATGGGTTTGCCGTAGGCATCCAGGTTGCCCGAGTTGTCCAGAATGGAGCCCAATTTGATGGGTGCGCCCTGTGCCAAAACCATCTCGAAGGGGATCGTGGCGCCCAGTGCGGTCAGACCTGCTGATCCAGTTCCAGCCAAAAAACGGCGACGTGAAAAGCTCATGGTGATACTCCTGAAATTGAGCAGTTTGCTCTTGGGTTGGGAAAATAAAAATTAAAGAGATTGACGGGTCGGCTACAGGCTTACTTGTCAGCCTTGGGCGACGATTTACCGCTGGCAGCATCGATGGACCCAGACAAGTCGACACCGATTTGGTCGCCAATGCTTTTGAGCGCAGGCAATTGCAAGGCCATGCCCAAAATGCTGTCCATGACTTGGGTGACAGGCGGTTTGCCGCCACCACCACCACCCTCGTCGGACGCGCCACCGCCAGAGCCGCCTTGGCTGGCACCAAAGCCGCTGACATGGTTGATGCGGATGCTGTCGATTTTTTCAATCGGCTTCATCATGTGCGACATGATTTCGGGCATGCGGTCCAGGCGGTATTGCTCGAGCTTCATGTGAAGCACAGGCGGGCTGAGTGCGTTTTCTGCGTCGATCAGTGCACGTGAACCTTCCGATTCGGCCAACATGCGAGCCTTTTCAGCGGCTGCGCGGGTGTGGGTGGCTTCTGCTTCGGCCTTGGTACGCTTGAGCAACACCGTGACTTCGGTTGCGGCATTGGCCTCGGCCACTTCACCGGCTTCTTTAACCCGCTTGACCGCCATTTCGAGGGAGCGATCGGCAATGGCACGTTCGCGATCGGTTTGTACTTTTTCTTGCGCCAAGATCACTTCGGTGCGGGCCAATTCAGCCGCGGCTTGCGCATGGGCCTCTTCGGCTTGCTTGGATGACAAGGTGATGGAGCTTTCCAGCTTGCGCACTTCGGAGTTGAGCTGGGCTTCGATTTCAGACTTGCGCAACTCGCGTTGCTTTTCAATTTCGCGCATGCGGGTTTCTTGTTCGCGTGAGATGCGGGCTGATTCGGTCGCCGCCTGAGACTCCTCGCGCGAGCGAGCACTTTCTGCATCGCTGTGGGCTTTGACTTTTTCCAATTCCAAGCGCTGGTTGATTTGCGCTTCTTCTTCTTGCTGGTTCAACAACAAGCGCTGTTTGGTGGCATCGAGTTGGGTTTGACGCACAGAGATGTCGGCCTCGGCCTCGATTTGCACACGCTTTTTGCGGTTGACCGCAATGATTTCAGCCAATCGACGCATACCAACAGAATTGAAGGCGTTGTTTTCGTCCAGTGCAGAAAAGGAAGTTTGATCCAAGCGGGTCAGGGAGACGGAGTCAAGCACCACGCCGTTTTCGGCCAAGTTGTCCTTGAGCAAGGCGGAGATATCCGACACAAACAAGGACCGCTTTTCATGAATTTGGTCCATGGTGCGGCTGGCAGCCACGGCTTGCACCGCATCAATGAAACGACCTTCTAATAAGTTGCGCATGCCATCGGGGTTGAACGCTTTGGAGCCCAGAGACTGGGCAGCAGTGGCCACACCTTCGATGGTGGGTTGAACCCGGACATAGAACTCGAGTTCGGCATCGACCCGCATCCGGTCTTCGGTGATCAAGGATTTTTCAGCCACACGCCGCACTTCCACACGGATGGTGCGCAGGTTGATTTCATCGATCTTGTGCAGGAACGGCAAAGACAGGCATCCGCCCGAAATGAGGGTTTTTTGACCGCCAAAACCCGTGCGAATGATCGCCACATCTCGACTGGATTTTCGATAGAAATGATTGAGGAAAGTGACCAAGGCCGCTATGACGACCACCAACACCACGATGCCAAACAGCTATGCAAGAACAATCATTTCAATCCCTCATCGGTGAAAAACCAGCTTCTCGAAATTATTCTAGGGTGACTATTTGGCTTCGCTCTACGTACTTCCACTATGTGTCGCAACGATACATTCCAAGCCCAGTGGCAATTGGCTTGAAGGGCATTTTGATGAAAAATAGCCTTATAAAAATAAAGCGTTTTTTGATTTGTCAATTGGCATCGTCTTCAGGGACTCAGCAGGTTCAACCAGCCCGTGATCAGCAAAGCATTGGTGAAGTCGATGAAGAAGGCACCCACGATGGGTGCCACCAAAAACGCGCGTGGCGAGGGTCCATAGCGCTGCACCACCGAATGCATGACGGCCATGGCGTTGGCGGTGGTGCCCAGCATGAAGCCCGTGAAGCCGCCACTCATGACGGCTGCGTCGTAATCACGGCCCATGACCCTGAAGACCACGTACCAACAAAACACCGCGACCGCCACCACTTGAATGACCAGGTTCACCAACAAGGGTGCGGCAATGCTTGTCAGTTCCCACAGCTTCAGGTTCATCAAGGCCACCGCTAAAAACAAGGACAGGCAAACCACACCCATGCGTTCGGTCAATGCATGGGGAATGCGCAGCCACTGGGTTTGGTCGTCCAGGTTGCGAATCAAGGCGCCCATGATCATGGCACCCACATAGCCTGGCAGAGTCAGATCGGCCCCCTTCATAACGCCACTGAGCCAAGCACCTATGCCCATGGCCACCAACAACACGCCGATACCCTTGAGCGCAGTCAACATGTCGCCTTCTTCGTCAGGACTGGCCTGCTCGGGCAGGTTGGCCGCAGCTTGCAAAACCGGTGCGCTGCTTGCGGCTTGCAGTTGGTGATGCTCCAGCAAGCGCGTCACGATGGGGCCGCCGACCAAGCCGCCCATGACGATGCCAGCCATGGCCGCTGCAATCGCCACCGATTCCGCCGACGCGACACCTGCTGCAGCAAACTGCGGCGCGAAGGCCAAGGCGGTGGCCGGGCCACCGGTGAGGGCTGCGGGGCCCATGAGCACCCCCAGTAAGGGTGATTGGCCAAAGGCCACGGCTGTGGCCATGCCGATGAGACTTTGAATGACCGCCAAAAAAGTAGCGAGCGCCAGGAACACCAACGCTTGACGGGTGCCCGCTTTCAACAAACCCACACTGGCACTCAAACCAATCGAGGTGAAAAACGCGGTCATCAAGGGCGCTTGCAAGGTGGTGTCGAACTTCACGGTCGCCAGATTGAATTCACGCGACATCGTCACCAGGATGGCAATCACCAAGCCGCCCACCACAGCGGCAGGAATGTTGTAGCGCCGCAGCACCGGCACACGGCGCAAGACAGCCACCCCCAGAAACAGCGCGATGGCACCCACCGCGGTGGTTTGAATGAAGTCGAGAGACCAGGTCATGGCTTGATTCCTATCAAAATGAAGGTTGGTGCTGGGGGGGGTGTGACCGTCCCTATTGTTGATGAGATTCTCCAGCGGCAGATAAGCCCACTGATTGCAAGGCATGAACTTGAGTAACATGGCCAGTGAATCATCACCAAGCTCATCCCATGCAAACACATCAAGCCCATGTCGTGGTCGCAGGCGCTGGACCGGTCGGCCTGGTCAGTGCCTTGTTGTTGGCCAATCAAGGCGTGAAAGTCACTGTGCTTGAAGCCGCGCCAGCCCTGAACCGGGACTTGCGTGCCTCCACCTTCCACCCGCCCACTTTGGACATGTTGGCCCCGCTGGGTCTGACCGGCGACTTGCTGGCACAAGGTTTGGTGGCCCGCTACACCCAGCAACGCGATCGGCAAGAAGGCGTGATTGCCGAGTTCGACATGCAACTTATCGCGCCCGACACCGATCATCCTTTCAGGCTGCAATGCGAGCAATGGAAATTGACGCAAATGATTCAAGCCCAATTGAATGCCATGCCGCATGTGCACATGCTGTTTGATGCCAAAGTCACCCAGGTCACTCAAACCGCTGATCAAGTGCAAGTGGCCTTCACGCAAGCGGAAGAAGCCCACAGCCTGCAAGCCCATTACCTGATCGGCGCAGACGGCGCATGGAGCGCGGTGCGGCGCAGTTTGAACATCGAGTTCGAAGGCTTCACCTACCCCGAACGGTTTTTGGTGGTGTCCACTGCATTTGAATATGCAGATCATTTGCCGCGTCTGTCCTATGTGAATTACTGCTCGGACCCGCAAGAATGGTGTGTCTTGCTGCGCGTACCCACCCTGTGGCGGGTGTTGTTTCCCACCAAGGCCGAAGAATCAGACGAGGCCGTGCTGACCGACGAGTCTGTTCAAGCTCGATTGCAAAACCTGTTGCCGCAAGCGCAGGCCTACGTCACCCAACACCGAACCTTGTACAAAGTGCATCAACGCGTGGCGCAGCGCTTTCGCCATGGACGCGTGGTGTTGGCCGGGGACGCGGCGCACATCAACAACCCGCTGGGCGGCATGGGCATGAATGGCGGCATCCACGACGCCATGAATCTCACAGAGAAGTTGTTGGCCGTTTTGCAAAAAGGCGGATCGGATGCGTTGCTCGACCAGTACGAGCGGCAGCGTCGCACCATCGCCATCGACTACATCAATGCCAGCACGGCACGCAACAAGCGCGACATTGAAGAGCGCGATCCCGTCAAACGAAAAGAAAACCAACAAGCCCTGCGCGAACTCAGTTTGGACCCCGTTCGCGCACGTGCTTATATTCGTCAATCGTCCATGATCGACGCCCTCGAACGCGCCAAGGCCATCGCATGATCAAACAAGGTATCTCCACGCTTTCGCATACACAACGCCGTGCCTTGCTGAAACAACGACTGAGCCAAGGACAGTTGGTGGTCGCCCCTGGTGTGTTCGAAATGGTCTCGGCCAAGATGGCCGATCAAATGGGCTTTGAGGCTCTCTACATGACCGGCTACGGCACCGTGGCGTCTTATTTGGGCATGCCGGATGCGGGTTTGGCCACCTACTCAGACATGGTGAACCGGGTGACGCAATTCACCAGCATCACCCAAACGCCGATGATTTGTGATGGTGACACCGGCTACGGCGGCTTGTTGAATGTGATGCACACGGTGCGTGGCTACGAAGCCGCAGGCGCTTGTGCGATTCAGCTGGAAGACCAAGAATTTCCCAAGAAATGTGGCCATGTGCTGGGTCGCCGTGTCGTGCCCGCGCAAGACATGGCCGACAAAATCCGCGTGGCGGTGGAAACCCGCTCCGACCCCAACTTCCTGATCATCGCTCGCACCGATGCCCGTACCACCTTGGGTTTGGACGAAGCGCTGCGCCGTGCCGAGCTCTACGCCAAGGCCGGGGCCGACATTCTGTTTGTGGAAAGCCCCGAATCGGTGGCAGAAATGCAGCAAATTGGCCGCAGCTTTGACTTGCCCTTGGTGGCCAACATGGTCGAAGGTGGGCGCACACCGGTGCTGAGTTTTGAAGAACTGCAAGCCATTGGTTATGGGCTGGCCATCTTTCCGGCCACCGCTTTTTTGGCGGCAGCCAAGGCCTATGAACATGTCTACACCGTCCTGAAACAAACCCGCTCGAGCACCAGTGTGCAGGATGCGCTGTACGACTTTCCAGCTTTCTCCAAACTCATGGGCTTTGACTGGGTGACTGCTTTTGACCAGGCCCATGCCAAGCCAGATTCAAAAGCCTGACGGCATGAACACCGAAGAGATTTACCTGCGCCAAGGCTTTGGCCACACCACCGGTATCGGCCAGCGTTGCTGCTTGTTGATGGTGGATTTCGTCAACAGCTTCGTGGATCCACATCAGCTTGGCGGCCCCCACATTCAAGACGCCGTGAAGGCCACCGTGCCCTTGCTGGCGGCGTTCAGAAGCTGGGGCTTGCCGATTGCCCACACCCGCGTGGTGTTTGAGGCAAACGGCTCAGACCGCAACCTGTTTGCCACCCGCGTGAAAGCCTTGCAGGCCCTGACCGAAGACGCTGTGGGCAGTCAGATCGTGCCCGAGCTGGCACCACAGAACCGCGAATGGGTGGTTCGCAAGCAAGGGGCTTCGGCGTTTTTCAACACCGCCTTGGCCGACTGGTTGCACTTTCAATCGGTGGACACGGTGGTGGTGACCGGTTGCACCACCAGTGGCTGTGTGCGGGCCACGGTAGTGGATGCGGTGCAACACAATTTCCGCACCGTGGTGCTGTCTGACTGCGTGGGCGACCGCGCCTTGGATCCGCATTACGCCAACTTGTTTGACATGCGCCAAAAATACGCCGACATCCTGACGCGGGACGAACTGCTGTCCCACCTGCAATCTCGGCAAGGAGCTTCAACATGACAGACCACTTGGGCTATCGAAAAAAATTTGGCACGCTGGGGCCTTCCACCAACACCATCGTGCAACCCGACTTCGACGACCTGCGCCCCGTGGGCGTGACCAACCATTACAGCCGCATCGCCATTCCAAACAACCCGGTCACGGATGACGTCAGTTTTTTGGCCTTGGTCGAGAACATCAACCGCGCCACCTTGGATGCGGTGGATATTTTGAAAACCTGTGAGATGGACTACCTGGTCATGGGCATGTCGGCGGCCACGTTTTGGAACGGCCGCGCTGGTGCGCAATCCTACTTAGACATGATGACCGAGCGTGCTGGTGTGGGTGTGTCGTGTGGATCGTTTGCCACCGAAGCCGCGCTGAATGCGCTGAAAGTCAAGCGCATTGCTTTTTTGTCGCCCTACTTCAAAGTGGCCAACGACCAAGTGCGCCGCTTCTACCAAGACTGCGGTTTCACCGTGGTTCGTGATATTTGTTTTGAACGCCCCAGCCCAGTGCAAATCGCGCACAGCACCGACGCCATGTGCCGAGAGGCCATCAAACAACTCGATGGCGATGATGTGGATGCGATTGTGCAAGTCGGCACCAATTTATCCATGATTCGTTTGGCCGCCGCCGCCGAATTGTTTTTGGGCAAGCCGGTGATTGCCATCAACACCGCCACCTACTGGCATGCCTTGCGCGCTTGCGGCATCACCGACCGCCGCGCCGGGTTTGGCAGCTTGTTAGAGCACCATTGAAATATGAAAAGGTTGTTATGTTGAACAGACGTGCATTTGGATCTGGCTTGGCAGCAGTGGCTTGTGCCAGCGTTCATCCCTCAGTTTGGTCCCAAGACTATCCCCGCAAAACCATCAAGCTGATCATCCCCGCCACCACCGGCAGCTCGGATGTGATTGCACGTGCCTTGGCACCGCGTCTGGGTGCCGCCTTGGGGCAAAGCGTCGTGGTGGAACAAATGCCGGGCGCTGGCACCAACATCGGCAACAACCATGTCGCCAAAGCCGCTCCCGATGGCTACACCTTGCTGATCAACGGTTTGCCCTTGGTCACCAATTTGGCCCTGTACAGCCAACTGCCCTACAACCCCATGACGGATTTGGTGCCCGTCATCGAACTGGCCGAGGTGACGAATGTGGTGGTGGTTCATCCTGATTTGGGTGTGCAAAACCTCAAAGAGCTGGTGCAACTGGCCAAAAGCAAACCGGGCCAATTGAATTACGGTTCGCCGGGTGCAGGCAGTTCAGGCCATTTGGCGGGTGAGTTGCTGGGCTTGAAAACAGGTGTGCAAATGGAGCACTTTCCCTACAAAGGCAACTCGCAGGCCATGGTGGATTTGTTGCGTGGTGAACTGCAAATTGGATTTGTCAATCTGCCCTTGGCCTTGCCGCAAGTCAAAGCCAACAAGCTCAAAGCCTTGGCAGTCACAGGCCAGAAAAGATCTCGATTGCTGCCCAACGTGCCCACCGTCGCCGAAGCCTTGTCCATGCCCGACTACGAAATCACCGCTTGGTTTGGCATCTTGGCGCCTGCCAAAACGCCCAGCGCAGTGGTGCAACTGCTCAACCGTGAGATCGACAAGATTCTCAAAGACCCCGAGATGATCGAGAAAATTCAAGCCGCCGGTGCGGATTTGATTGGCGGCAGCAGCGCCGCCTTTGAAGCCCGCATGAAAAAAGATGCCATTCGCTTGACCGAAGTCATCCGACAAGCTGGCACCAAAGCAGACTGAACCCAAGGGCTTGAAGCCCTTTCATGCCCTTGTCATGGCTTGCAACAACATTTTGCAAAAAGAACTAGATTTTGTGTGGCTTTTAAAGCGGCCCCCTTGAAAAAAGACCTGTTCGCCTAAGATGTAGCCCATGTTCCGCAAGACTTAATCTTGGAGTAAAGCATGAATAAATTGTTATCGGTTGCTTTGGCACTTTTCATCGGTTTGTCCAGCATGAGTGCAGATGCAGCAAAACGCATGGGTTCTGGCAAATCGTTTGGCAAGCAATCCAACAACGTCACACAGAATCAAGCTGCCAAACCAGCCCCCAACGCCACACCGCCAGCTGCCGCACCTGCCCAGCCAAGACGGCCTTGGGGTGCCATGTTGGGTGGTCTGGCTGCTGGTCTTGGACTGGCCTGGTTGGCAAGCTCACTTGGCTTTGGCGAAGAATTGGCTCAGTTCATGATGTTTGGTCTGATCGCATTGGCCATCATGGTCGCTGTGGGCTACTTCATGCGCAGAAAAGCAGCCGCCAACAATGGGATGGCCCGCCACAATAACTTGGCGTTTGAAACCGCTGGTGCCCCCAGCCATGCTTCCTCGCAAAACACCCGCTTCAACCCTTTGCAAGACCAGTCACGCCCACTTCATTCTGGCAGCATGATAGGTTCCGCCGTGGTTGGTGGTTCACCCGCCACATGGTCCATTCCTGCTGACTTTGATGTTCGAAGTTTTGTCACTCAAGCCAAACAAAATTTCGTTCAAATGCAAGACGCATGGGATCGCTCTGACATCAACAGCTTGCGCAGTTTGATGACTGACGACATGTTGCGTGAAATCAAAAATCAGATTGATGACCGCGATGCAGCCCAAGCAGGTTCCCCTGTTCCCAAAACCGAGGTGCTGCGATTGGAAGCCAAACTTTTGGGTATCGAAGAATCCGGCGAAGATTACATGGCCAGCATCGAATTCTCTGGCTCCATCCGGGAAGAACCAGGCGCCCAACCCGAACCTTTCCAAGAAGTTTGGAACCTGACCCTTTACAAAAACAGCAAGAGTGGTTGGTTGGTTGCAGGTATTCAAGCCATCTAAAACGATCCGCATCTGTAGTCGATAGAATCGGGGCCATGACATCACACGCATGGCCCCGAAGTTTTTTCAACGGCTTGCCACTGTTCACAGCTTCAGTGGCATTGTCTTTTGCAGCCCTGAACGCGTCTGCACAAAATAAAAAACCGCCTGCCCCTGTTGCACCTGCTGCACCTGAAGTGGTTTGCTCTTCAACCGACTTCAAAGTGCTGGCTTACACCATCAATGAAGTCAGCCTTCGCGAAGAGCGTGCCAAGGAATGGCTGCGCAAATTTGGTCCAACTTGCCCGCTAGATCAGATTGAAATCATCATGCAAAACCAAGCCGTCTGGCTGGGTACTGCGCAAACGCCACCCATCATGGCGTCGATTGAATCCATCTACAAACAGAAAAAAGCTGCCGCTCTGGCGCTAGAAAAAGAGGCTGCCGCTGCGGCTGCCGGAGACAAAAAATAAGGCGCCACATTCGCCATTTGGTTCTGGTGCTGGGCGACCAACTCAACGAAGATGCCTCTGCCCTGACCGATTTCGACCCGCAACAAGACTTGGTGTGGATGGCGGAAGTGGATCAAGAGTCCACGCATGTGAGATCGTCAAAACAGCGAACAACCCTTTTTTTAAGCGCCATGCGCCACTTCGCTGTGGCTTTGCGCGACCGGGCATGGTCGGTGGACTACATAGCCATTGATGCAACTGGCAATCTGGGCACCTTGTCTGGCGAACTGGATAAAGCCATTGCCAAGTGGCAACCGGACAAACTGGTGATGACCGCACCCGGCGATTGGCGGGTGTTGCAAAGCTTGCGCCAAGTTGCCAACCAACACCAGTTGCATTTAGACATCCGAGATGACACGCATTTCTTCACCACGGTGCGGGACTTTGCAGCCCATGCAGCAGATCGCAAACAAATTCGCTTGGAATATTTTTACCGCGAACTGCGCCTCAAAACCGGCATCTTGATGGATGGTAAAAAACCCATCGGTGGCAAGTGGAATTTTGATTCAGAGAACCGGGGTAGCTTTGGCAAACATGGGCCGGGCCAGCTCCCTGCGCCCACCCGCTTTACACCTGATCAAATCACCCAAGAAGTCATGGGTTTGGTGCAGCAACGATTCAGCCATCACCCTGGCAGGCTGGGCAGTTTTGGCTGGCCTGTCACACGCCTGCAAGCGCTGAAGGTGTTGTCAGATTTCATCGCGCATCGACTGCCTCACTTTGGTCTTTTCCAAGATGCCATGTGGGAAGGCGAGGTTTGGCTTTACCACTCGCATCTGTCAGCTGCGCTGAACCTCAAGTTGCTCAATCCCAGGGAAGTCATCGCAGCAGCGATCCAAGCTTATGAAAACGGCCATGCACCGCTTGAAGCGGTAGAGGGTTTTGTGCGCCAAATACTGGGATGGCGTGAATACGTCCGGGGTATTTACTGGCTGCACATGCCGGGTTATCTGGAGCGCAATACCACCAATGCAGCAGCTGCTTTGCCCGGTTTTTATTGGACCGGACAAACCGACATGGCATGCCTGCGCGACGCTATTCAACAAACACTTGAGCATGGCTATGCCCACCATATTCAACGATTGATGGTCACAGGCCTCTACGCTTTGCTGCTGGGCGTATCTCCCAAAGAGGTGCACCAGTGGTATTTGGGGGTTTATGTGGATGCGGTTGAATGGGTAGAACTGCCCAACACACTGGGCATGAGCCAATTCGCCGACGGTGGTTTGATGGCCAGCAAACCGTATGTGGCCAGTGGCAAGTACATCGACCGCATGAGCAACCATTGCAAAGGCTGCCGGTTCAATCCAGCCCAATCCATTGGCGAGACAGCCTGCCCTTTCACCACCTTGTATTGGGATTACTTGAACACCCATGCAGACACATTGGCGAAAAATCCACGCATGTTGATGCACTTGAAGAACTTGAACCGACTCACCCCAGACAACAAGCTCACGATTGCCGAGCAAGCCCGCCAGCATCGCGCTTCGGTGCTGTGAACTGTGCACTTGCGTGCAACAATGTACAACACGAACAACAGGCGAAAGATATGAACCCTGCAAAAATTCTCATGGCGTTGGTGTCTTGCCTTTTATGGACTGGAAACGTCATGGCGATCGAAGAACCGAAATATGACATTGTGCTGTCTGACGGCGCTTATGAAGTCCGCAAGTACGCGCCCTATTTGGTGGCAGAAACCATGGTGGAAGGCGATATGGATGAGGCTTCAAGCAAGGGTTTTCGGTTGATTGCCGACTACATTTTCGGCAACAACCAAGTCGTGAGCGCATCGGGGAGCGAAAAAATAGCCATGACTGCACCTGTGACGCTCGAACCGCAATCGGCCAAGATCGCCATGACGGCCCCTGTCACGCTCGAACCGCAACAGGACTCAGTGAATATGCAAACGGCCAAGCAATGGCTCGTCAAATTCGTCATGCCCAGTCAATACACACTGGCGTCCATTCCCAAGCCCAAAAACAATGCAGTGAGCTTGAGAGAAATTCCCAGCAAGCACTATGTCGTTCTGAAGTATTCTGGTTTCAACACCCAATCCAAAGTTCAGGCCAAGAGTATGGAAGCCAGCGATTGGGCGCGAAAGAAAAATTTAAAAACAATTGCAGCCCCACAACTTTCACGGTATGACCCACCATGGACACTGCCCATGCTCCGACGCAATGAGATCATGATTGAAGTGGCCGCACCCTGATTTCAAAGCTAAATAAATCACCCAACAAGCGGCTTTATTGTTGTGCTTTCCTCACGCACTGCAAGGTTTGATGCCAAAACTGTGCGCCAGAGCCGCCATACTCAATCGGCAAAATACTCATCATGTTGTAGTGCATGGTTTCCAGTTGCTTGATCCGGTGATAGTTCATCATCCCACGGCGCCCCATTTCTAAATAGGCTTGGCAGTTGGCCTCAATTTCCGTGATTTCTGGATTTTGAGCATGGGCGCATTCATGGAAATAAACAAAATCCCATATGGTCTGTGATCCTTGAATCGATTTTTCATGGGCGGGCTGGTCAAAAATAATCGTTGGCCAGCCGTTTTCATCCAAGCGCATCACGGCCACAGCTTTGCCCAACTCCGGGTGACGGTCTTTGACATCGGCGTATTTGTTCCAAATTTCTGTCGCAAAACCTGTCTTGCCATTGACCGTGACAGGGCACTGCACCACATCACCCGTTGATATTTCAAAAGCATGAATACTGATACTGCCCATCAATATCAGAACTGCTGCAACTGATCGGACTAAATTAAGCACGGGAAGACACCGCAATACCGCCGACGATCAAGACAAACGCCAACGCGTGGTACAGATGCGGCGCATCACCTAAAAGCATCGTAGACATGAGTGCTGCGAACAAAGGTGTAAGGTTCGCAAAAAAACCGGCGATGGCAGGTCCAACTCTTTGAATGCCTATGCCCCAACTGCGATAGGCCAACAAGGCAGGTCCCAAGGCCACATAAAGCAAAGCACTGGCCAAGGGCCAACCCCATTCAATCCGAGGGTTGATGCTCAAATGCCATTCCAGCGCCGTGAACAAACCGCACCACAGCAAACCAAAAAACATTTGGGCCATCAAGAAATTAGCCCAGTTGTGTCGTATCTCTGGTGGATCGTTAGGCAGCGACAACAACCAGCTGTAAGTGGCCCAGCAAATCACGGCGATCAGAATGTAAACATCACCAATCACTGGCTCCAGTTGCAGCAAAGTCTGCCATTCGCCCCGCGCAAGCACGCACAAGACTCCTGCAATCGACAAAGAGGCACCCCAGACTTGTCGATGCGTGATCTGCTGCTTGAACCAGATGGCACCAATGGCCAACATGAACACGGGCACACTGGAGCCCACCAAAGTCACATTGATGGGCGTGGACGTGTGCAAGGCCAGGTATTGAAAACTGTTGTAACAACCAACGCCCAACAAGCTCAAGACCGCATAACGCCTCCAGTGAGACCACAAAGGACTATGGGGTAACAACACACGCCAGGCCCAAGGCATCAGCAATGCAGATGCCAACACCCAGCGAAAAAAATTCAAAGTGATCGGCGGCACCATGTCTGCAACCAAGCTTCCCAACACCGCATTGCCGGCCCAAACCAAGGGCGGCAACAACAGCAATCCGACCGTGCCCGGCGATAACAACTCTGCTTTGGCAGCGTCGGTCATGCCCATCGAGCCAAAGCTTGCATCGCCAAACCACCGGCGCCATTGGCCACCCAAAGCGCGGCTTCATGGCTACCTTCAGCGACGCCACAAACAGAAAAAGCATCAGTGTCAAAAATGGGGCTGACTGCTTGGTAATTGAAGTGCGTCAATCGTGCGTTGGGTTGGTGACGGTGCAGTAACTCAAGTTGCAGCGTCGCCAACAAGGGGCCATGCACCACCAAGCCCGGGTAAGCTTCGACTTGTGTGGCGTAATCTCGGTCATAGTGAATCCGGTGACCGTTGAATGTCAATGCTGAATACCTGAACAACAACACGGGGTCTGGACTGACCAGCTCGCACATGGTGTGATCGGTACGCGCCTCTTGCGCCTGCAACTGCGCGGCTTGTGGCAGTGCAGCGCCTCGGTAAACAATGTCATGGTGCTCGGTGAGGGCCAAACCCTCGCGCGTCATGTAGTCGTGCTGAACATCAACGAAAACCAAGGGCCCAGTTCGCCCCTGCTTGGGCTTGATCTGACGGATGGTGGAGATGCGCGTGACTTGGTCACCCACTTGCAACGGAAAAAAGAAATCGAGCCGCCCCCCTGCCCACATTCTTCGCGGCAGGGACACAGGCGGCAAAAAACCACCCCGCAAGGCGTGTCCATCAGGTCCGATGAGATGACGCGGTGTGTGCTGATTGAAATAAACCCAGTGCCAAAGCGGTGGCACAAAGGCCAAAGACTTGGTTGAATCGCGCTGACCCAAGGTGGCCGCCAAAGCACTCAGTGGTGCGCTGGTGATGGTATCAGTCTGTTCTGCCGTGCGCCCGACCCAATCCATCAAGTGGGCGAAATCATCAGGAGTTTGGCTGTTGATCACTGACATTGTCGCGCTTGCCTGCTCAGACACCATAGGACCGCGGCATGTGCAACACATGTTCGGCCACATAAGAGAAGATCATGTTGGTGGAAATCGGTGCAACTTGGTAGAGACGGGTTTCTCTGAATTTACGCTCGATGTCGTAGGCTGTGGCAAAACCAAAACCACCATGCGTTTGCATGCACACATTGGCAGCCTCCCAAGAGGCCTTGGCCGCCAAGTACTTGGCCATGTTCGATTCTGCGCCGCAAGCCTCATGCGCATCAAACAGGGCACACGCCTTGAACCGCATGAGATTGGCCGCTTCGGTTTCAATGTAGGCATCAGCAATTGGAAACTGAACGCCTTGGTTTTGTCCAATCGGGCGATCAAACACCACGCGTTCATTGGCATAGGCACAGGCTTTGTTGATGAACCAATACGCATCCCCTATGCATTCAGCTGCAATCAAGCTACGTTCTGCGTTGAGACCATCCAAAATGTATTTAAATCCCATGCCTTCTTGCCCAATCAATTGCTCAGCAGGAATTTCCAGACCATCAAAAAACACTTCGTTGGTTTCATGATTGACCATGTTGGCGATGGGACGAATCGTCATGCCGTTACCTAGTGCTTGTTGGATATCGACGATGAAAATCGACATGCCCTCAGAACGCTTTTGCACTTCGTTCAAGGGCGTTGTGCGCGCCAACAAAATCATTAGATCTGAATGCTGAATTCTTGAAATCCATACCTTCTGACCGTTGACAACATAGCGGTCGCCTTTCTTGATGGCGGAGGTTTTGAGTTTGGTGGTGTCGGAACCGGTGTTGGGTTCGGTCACGGCCATGGATTGCAACCGCAACGCCCCACTGGCAATGGCTGGCAGGTACTGCTTTTTTTGCGCCTCTGAGCCATGACGCAGCAGGGTCCCCATGTTATACATTTGCCCGTGGCAAGCACCGGCATTGCCGCCTGACAAATTGATTTCTTCCATGATGACAGAGGCTTGCGCCAAACCCAGACCTGAGCCGCCATACGCTTGGGGTATCAGCGCGGCCAACCAGCCTGCTTGGGTGACGGCATCGACAAAGGCTTCTGGGTAGCCACGCTGGTGGTCAATCCCCTGCCAATAGGCGCTGTCGAACTGTTTGCACAGATCGCGCATGGCTTCACGCAGTTCTTGAAATTCGTCAGCCTTGGGCAGAAAAGGTGGCATTGAAGTCTCTGAAATCATCGATGGTCAATGCTAACAAGCAAATGAACCCGTTCACGCCAGGGGCAGCGTGTCCCAATTGGTGGTGTAGTTGGGCGACTTGCGCTCTTGCCGCATTTGCCAGCCCGTGTGCGCCCCTTGGGTGGACACCTTCACCGTGCCGCGCCCATAGCGTTGGTTGAGTTTGTCCAAGGTGGTCATCAAACGCGTGTCGGTGGCTTGGGGCGGTTCAAGCCAATCGGTTTGGTAGCGCCCCACCGGCGAAATATCACCCAGCATGACACCGGCTTTTTTGTACTCGTAGCCGGGCTTGAACATGCGCCCCACCAAATGGTCGGCCCAGCGGTTCACCACCAGGCTGTCGTTGGTGGGTTGTGGCAGCGGCACCGTGATGCAGGGGTTGTACTGCGGCAGGTCTTTGCGAAACCGGTTGGTGTGCAAAAACACTTGCAGCAATGCAGCATGCGAGCCTTGGGCGCGCAGCTTGACGCAGGCATTGGCCACAAAAGTGCTCATCGCGTCTTTCAACACCGCCACGTCTGTCACCGTGTTGCCAAACGAGCGGCTGCTGATGATTTGTTGTTTGTCTGGCACCGCCTCTTGCAAATCCACACAGGCCGTGCCTTGCAACTCGCGCTGTGTTTTTTCCAGCACCACGCCAAACTCGGCACGCAAGGTGGCGGTGTGCGCGATGCGCAGGTCTTGCACCGTGTAGATGCCGTGCTCGGCCAATCGCGCACTGATGCGCCGCCCCACGCCCCAGACCTCGCCCACCTCGATGCGGCTGAGCATGGTTTCTTGTTGCTCCTTGCTCAGGTCGTTGAAATTGAACACGCCTTTGGAGCGCGGGTGTTTTTTGGCAATGTGGTTGGCCAGCTTGGCCAGTGTTTTGGTCGGGCCCATGCCCACGCACACCGGGATGCCGGTCCACTGCATCACCCGCTCGCGCATTTGGTAGCTCACCTCGCGCAGCTTGGGCATGCCGGTCAAGTCAACGAAGCACTCGTCGATGGAATACACCTCGTGCCGTGGTGAATAGGTGCTGAGGATGGACATGACCCGGTTTGACATGTCGGCGTACAACGCGTAGTTGGAGCTCAGGGCCACGATGCCGTGTGTGTCGGCCAAGTCTTTGCATTCAAACCAAGGCTGGCCCATGCGCACGCCCAAGGCCTTGGCCTCGTTCGAGCGCGACACCGCGCAACCATCGTTGTTGGACAAGACCACCACCGGCACGTTTTTCAAGTCGGGGCGAAACACCCGCTCGCAACTGACGTAAAAGTTGTTGCAGTCCACCAAAGCCAACTGTGTGGTCATGCGGCTACCGGCTCTAGGCGCACGCTTTGCAGCATGATGGGTTTGACCAAAATTTTGTAGCTGTCCAAGTCGAAATCGGTGGGCTTGAAATCCACCAACGGCGCCGTGTCCCCGGCACGCGAGCACCAAGTGCCCAGGTAACACCAGTTGTTGACGCGGTGTTTTTGCACCCAATCAGCCGTGGTTTCAATCAGGTCCACCGGGCCGCTGAACGGCCACACTTCCACCTGCGAATCGACCAAGGCCGACAACAGCCGCGCGTCGTGCACGGCGCGGTCTTCGCGGCCGACACACGCACCCAAACAGGTTTTGATTTGCAAACCAAAGCAGCCGCGTGCCGATGTTTTTTCCAAGCCCAAGGTGGCCAAACACAAGCGGTGTTGTTGCGCCAGTTCTTTGAGCTTGCCGGTGGCCGCGTGCCGGGATGAAAACAAACCATACAAACCCGGCGTGGCCCCCAGGTGCACCGACTGGCCATCGACGATGAGCGGCACCTGGCCTTGCGGCGTGGTGTGCAACTGCAGCGCACACAGGCTGCGCACACGGCGCAAGCGCTGGTTGAACAAGGGGTGTTGGGCTTTGATGAGCCGCGACTCCAGGAGCAACGCACCGATTTCGCCAGCGGTTTCAATCACGTCGATGCGCTGGGTTTGCGCCATCATGCTGGCCTCGTCAGGGGCTCGCAGGTGGCTCAAGACGCGAGCGCGGATGTCCACGCTTTTGCCGATGTACAAAGGCAACTGACCTGCACCTTGGAAGATGTAGACGCCCGCCCCGCGTGGCAAAGCCGCCAGGTTGTCGGGGGCCACGCTCAAGCCTGTGTGCACCGCCGCCATGGCTTAGCAGAGTTTGTGGATGTTGTTGGTGACCACGCCCCAGACGATGAAGTCGTCTTCTTCTTTGATGAGCCGGGGCGGGTACAAGGGGTTTTCGGCCATCAGCTTGACGACGCCGCCTCGGCGGTACAAGCGCTTGACGGTGAACTCGTTGTTGAGTTGGGCGATGACGATGCTGTTGTGCTTGGGGTCGATGCTGCGGTCCACCAACAGCGCATCGCCTTCGTAGATGCCAATCCCCGTCATGGAGTCGCCCTTGACGCGAAAGATGTAGGTGGCGTCTTTGTTGCGAATGAGTTGCTGGTTCAGGTCGATGCGCTCTTGCGTGTGGTCGGCCGCCGGTGATGGAAAACCGGCAGGCATGGGGCTGCTGCACACGTCCAGCCACAACTGGCTGGACACCACGGGCACGGGCAAAGCATTGGAGATGGACTTGGAAGACATGGTGCCATGATACTGGATGGATAAACAGTCTTTTGAATACCGTCGTTCTCAAAGCATGGCGCGAAAGCGGTGTCAAACCGCCATTGATAATGAGGCGATGCAACAAGAGATCCGCAGCGCCATTGAACAATCAGGCATTGGTCAAGGCCAGGCGCTGCGCCACATGGTGCAGCTGACTGGCGGCGTGTCATCGGACATTTGGCGCATCGACTTCGAGGACCACGGCGTCTGCGCCAAGCGTGCCCTGGCCAAGCTCAAAGTGGCCGCCGATTGGCACGCCCCGCTCAGCCGCAACGCCTACGAATACGCCTGGTACGAAGTCATCTCGCCGCTGTTTCCACACGCCGTGCCGCGCATGTTGGGCCGCGATGAAGCCTCGGGCATGTTTTTCATGTCGTATTTGGACGCCGACACGCACCCGGTGTGGAAAGCGCAACTGCTGCAAGGCCAGATCAACCCGGCGTTCGCTGCGCAAGTGGGCCAAGCCTTGGGTCAAATGCATGCGGCCACGGCCCACAACCCCAAGCTGGCCCAACGCTTTCAAAGCGATGCCGAATTTCATGCGTTGCGTCTGGAGCCTTACTTGTTGGCCACGGCCCTACGCCACTCTGCCTTGGCTCCGCGATTGCACGCCATCCACCAACAGACGGCCGATGGGCACCTGGCACTGGTGCACGGCGACATCAGTCCGAAAAACATATTGATGGGGCCGCAAGGCCCGGTGTTCCTCGACGCCGAATGCGCTTGGTACGGTGACCCGGCCTTTGATTTGGCTTTTGGCTTGAACCACCTGCTGCTCAAAGCGGTGCACATGCCGCAGCACCAAGGCGTGCTGGCCGACAGCTTCACGCAGCTGTCGCAGGCCTATTTGGCGCACGTGAATTGGGAGCCGGTGGCGGTGTTCGAGCAACGCGCTGCCCAACTCTTGCCCGCCTTGTTGTTGGCCCGGGTGGACGGCAAGTCCCCGGTGGAATACCTCACCAGTCCCCACACGCAAAACCAAGTGCGGCAGATTGCCACGCATGGCTTGCAACACATCTACACCCACTTGCAACAGGTGCTTGCCACCACTTTGAAAGCCCTTGCCCCATGAGCCGCATCCAATCCGTTCAAGCCCGCACCGTTTGGGACTCCAGAGGCTTGCCCACGGTGGAAGCGCAGGTGACGCTCAGCTCGGGCTCATCCGGTCGGGCCATCGCACCGGCTGGGGCCTCCACGGGCGCGGGTGAAGCCAAAGAGTTGCGCGATGGCGGCCACCGTTTCAAAGGCATGGGCGTGACGCAAGCGGTGCGCATGGTGAACGAACAGATCGCACCGGCTTTGCAAGGCTTGGACATCCACGACCAAGCCCTGATTGACCAGACGATGTGCCAGCTTGATGGCACAGCCAACAAATCACGTTTGGGTGGCAACAGCACCACGGCCGTGTCGCTGGCGTGTTTGTGGGCCGCCAGTGCGCAGGCCGACCTGCCCTTGTGGCGTTATTTGTCGGGCAATGATGACGTGACCTTGCCCTTGCCTGAAATTCAAATTTTTGGCGGTGGCGCACACGCCAAAGGCAGCGTGGACTTGCAAGATTTTTTGGCACTGCCGCATGGGGCCAGCAGCTTTGCCGAGTCCTTGGCCTGGGTGGCCGAGGTCTACCACGCGGCAGGCAAAGACCTGAACCAACGCGGCAAGAACCTGGGCGTGGCCGATGAAGGCGGTTTTTGGCCGCAGTTTGGTTCCAACGAAGGCGCGATTGAAGCCTTGCTCAAAGCGATTGAACAAGCGGGCTTCAAACCCGGTGAGCAGGTGTCCATCGGTTTGGATTTGGCCGCCACCCAATACCACCACGAAGGCATTTACCACTGGCGCAGCGAAGACCGCCGCTTCGACCGCGACCAACTCTTGCAGGTCTATGAACGCTGGGTCCACGACTACCCCATCGTCTCGATGGAAGATGGGTTTGCCGAAGACGACATCGAGGGCATGCGCAACATGACGGCGCTGTTGGGTGAACGCTTGCAAATCATTGGCGATGATTTTTTTGTCACCCACGCCCCGCGCATTGCCGAGCGTGCTGCATTGGGCGCTTGCAATGCGGTGCTGATCAAGCCCAATCAAGTGGGCACCGTCACCGAAACCATGCAGGCCGTGGCCACCGCCAAGCAGCACCACTTGGACAGCATCATCTCGGCGCGTTCGGGCGAAACCGAGGATGTCAGCATCGTGCACTTGGCCGTGGGCTGGGGTGTGCCGCAATTGAAGGTGGGCAGCTTTTCACGCTCGGAGCGCATGGCCAAGTGGAACGAAGGTTTGCGCATCGAAGAATCGCTGGGTGTGCACGCTGGTTTTTCAAACCAGCGATTGTTTGCGTGGTTGGCCCAACCCTGATGCAGGGCGGGACGGTTTTCAAACGGTGGCGATTTCTTCTTCCATCTGCACCACCGGTGTGCGAATCAGGTAGTCGAAGGCACTGAGGGCGGCCTTGGCACCATCACCAGCGGCGATGACGATTTGTTTGAAGGGCACGGTGGTGGCGTCACCCGCGGCAAACACGCCAGGCAAATTGGTGTGGCCTTTGGCGTCCACTTCAATCTCGCCAAACTTGCTCAAGTGCACAACGCCTTTCAAAAACTCGGTGTTAGGCACCAAACCGATTTGCACGAACACGCCTTCCAAAGTCAGGCTGTGTTCTTCTTGGCTGACGCGGTCTTTGTAGCGCAAGCCATTCACTTTTTGACCATCGCCGGTGATTTCCGTGGTTTGGGCATTCACATGGATGCTGACATTCTTCAAGCTCTTGAGCTTGCTGACCAAGACCGCATCGGCTTTCAAGGCATCGGCGAATTCCACCAAGTCCACGTGCGCCACCACACCAGCCAAGTCGATGGCAGCTTCTACACCCGAGTTGCCGCCGCCAATCACGGCCACCTTCTTGCCCTTGAACAAGGGGCCATCGCAATGCGGGCAATAGGCCACGCCTTTGTTTTTGTACTGCTGCTCGCCCGGCACATTGACGTTGCGCCAGCGTGCGCCGGTGGACAACACGACGCTGCGTGACTTCAGCACCGCGCCATTGGCCAAGTGCACTTGCACCAGGCCGCCTTCACTGGTGGCGGGCACGATTTTCTCGGCGCGTTGCAAATTCATGATGTCCACTTCATAGTGGCGCACCTGGGCTTCCAACGCAGCTGCAAATTTGGGGCCATCGGTTTCCAGCACTGAGATGTAGTTTTCAATGCCCATGGTGTCGTTCACCTGGCCACCAAACCGCTCGGCGGCCACGCCCACGCGAATGCCTTTGCGGGCGGCATAAACGGCAGCAGCAGCGCCAGCGGGGCCACCGCCGACGATCAGCACATCGAACGGGTCTTTCTCATTCAACTTGGCCGCGTCACGCTCGGCCGAACGCGTGTCGAGCTTGCCCACGATTTCTTCCAAACTCATGCGGCCTGAGCCAAACACCTGGTCGTTGATGTAGACCATGGGCACAGCCATGACCTGCCGCTCTTCCACCTCGGCTTGGTTCAAGGCGCCATCGATGATGGTGGTGGTGATGCGCGGGTTGTAAATGGCCATCAGCGTGGCGGCTTGCACCACGTCGGGGCAGTTGTGACAGGACAAGGACATGTAGACCTCGAGGTTCATGTCCGCATCCAACGCTTTGATTTGGTCCAACACGCCCTGCTCGACCTTGGGCGGATGACCGCCGGTCCACAACATGGCCAAAACCAAGGAAGTGAACTCATGACCCAATGGAATTGCCGCAAAACGAACACCGTGGGTGTCGCCCTCTTTGGCGATCACAAAAGAGGGTGTGCGTTTGTCAGCACCTGCTTCTTGGAAACTCACTTTGTCAGAGAGCGTCGCAATCTCTTGCAGCAGATCACGCATTTCAGCGCTGGCGGCGCTGTCGTCAAGCGTGGCGATCAAACGGATCGGCTGGCGCAGGTTTTGCAAGTAGGCTTGCAATTGGGTTTTCAAGGCGGTATCGAGCATGGCGTTGTCTCAGTTCTGAAAGTTAGATCTTGCCAACCAAGTCCAAGGATGGGGTGATGGTTTTGGCGCCTTCATTCCACTTGGCAGGGCAAACTTGACCGGGGTTGGCGGCGGTGTATTGCGCGGCTTTGAGCTTGCGCAAGGTTTCTTTCACATCGCGAGCGATTTCGTTGGAATGCACTTCAGCGGTTTTGATGACGCCTTCGGGGTTGATGACGAAGGTACCGCGCAAAGCCATGCCGTCTTCCTCAATGTGCACGCCAAAAGCGCGTGTCAATTGGTGTGTCGGGTCGCCAATCAAGGGGAACTTGGCCTTGCCCACGGCAGGGGAAGTTTCATGCCACACCTTGTGGGCGAAATGGCTGTCGGTGGTGACGATGTAAACCTCGGCACCGGCCTTTTGGAACTCGGCGTAGTTGTCAGCCGCGTCTTCCACTTCGGTGGGGCAGTTGAAGGTGAAGGCGGCGGGCATGAAAATCAAAACCGACCACTCGCCTTTGAGGGACTCGTTGGACACCTGCACGAACTTGCCGTTGTGGAAGGCTTGGGTTTTGAAGGGTTGAACTTGGGTGTTGATGATGGACATCTGGTTTCCTTTGATTAGTTGATAAAAGCTATCGAATGAGAAAAACTCATTGATGCGAATCATAGTGGGGTTTCGGGTAAACCCTGATTGTTTGTCTCAATCACGGTCATTGCGAGGGCCTAATGCCCCAACGGCTCAGCGCTGTGGGTCAAAGCAGATGGCTTTGTTGCCGGGGATGGTGACGGCTTGCCCGAAGATGAATTCGTCTTGAACGATGTTGAACACGCTGCAGTGCTTGAGACCGCGGGGCGTGTTGAACACCATGTTGCATTGGTAGTTGCCCGCTTGGTTGCGGCCCCACTGTGCTTTCACAAAGCGCACCTTGTCCAAGGGTACTTTGTAGCCCATGGCCACGCCCATCAGGTCGTGCTTGCCATAGCCCGTGATGCGTTTGCAGTTGTCAGGGGTGTTGAACAGCATTTTGGGTGGGGGCAAGCCTGCTTGAACTGAGTTGTCAGCCAAGCACCACCAAATCCAAAGAACAACGAGATTGCGCACCTGTACCACCTTTGTAGCGCCAAGGATAGCCGCTTTACCTCAGTAGGAACCAGCTTGACTTCATGAGAAACCAACCGATACAAATCTATTTGTAAAAAAACTCAAGGTGAGGCTAATTTTTGCAATGCTGGCTTGTCCAGCAGTTGGATGTAGCCGCGGCTGTAGTCCATCAGGCCCTGCATCTTCATTTCTCGTGCAGCCAGCGTGACGCTGGCGCGGCGCACACCCAACATGTTGGCGATGTGCTCATGGGTCATGACCAATTGCGCTTGGCCGCAGCGTTGCTCGCTCATCAGCAACCAATCCGCCAAGCGGCGTTTCACGTCATGCACCTGGGAAAAAGCGGCCAGTCTGGCAATGTCTTGGTACATCAGCCACAGGTTGCGCGAAAAAATCATCAGCCAATCAGGATGACGCTTCATCAATTGCCGCAGCCGATCTGCTTCCAGCACATGGGCATAGCCCTGGGTTTGAACGATCAAAGTGAGGTTGCCCACCCCCATGCCCACGGCGGCTTGCAGGCCCAACGCCCCTTCACGCCCCACCAAACCCACGGCCAAACCGGCATTGGCTTGACCTTGGTGGTGCGCCACGAACAAAGCCACGGCACCGCTGGATAAGAAATAAACCAAGGGGTCTTTGGCAGAGGGTGAAACCAAGATATCGCCCGATTTCAAATCGACCAAACGTGTGTTTTTCAACAATAACTGCTGATCTGATGCCGACATTTGGGCCATCAAATCATTGGATAAAGGGAACACAGAAGGCTTTCGGGCGTAAGTCAATAGGATGTTTGTGGATCTCAGTTTAGGGAGGAAAAAATCAGAAATGACCGTCTGACCAGCTGGCCAAATGGCCGTATGTTCTTCTTCAAACAGTCCGTTGTTGGCTTCATTCAAACTAAAGAAGCGCTGTTCTACACCCAGCCGTTGTTCAATGTTTGATCAAAAACAAATGAAATAGAAATAAATTTGCAGCCCTCATGGCGCCAAGCTTGTCTGAGTGTAGGGATGCATGGACCATGCTTCTGTGCGCTGAGTCACAGAATCAATGCTTTCGATAAAAGGCCATGCGGGTGACCGTAGCGGGTCAACCTGCCGATGAAGCTTGAGGATCGGTGAAATCAGCGCCAATGCGCTCAATGATGAAGGCGGCCGTGGTCACGATGTGCTGCCGCGCTTGGGATTCGGCTTCATCGGCGTTGCCAGATGCAATGGCCTGGAGCATGATGTCGTGGTGATCCCACACATCGCGCGGTTTTTCATCGCGCATCAGCACCTCGCCCATCACGCGTTGCGTGTAGGTCCAATAGGTGTCCATCGTGGGTGAAATCAGGGGGTTGTCCGACAACGAATAGACAAACTGATGAAAAGCTTTGTCGGCATTGATCAGGTCGCGCACCTTGCCGGTTTTCACGGCATCTCGGCCTTTGTCAATGTAGGCAGGTCCTTTGGCAGCTGCCACGCTTGCATTGAGTTCAGCGGCTTTGCGAAAGGCCAAGCCTTCCAACACCGCCCGCACTTCGTACATCTGGTTGATGTAGGCCGGGTCGAGTGGGGCCACAATCAAGCCACGACCGGGTGCGTCACGCAACAAGCCTTGGTTGCGCAACAGCAGCAACGCTTGTTGCACAGGCTGGCGAGACACACCCAATCCAGTGGCCAATTGTTCTTGAATGATGCGGGTACCGGGGGTGAGTTTGCCGGTGGCAATTTCCACCAAGATGGCTTCTAGGACTTGTTCAGCCAAGTTGGGCTGGATAGACAACATCTTCATACAACACTCATTTTTTCATCACGATTGAGATCACGCACTTTGAGGGGTGCCCCCTTGTCGCCAAGCACGCTCCAGATCATCCCATGAACTGAGTGCTTGGAGGTCCGGCACACAAGCAAGACCTGACTTGGCGTCGGATGAAACAGCTTCGGGCGTGACCAGCACATCCAACAAGGCAGGCAAGTTTTGCAATGCTTTTTCAATGGCTGCGGGCAAATCTTCGGCTCGCTCGACGCGTTGGGCATGCATACCAAAGGCTTGGGCCATGGCCGCATGGTCTGCAAATTGCAATCGGGTACCCACCACCTTGCCATGGGTTTCTTGCTGGTCGCGCACTTCAATGGCCCAAGCGCCGTTGTTGGCCACCACAATCAACACGGGGGCTTTGTGCCGCACAGCGGTGTCGATTTCCATGGCGTTGAACCCAAAAGCGCCGTCACCGGTGGCCACCACCACGGTTTTGTCAGGACACGCCAAACTGGCAGCAATGCCAAAGGGTGTGCCAACACCAATGCAGCCCAAGGGTCCGGGGTCCAGGTAATGCGGCGAAGACAAACCCACCCGCGCAAAGCTCAAAAAATCACCGCCATCGGCGACCACCACCGAATCGGTTGGCAAGGCTTCACGCAGTGCGGCCAACACGCGGTTGGGGTGCATCAACCCATCGCTGCCAGGCGCTTCTTGTGGCATGCTGTGCTGCAGTTTTTCGACGCGTTGCAGATGCTTTTGACGCAAGCCCGCCGACCAGGCTGTGTCGGTGGCCGGTGTTTGGTGTTGGCCTTGCTTCAGCAGGGCTTGCAAGCTCAAATTGACGTCACCCAACAACTCCACATCAGCGCGTCGGTTGTCGCGCAACTCGGCCGCGTTGTCGCTCAAGCGAATGAACTTGACCGGGCCCAACACTGCGGGCGAGCCAAAGGCCAATTGAAAATCGAGTTTGCGTCCCAGCGTCACCACCACATCGGCCGATTGCATCACTTGGCCTCGCATGGCCGCCACCACACTGTCGTGGCTGTCGGGCACCAAACCCCGGCTCTCACCGGTGTCCAAATACAGCGCACCCAGAGTTTCCAACAGTTGTTGCAAAGCAGCTGAACTGCCCCGCGCACCGCGGCCTGAGATAAACAGGGGCCGTTTGGCTTGCCACAGCAGCGCCACAGCAGCTTGCACATCGGCTTCGTCGGCCGTCAAGCGCGGCAAACGCAGCGGCTTGAAATGCTCGGGCAATAAAACCGCAGGGATGGGTTGACTGCGCAACACATCGACCGGGAAATCTATGAACACCGGACCACTTTCACCGCCCTGCCCCATGGCGCAGGCCAGGGCTTCGTACAAATTGGACAAGACCAAATCGGGGTGGCGCACGGTGCGGGCAAAGCGGGTGATGCTTTGCACCAAGTGGATGTGCGACATGTCTTGCAAACCGCCACGGTGTTCTTGTGCCATGGGCGGGGTGCCTGAAATGACCAGCACCGGGGCCCGCGCCACATGGGCGTTGGCGATGCCGGTGATGGCGTTGGTCACGCCCGGTCCGGCGGTCACCAAGGCGACGCCCGGACGCCCGGTCAACTCGGCTTCGGCATGGGCCATGTAGACCGCAGCCCGCTCATCCCGGGTGTCAATGATGCGAATGCTGTGCGCATCCAAGCGCATCCAAATCGGCATGATGTGGCCCCCGCACAATCCGTAAACCCTTGTCACACCTTGATTTTTTAAAAAAAGTGCGATCAGGTCTGCGACGCTTTCAGGTGACATCTGTGGGTTACTCAGTGGGCTGTGTGTCAAGTTCATGGTTCAAAGTTTGGTCAGGGGTCTAGGGATAATACCGATCGAATTCTGAATTCAGAATACTATATTTCGGGTTCCCGCAGAAATCAAGTTGTCAAAAACCCGAGACCACCAGTGAGACAGTTGTTCAATATTTCCGAGATGCTGCAAACCCATGCG
>CALBEV010000036.1 GCA_937891045.1 uncultured Burkholderiales bacterium | reverse complement strand
TGATGTCGGCCAAGTCGTCCGAGAAGCCCAGGTCGAGCATGCGGTCGGCTTCGTCCACCACCAAAAACTGCACTTGGTCCAGTTTAATTTGCATGGAGCGTTGCAGGTCGAGCAAACGACCAGGTGTGGCCACGACCAAGTTGGCGTTTTGCAATTTGGCAATTTGCAATTGGTAAGGAATGCCGCCGACCACGTTGGCCACGCGCAGACCGCGTGTGTGCTTGACCAGCTCGATGGCGTCTTGCGCCACCTGTTGGGCCAATTCACGGGTGGGGCAAACGATCAGGGCGCCGGGGGCGGGGGCCTTGAAATTGCGTGGGTTGGTGGGGTCTTTGCGCTTGGCGCGCTTGGGGGCGGGTTCGCCCTTGGCGGTGGCGTCGGCGCAGGCTTGGTCGAATTCGGCGCGCTCGGCAGCTTCTTGCTCGGCCATTTGCTGAATCAGGGTGTGCAGCACAGGCAGCAAGAAAGCGGCGGTTTTGCCGCTGCCGGTCTGGCTGGAGACCATCATGTCGGTGTAGCCATTGGACTTGCCGTCTTTGGAGCCGCCTGCAGTGGGCAAAGCCAAAGGAATGGTGCGCAATTGCACGGCGGTGGGCTGGGTGTAGCCCAGATCGGCCACGGCTTGCACCAGCTCAGGGGCCAGGCCCAATTCGACGAAACCGTTGGGCACGTCGGCGATGGCTTCAACTTCTTCGGTCACTTCGGTAGCGACTTCCGGTGCTGCATCGGGGGTGATTTCAGCCGCCGCAGCGACCATGATTTCGGTGGCCAGATTGGTCGGGGCGGTCTGTGCCGTGGACTCGGTGGCGATGGATGTGTTTTCGGCAGGCGACAAGTCGTCCTGCACTGTGTTCAAAGTGTCAGTCATGTGGTTCTATAAAGCTCGCACGGAACAACGGCCGCCAACAGAAAAACTGTTGCATTGGGCCGCAGGCACCGCAAGGTTGAAAAAACATCAACCATCAAACGGTGCTCGCGAGTGGCGCTTGGCATGAAGCCTGGCCGCTGTGAGTGACCCTATCGTTGGGTCAAGGCATGAAGGGAGATGTGTGAATCGCCGCACATCTGTGCAACGAGCCTGCGATTATGGCATGGATCAGAAAAAACCGCTAGGGTTTTCCCTGAAAAATCACAAGCGGATGAAATGCTCACGGTAATGGGCCAGCTCGTCAATGGATTCGTGCACATCGGCCAAGGCGGTGTGCTTTTGTTGTTTCTTGAAGCTGGCATACACCTCGGGCTTCCAGCGGCGTGACAGTTCCTTGAGCGTGCTCACGTCCAAGTTGCGGTAGTGGAAAAACGCTTCCAGCTTGGGCATGTACTTGACCAAGAAGCGCCTGTCTTGGCTGATGGTGTTGCCGCACAGTGGAGAGCTGTTTTTGGGCACGTACTTTTTCAGAAAGGCCAGGATCAGCTCTTCGGCATCGGTTTCGCTGGTGGTGGAGGCCTTGACCTTGTCGATCAAGCCACTCTTGCCGTGTGTGCCCTTGTTCCATTTGTCCATTTGATGGAGCAGTTCGTCGCTTTGGTGAATGAGCAGCACTGGTCCTTCAATGCGCGGGCTCAGGTGTGGACCGGTCACGATGACAGCGATCTCCAGCAGGCGTTCTTTTTCGGGGTCCAGGCCTGTCATTTCGCAATCTATCCAGACCAGATTCTTGTCGGATTTGAGCAGTTCTGCGGCATCAGCCGTTTCCGGGGCGGAGGGGGGGAGGTTCACTTCAGACATGGCAAGATTGTCGCTGATGATGGCAAGCCGCTTGCCCCACTGCGTGCGACCAAGCCTGGCTTTGCTGGCCGTGCGGCCAGGGCCAGCGCCTTGGCTGCGCAAGCCCTTGCCTAGCAGGGCCGTGCAGGCCCGCTTCTACAATAGGGTCATGAATCCATCCCTGACTCTGACCCTGACGCTTGTGCTGGCCTTGCTGGCCCATGTGGCGCTCAAGTTCTGGCTGAACGCCCGCCAAGTGCGGCATGTGGCCCAGCACCGCCATGCCGTGCCGCAGGCGTATGCCCAAACCCTGTCGTTGGCCGACCACCAAAAAGCCGCCGATTACACCCTGGCCAAGGCCCGTTTGTCGCAAATCGACATCGCGCTCGATGCGGCGGTGCTGCTGGGCTGGACGCTGCTGGGCGGCCTGGATGCCTTGAACCAGGTGTTGCTGGAGGCGATGGGGCCAGGCATGGGGCAGCAAATCGCACTGGTGCTGGGCTTCACTTTGGTCGGTGGTGTCATCGGATTGCCCTTGTCGCTCATGCAAACTTTTGGCGTGGAGCAGCGCTTTGGCTTCAACAAGATCACGCCCGCCTTGTGGCTGGGCGATATGACCAAGGGGCTGGTGTTGGGTTTGGTGCTGGGCCTGCCGCTTTTGTGGGTGGTGCTGTGGCTCATGCAAGCTGGGGGTGCGTGGTGGTGGCTGTGGGCCTGGGGTGTGTTGGTGGGCTGGCAGTTGTTCTTGATGGCGATTGCCCCCAACGTGATCATGCCGCTGTTCAACAAATTCACGCCCTTGGACGACGACTCGCTCAAGGCCCGTGTGCAGGGCTTGATGCAACGCGCAGGCTTCACCGCCAAAGGCTTTTTCGTGATGGATGGCAGCCGCCGGTCGGCGCATTCCAATGCTTTTTTCACAGGCTTTGGGGCCAGCAAACGCGTGGTGTTTTTTGACACCTTGCTCAAGCAGTTGACTCCGGCCGAAATGGAAGCGGTGCTGGCCCATGAGTTGGGCCACTTCAAGCACAATCACATCGTCAAAATGATGGCGACCAGCTTTGCCATGACGCTGGCCGGTCTGGCGCTGCTCGGCTGGCTGGCGCAGCAGGTTTGGTTTTACACGGGTCTGGGCGTGATGCCCAATTTGTCGGGCAGCAACGATGCGCTGGCGCTGGTCTTGTTCATGCTGGTCACGCCTGTGTTCAGTTTGTTCTTGGCTCCCCTGTCGTCCTGGCGTTCGCGTCAACAAGAGTTCGAGGCCGATGCCTATGCGGTGTCGCAAACACCGGGGGCTGATTTGTCTTCGGCTTTGCTGAAGCTCTACCAAGACAACGCATCGACTCTGACGCCTGACCCGTGGTACGTGAGGTTCTACTATTCGCACCCCCCAGCCAGCGAGCGTTTGCTGAGGATGAAAACAGCATGAGCGCTCAAGACGTGAGAGCCCTCAAGCCCACAGAGATCATCATGGGGCTGAGCCAAATTTCGGGTTGGGGCTTGTCGGGCGACGGCGACAACATTGCCATCGAAAAAACCTTTGAGTTTGCCCAACACACACATGCGCTGCTGTTTGTGAACAGCGTGGGCTGGTTGTCTGAAAAGCTCAACCACCACCCGGAGCTGGTGCTGACCTACAAACGTTGTGTGCTGCGCTGGAACACGCACGATGTGCGTGGCTTGAGCCGTCTCGACTTTGAAGCGGCCACGCAAACCGATGCCTTGCTCCCGGCATGATGCGGCATGAGTAAACCCAAAACACGTCAGGCGTCCTCTCCAGCGGCCGATCTGTTGGCCAGTCTGGAGCCCGGTCTGGTGGTAGCCACCTATGGCCGCCATTGTTTGGTGGAGACACCCGAAGGCCGACGCCTGATTTGCCACCCGCGTGGCAAGAAAAATCAGGTGGTGGTGGGCGACCAAGTGCTTTGGCAAATTGCGGGCGACGAAGGCAGCATTGAAAAGCTGCAGGCGCGTCGCAACCTGTTTTACCGGCAAGATGAAATCCGAACCAAATCGTTCGCGGCCAACTTGGACCGTGTGCTGATCCTTATCGCGGCCGACCCGGAGTACTCGGAGAGCCAACTCTCTCGTGCCCTGGTGGCCGCCGAAGCCGAACGCATCACGCCCATCATTGCGCTCAATAAAAGTGATTTGGCCCAACCCTTTGCGCAAGCCTGGGAGCGCTTGGCCCCCTACCGCGCCATGGGTTACAGCGTGATGCCCATCAGCCTCAGCCCGCGCAGCCCAGTGGACGACGACGGCGTGGCCGCTTTGTGTGCACTTTTGCAGGGGCTGACCACACTGGTTTTGGGGCCATCT
>CALBEV010000035.1 GCA_937891045.1 uncultured Burkholderiales bacterium | reverse complement strand
GTCCGACAAAGCCAGCTACACCACCATGAGCTTTCTGGACATCTCAGGAGGCCGGTGATGGCCCAAAGCACCGCACACATCAAGTACTACTGGGAAGACATGGCCACAGGCCAGGTCCGCGACCTGGGCACCATCACGCCCACCCGCGAAGAGATCATCGCCTTTGCCACCCAGTTTGACCCGCAACCCTTTCACCTGAACGACGAAGCCGCCAAGGCCTCGGTCTTTGGCGCACTGTCGGCCAGCGGCTGGCACACCTGCGCCATGGCCATGCGGCTGATGGTGACGAACTTTTTGCACGAAACCTCCAGCCTGGGCTCGCCGGGACTAGAAGGCATCAAGTGGCTCAAGCCGGTGTACCCGAACGACACCCTGCGGCTGCAAAGCACCGTGCTCGAGACCAAACCCATGGGCAAACGCCCGGACGTGGGCATGACGCGCAACCTTTGGGAAATGTTCAACCAGAACGGTGACAAAGTGCTGCACATGGAAGGCTGGGGCATGTTCAGAAGGCGCACACCAGCGGCATAAAAAAACAACGCCTGCGCGTTGGCCGCCGCCTTCGGCGGCACAATGCGCCCATGGATTTCAAACCGCTCATCACCCTGCTGGCCATCGTCAACCCCTTGGCCATCGTGCCGTTTTTCATCCACTACACGCAAGACTTCAGTCTGGCCCAACGCCAACGCACCATCTGGGTGTCGTCCTTTGCCGCGTTTGTGGTGATCGCCGCCAGTGCCTTGTTGGGGCTGCAGATCTTGGCGTTCTTCGGCATCTCGCTGGCCAGTTTTCAAGTCGGCGGGGGCCTGCTGCTGCTGACCTCGGCCCTGTCCATGCTGAACGCCCAACCTGCGGAAGCCCGCGTCAACGCAGACGAAGTGCACGATGCCGAAGCCAAAGCCGCCATGGGCGCCAGCATCGCCGTGGTGCCGCTGACCATTCCCATGCTCACCGGCCCCGCCACCATGTCCACGGTGGTGATTTATGCCGAAAAAGCTGAAAACCTGACCCAGCTGGGCACCTTGGTCGCTTACGGCGTCGTCATCTCCTTGGCCACCGCCGTGTGCTTTACTTTGGCCACCCCGATTGCACGGTTTTTGGGCAAAACCGGCATCAACGTCATGACCCGACTGATGGGTTTGATTCTGGCCGCGCTGGCCGTTGAAGTGATGGCCGACGGGCTGCAAAAATTGTTTCCGCTGCTGGCGCGGGGCATATGAAAGATCAAGGCAGCATGTCAAGCACGACACCTGCACAACTGACAGGCTTAGGCTTGCGCTCAGCCATCCAGTCCTTAGCCTGCTGACGACCGTCCAAGTCATTCAGCAGAAACACATGCAAGCCCTGAATTTTTCAAAGATTCAGTTCCTGGCTTTTGACGGCGGTTACACCGACAACGCGCCGATTCCAGTTCAAACCGAATCAGAAAAAGCATCCACCCTTGTCTTGCTGACGCGCCACTATCCTGACCAAGCAGCGCTGTTTCAGGCACACGGGCGCACCTACTGGCAGCCCAGCCGCAAGGTGCCCGTGTCCACTTGGGATTGCCGACCAGGCACAACGGTGGCGGATGCGTTCACGCTGGGGCAAGAAGATGCACTACGGGTGCTGGCTGCAGACCAGATCCAACTCAGCATCTGACCTCCTGTGCCGCTTCGACCACCTCATCCAATGCAACGCGAAATAGCCCATGATTGGCTGGGTTGGATTTAAAAGATCCAAGAGTCTGCAGGCATCTTGCCAATTTTTGCCAAAATCACTATGCTGAGGACATGAGCACCATGAACATTTCCCTGCCCGAAACCTTGAAGACTTTCGTGGATATGCAAGTCAGCCAGCGCGGCTACGGCACCAGCAGCGAGTATGTGCGTGAGTTGATACGCAAGGACCAGGATCGCCTGCAATTGCGTGAACTGCTCCTGACCGGTGCGGGTTCCGCACCCACCGCTCCAGTCAATGCGACTTACTTTGACGGCTTGCGTGAACGGGTTCACCAAGCCACCCGGACCCTCTCACCCCGGTGAAAACAAAGCCAGTCATCCCACGCGAATTGGCCCTTTGGGATGTTGAGCAAGCTGTTGCCTACTATTTAGATGAGGGCGCGCCATCTGCTGCTCTCGGTTTGATTGATGCGCTGGAAAAAGCCTATGCCCACATCGGTCGACACCCCGCCACGGGATCGCCACGGTATGCCCACGAATTGAACCTGCCGGGTCTTCGGTTTTGGCCACTGACCCGCTACCCACATGGTGTTTTTTACACCGAAAAAGCAGACCACATTGATGTTTGGCGCGTGCTGCATGGTCAACGCGATATTCCAGCCTGGCTTCAGACCGAACCCGATTGAGTTCGCCTTAACGGCATTAGAACAGCGGTGCCAAATCTTATCGGTGGCGGGAAATCACACCCCAAACCCGTCCTCAAGCCCCTTCTTCAAATGACCCACCAACGCCGTCACCGCCCGGGGCACATGCGGTGAATACGGGCGGATGGCATAAATGGTTTCGGCAAAAGCCCCGACGGGTTTCCAGCCGGGCAGCACCCGCACCAGCTTGCCTTGGCGCAGAGCAGCTTGGGCGCTGAAGTCGGGCATGAGGGCAATGCCCGCACCGGTGAGCGCGGCTTCGCGCAGCGCTTCGCTGTTGTTGGCGGCGAAATTGCCCGTCACAGGCACGGTGACGCGCTCCGCAGCGTGTGAAAGCGAACGCGGCTCGAAGGTCCAGGCCGGGGTGTCTTGCGAGCGGGGGTAGTGCAGACAGTTGTGGGCTTGCAGGTCGTGCGGCGTTTGTGGCTCGCCCTGTTTGCGCAAATACACACGGGTGGCGACCAGCACCGACTCTGTGGGGCACAGCGACCAGGCCACATGCGTGTCCGGCGGGTGGGCGGTGTGGCGTATGGCCAGGTCGTAGCCTTCGGTGGCCAAGGCGTTCAGGCGATCGGACAGGTCCAACTCCAGGCGCACATCCGGAAAGTCTTTCAGGAAATCGGCGAACAGCGGCACCAGCTGCTGACGGGCCAGCGCCACGGGTGCGGTCACCCGAATCAAACCGCCGGGCTGCTGGGCCAAGTCGCGCACTTGCGCAAAACTTTGCTCAATTTGCTCGAACGAGGCGCGGGTGTCGTCCACCAACTTTTGTCCGGCCTCGGTCAGGCGCAGGCTGCGGGTGGTGCGCTGCACCAGGGTGACTTTGGCGGCCCGCTCCAGCTCGGCGATGCGCTGGCTCATGGCGGCCTTGCTCACGCCCAAACGGGCAGCAGCAGCGGTGTAACTGCCTTGCTGTGCCAGCACACTCAGCCAGTGCAGGTGGGTCCAAAGGGTGATGATCTTTTGCTCTTCCATCCAAGTATTGTTCACTATTTTGAACAATCAATTCAGCTTTATGGCATTGCCGGGGATGGCAGGGGTACCTAAACTGTCACACGCAATGCGTGTGCTCACCCATATTGGCGATGGAACGGTCAAAGCAAGATCGCAACATCGCTCACAGGGTGGGCTCCGACAAGAAACACATCGACAAGCAACCGGCGCAAGCCACAAGGAGTCCCCATGAGCATCACCCACATCGGCCATTTCATTGGCGGCCAAGTCGCCGCAGGCACTTCGGGCCGCAGCCAGCCGGTGACCAACCCGGCCACCGGCGCCGTGACCGGCAACGTGGCCTTGGCCAACAGCGCCGAAGTGGTCAAAGCCGTGGCCGCCGCGCAAGCCGCTTTCCCGGCTTGGGCCGACACACCGCCCCTGCGCCGCGCCCGCGTGATGTTCAAGTTCCTCGAACTGCTGAATCTGCACAAAGACGAGCTGGCCCACATGATCACCGCCGAGCACGGCAAGGTGTTCACCGACGCGCAGGGCGAAGTGAGCCGCGGCATCGACATCGTGGAATTTGCCACCGGCATACCGCAGCTGCTCAAGGGCGACTTCACCGACCAGGTCTCCACCGGCATCGACAACTGGACCCTTCGCCAGCCTTTGGGCGTGGTCGCGGGCATCACGCCTTTCAACTTCCCCGTCATGGTGCCTATGTGGATGTTCCCGGTGGCCATTGCCGCAGGCAACACCTTCATCTTGAAGCCCAGCCCAACCGACCCGACGCCTTCGCTGTTCATGGCCGAGCTCCTGAAAAAAGCTGGCTTGCCGGACGGCGTGTTCAACGTGGTGCAAGGCGATAAAGAAGCCGTGGACGCGCTGCTGGAGCACCCTGATGTGAAGGCCATCAGCTTCGTCGGCTCCACCCCGATTGCCAACTACATCTACGAAACTGGCGCGCACCACGGTAAGCGGGTGCAAGCTTTGGGCGGCGCGAAAAACCACCTGGTGGTCATGCCCGATGCCGACATCGACCAGACCGTGGACGCACTGATAGGCGCGGGTTACGGCTCGGCCGGTGAGCGCTGCATGGCGATCTCTGTCGCGGTGCTGGTGGGCGATGTGGCGGACAAAATTTTGCCTAAACTGATTGAGCGCACCAAGGCACTGCAAGTGCTCAACGGTGAAAACCTGGCCGCCGAAATGGGCCCCATCGTGACCGACGCGGCGCGTCAGCGCATCAAGGGCTACATCGACGCAGGCGTGGCCGAGGGCGCCAAGCTCTTGGTCGACGGCCGCGAGTTTGACGGCGCAAAAGCCGGTGCCGGTTGCGACAACGGTTTCTGGCTCGGCGGCACGCTGTTCGACAACGTGACCACCGACATGAAGATCTACAAGGAAGAGATTTTTGGCCCGGTCTTGATCTGCGTGCGCGTGCCCGACTTTGGCACCGCCGTGCAGATCATCAACGACCACGAGTTTGGCAACGGCGTGAGCTGCTTCACCCGCGACGGCAACGTGGCCCGGGAATTTTCTCGTCGCATCCAGGTGGGCATGGTCGGCATCAACGTGCCGATCCCCGTACCCATGGCCTGGCACGGCTTTGGCGGCTGGAAGCGCTCGCTGTTTGGCGACATGCACGCTTATGGCGAAGAGGGCGTGCGGTTCTACACCAAGCAAAAGTCCATCATGCAGCGCTGGCCCGAGAGCATCGGCAAGGGCGCTGAATTTGTGATGCCGACGGCCAAGTAAATTTAGTTTTTTGGACTTGGTTGGTGATTTCTGCGAGGGAGGCTGGGACCCAGCCTCCCTCGCAGCGTTGGTGGGCGCCTTTCGGTCTGATTCGATTTCGCACGCTCACCCTGTTGGCGACTTCAGCCCCATCAGGCTGCTTGTCAGGGCGCAAGCGCCGACCGGCAAGAAGGCACAATCGTTCAATCTGGAGACTGGGAACAACATGAACGACAACACCTTCGACTACATCATCGTCGGCGGCGGCACAGCCGGCAGCCTGTTGGCCAACCGACTGAGCGCCGATGCCGGCCATCGCGTGCTGCTGATCGAAGCGGGCAAAAAGGACAACTACCACTGGGTGCACATCCCGGTCGGTTACTTGTACTGCATTGGCAACCCGCGCACCGATTGGCTTTACCAGACCGAGCCCGCCGATGGGCTCAATGGCCGTAGCCTGCGTTACCCGCGTGGCAAAGTGTTGGGCGGGTGTTCCAGCATCAACGGCATGATTTACATGCGCGGCCAATCGCGTGATTACGACC
>CALBEV010000034.1 GCA_937891045.1 uncultured Burkholderiales bacterium | reverse complement strand
ATCCGCATGAAGATCGGCGTCATGTTCGGCAGCCCCGAAACCACCACCGGCGGCAACGCGCTCAAGTTCTACGCCTCGGTGCGTTTGGACATCCGCCGCACCGGCACCATCAAAAAGGGCGAAGAAGCCATCGGCAACGAAACCAAAGTCAAGGTGGTGAAAAACAAAGTGGCACCGCCCTTCAAAACCGCCGAGTTCGACATCTTGTTTGGCGAGGGCATCAGCCGCCACGGTGAAATCATCGACATGGGCGTCATCGCCAAAATCGTCGACAAGTCCGGCGCGTGGTACGCCTACCAAGGCGAAAAAATCGGTCAAGGCCGCGACAACTCCCGCGAATTCCTGCGCGAGAACCCCGAGTTGGCCTTCGAAATTGAAAACAAGGTGCGCGAGTCCTTGGGCATCCCCTTGCTGCCGCAAGAGGTGGAAGAGGCCAAACTGCAGGCCGTCAAGTGAGAAGCGCTGCGGTCCAGTGGCCGTTCAAGGTGATCCAAGGCGGGGCGGCCAGCCCTGGTCTGGACAGCGCGGGCTCTGTTGCTGCCAGCAGCGGCCACAGTCACACCAGCTTGGGCCGAGGGCGGGCACAGGCGGGCCCTTTTTCAGAGGTGCATCAGATGGCCGATTCATCCAACAGCAAAGAAGCGCGGGCACCGAATGTCAAAGCCCGCGCGGTCAGCCTGCTGGCGCAACGCGAATACTCGCGCCAAGCGCTGCAAGACAAGCTGGTGAGCGAAAACGCCAGCCCCGAGGAAGTCGAGCAGGCCTTGGCCCAGCTCGAAGCCAAGGGCTTGGTGGACGACACCCGGGTGGCCGAAACCCTGGTCAACCGCCGCGCCGGCAAGTTGGGCGGCATGCGTTTGCGCCAAGAATTGCAGGCCAAGGGTGTCTCACCCGAGTTGGTGGCCGAGACCATGGCGGGTTTGAAAGGCTCCGAGCTGGCGAGGGCTTTGGCGGTTTGGCAGAAAAAATTCGGCCATGTTGCCACCGACGCTGCCACGCGCAATCGGCAAGCCCGGTTTTTGGCCACACGTGGTTTCTCCAGCGATGTGGTCAAGCAGGTGGTGGCGGGCGTCGAGGAAGACTGAAGTCACGCTTAAGCCTCGTCATTGGGGTCAGATTCCAATTGCTCTTCACCTTGCGCCGAAACATCACTTCAGAGCCGCACGGCCTGGGGACCATTTTTTGAGCGAAAGACCAGAAAAATGAGTCCCCATGGCGGGCGGCTTGTGCGTGACTTCTTGAAGCACAAGAAAGTCACGTTGGCTTGCCGACCACGGTGGGCTCGTCCGCCGCTCACCGCAGCAGAGCTGCGACGTTCGCTACGCGGGCCGACCCACCATGTTCGCAAGCTGAAGTGGTTTGTTTGGCTGGCGAAGTTTATGAAAGCGAATTTTCGCAAACCGCGCCACCTTGGACCGAAAAATCACTTCAGAGCCGCACGGCCTGGGGACCATTTTTTGAGCGAAAGACCAGAAAAATGAGTCCCCATGGCGGGCGGCTTGAGCGTGACTTCTTAAAACACAAGGAAGTCACGCCTGATTGCCGACCATGGCGGGCGGATCATGGGTGTCTTCCTGTCCGATGACGAAACTTGACGAACCTCAAACCCCCAGCATCAGCCGCAGGTTCTGCACCGCCGCGCCACTCGCGCCCTTGCCCAGGTTGTCTAAGCGGGCCATCAGCACCACATGCCCATGCGCCTCGTTGGCAAACACCCGCAACTCCATGCGGTTGCTGTCGTTCAACGCCGTGGCGTCCAGCTTCAGGTCGGCAGTCGGCGGCAACACGCTCACACAGGGCTCGGCCACGTCGTTGGTTTGGGCGTAATGCGCTGCCAGTGCGTCATGCAAATCATGCGCTTTCACACCGGCTAAGGCCGACAAATGCAGCGGAATCTGCACCAACATGCCTTGCTTGAAGTTGCCCACACTCGGCACAAACAAAGGGCGGCAAGTCAAACCCGTGCAATGCATGATTTCCGGAATATGTTTGTGCTCCAGGCCCAGCGCATAGGCCTCAAACAAGGGCGCGGTGCCCGCTTCATAGGCCTCGATCATGGTTCTGCCGCCGCCCGAATAACCGCTCACCGAGGGCAAGCACAAGGGGAAGTGGCGCGGCAACAAGCCTGCTTCAATCAGCGGGCGGATCAGAGCGATGGCGCCGGTGGCATAGCAACCGGGGTTGGCCACCCGTTGGGCATGGCGCACTTTGTCGGCCTGGCCCACAGCCAGTTCTGGAAAACCGTAGACCCATTCGGCGTGGGTGCGGTGCGCCGTAGACGCATCAATGATGCGCGGGCGGGGACCGCTCAATGCGTCGATCATGGCCACGGATTCACGGGCCGCATCATCGTGCAGGCACAAAATCACCAGGTCCACCGTGGCCATCAAGGCGGCTTTGGCCGCCGGGTCTTTACGCTTGGCCGGGTCGATGCTGAGCAGCTCAATGCTTGGCAGCAGCGCCAAACGCTCGCGGATTTGCAAGCCGGTGGTACCGGCTTCGCCGTCGATGAAAACCTTTGCCATGTTGCTGCTGCCGCCCTCTCCAAAGTCATGCGCACATCGTGTCAGCCTGATGTCATTTGTGCATCAAACGCGCATTTTGATGCAATGCACCATGATACATTTCGTGCCAGTTCAGCCATACTGGGTTTGAGAAAACGTCAGGCGGCCCCCTAGCGCTGCCGAATTGAAAGCGAGTCTTCATGAAAATTCACGAATACCAAGGCAAGGACATCTTGCGTCAGTTTGGTGTGCCCGTGCCACGCGGCATCGCGGCCTTCACAGTGCAAGAGGCGGTTGAGGCTGCGCAAAAACTCGGCGGCCCAGTTTGGGTGGTCAAGGCGCAAATCCACGCCGGTGGCCGTGGCAAAGGCGGCGGCGTCAAAGTGGCCAAGAGCATTGATGACGTCAAACGCTTGGCTTCCGAGATTTTGGGCATGCAGCTCAAAACCCACCAAACCGGACCTGAGGGCCAAAAGGTCCGACGCCTCTATATCGAAGACGGCGCTGACATCCAAAAAGAATATTACGTCTCCCTGGTCACCGACCGTGCCACGCAGCAAATTGCGTTCATCGCCTCCAGCGAAGGCGGCATGGACATCGAGGAAGTGGCGCACAGCACGCCCGAGAAAATCATCACCGAATTCATCGACCCGCTGGCTGGTTTGGGCGACGCGCAAGCCACGAAGATTGCCCAAGCGATTGGCCTGCCCGCCGACGCCACCGCACAGGCTGTGGATGTGTTTAAAAAGCTCTACCAGTGCTACATGGACACCGACGCGTCTTTGGTTGAAATCAACCCACTGAACCGCGACAGCAAAGGCAACATCATTGCGCTGGACGCCAAGTTCAACTTCGACAGCAACGCCTTGTTCCGCCACCCCGACATCGTCGCCTTGCGCGACTTGGACGAGGAAGACCCGGCCGAAGTGGAAGCCTCGAAGTTCGATTTGGCCTACATCTCTTTGGACGGCAACATCGGTTGTTTGGTCAATGGCGCTGGCTTGGCCATGGCCACCATGGACACCATCAAGTTGTTTGGTGCCGAGCCCGCCAATTTCTTGGATGTGGGCGGCGGCGCCACCCCCGAAAAAGTCACCGAAGCCTTCAAGATCATGTTGAAAAACCCCAAGGTCAAAGCGATCTTGGTCAACATCTTTGGCGGCATCATGAAATGCGACACCATCGCCCACGGCGTGATCACCGCGTGTAAAGCGGTCAACCTCAGCGTGCCACTGGTGGTGCGCATGAAGGGCACCAACGAAGATTTGGGCAAGAAGATGCTGGCCGAGTCCGGCCTGCCCATCATCAGCGCCGACACCATGGCCGACGCCGCGCAAGCCGTCGTGGCCGCACTGAAAGCTTGAAACATGTCCATCTACATCAATAAAGACACCCGCGTCATCACCCAAGGCATCACCGGCAAAACCGGTCAGTTCCACACCGAAAAATGCCAAGAATACGCCAACGGCCAACAGTGTTTTGTGGCGGGCGTGAACCCCAAGAAGGCTGGCGAATCCATCTTCAACATCCCCATCTACGCCTCGGTGAAAGAAGCCGCGCAGCAAACCGGTGCCACCGTGTCGGTCATTTATGTGCCGCCCGCTGGCGCTGCCGACGCGATCTGGGAAGCGGTTGAAGCCGATCTGGACTTGGCGATTTGCATCACCGAAGGCATCCCCGTGCGCGACATGCTGAACGTGCGCAACAGAATGAAGGCCAAAGAAGCCGCAGGCGGCAAACGCACCCTGCTGCTGGGCCCCAACTGCCCCGGCCTCATCACCCCGGACGAAATCAAGATCGGCATCATGCCCGGCCACATCCACCGCAAAGGCCGCATTGGCGTGGTGTCTCGCTCTGGCACGCTCACCTACGAAGCGGTGGCGCAGCTCACCGAAATCGGTTTGGGCCAGTCCAGTGCGGTGGGCATTGGCGGCGACCCGATCAACGGCTTGAAGCACATCGACGTCATGCGTGCTTTCAACGACGACCCCGACACCGATGCCGTCATCATGATTGGTGAAATCGGTGGACCGGACGAAGCCGACGCCGCGCGCTGGTGCAAAGCCCACATGAAAAAACCCATCGTCGGTTTCATCGCCGGTGTCACCGCACCTGCGGGCAAGCGCATGGGCCACGCTGGTGCGCTCATCAGTGGCGGGGCCGACACGGCCGAAGCCAAGTTGGCGGTGATGGAAGAGTGCGGTTTCAAAATCACCCGCAACCCGTCTGAAATGGGCAAGCTGCTCAAGGCCTTGCTTTAAATGGAACTGCTCAACGACCCCGTCTTTTGGTTGGCCGTTGGTCAAATCATCCTGATCGACATCTTGCTCGGCGGCGACAACGCCATCGTCATCGCCATGGCCTGCCGTGGCTTGCCCGAGCACCAACGCCGCCGTGGTATTTTGCTGGGCACCGCTGGGGCCATCATCATCCGCGTCGCCCTGATTGGTGTGGCCCTCACTTTGCTCGGCATTCCCTACTTGAAGCTGGTGGGTGCGGTGTTGCTGATGTGGATCGGCATCAAGCTCTTGACCGACGAGGGCGAAGACCACGAGATCAGCGCCAGCGACAAATTGTGGGCGGCGGTCAAAACCATCGTGGTGGCCGACTTGGTCATGAGCATCGACAACGTGGTGGGTGTGGCCGCGGCGGCGCAAGCCGGTGGCGGCGACCACCAAATGGTGTTGGTGGTGTTTGGTCTGCTCTTTAGCATCCCCATCGTCGTGTGGGGCAGCAGCATCGTGTTGCGCCTGATGGACCGCTTTCCCTGGGTCATCACCTTGGGCGGCATGTTGATGGGTTGGATTGCCGGCACCATGGCCGCCACCGACCCGGCTTTGCAGGCCTACGTGCCCAGCCAGGTGCTGGCTGATGGCGGCTTCAAAGTCGCCAACTGGTTCTACCAAACGGCCGGTGTCTTGGGTGCTGTTTTGGTGATCTTGGTCGGGCAAGCCAAAAAGCGCTATGGCCGGGCCGCTGATTTGAGCCGCGAACTGTCCCCTTAACGTCTCCTGTGAGCTTGGCTCACAGATTCACGATGCGCGACTTCATCCCCGCGCAGCGCTTCGTTTCAACAATGTTTGCTCCATTCAACCCCCAAGGAGCAAACCATGCGCATCTCTACTCAAAGCGGCTTCACCCTGATTGAACTCATGGTGGTGGTCGCCATCATCGGCATCCTCGCCTCGCAAGCCATCCCCGCCTATCAAGACTACAGCGTGCGCGCCCGCGTCAGCGAAGGCCTGCGCTTGGCAGGCATGGCCAAAACCAATGTCATCGACGTGCTGGGCAGTGGCAGCGCCTCCACCAATGGCTATGCGGCCGGTTTCACCGCACCAGCCGCCACGCCCAACCTGTCGAGCATCGCGGTCGAGGCCAAAACCGGCGTCATCACCATCACCACCAGCAAGGCGGCGGGCAACGGCAGTTTGCTCTTGGTGCCGTTCACCGGCACCACCGCGGCCGCCACCGGCTTGCCAGACGCCACGGCCGAATTTGCCGTGCCCGACCAAGGCACCGTCAGCTGGCGCTGCCTGGCCAAAGGCGCCACCGGCCCCACCGGCGTGACACTCGCCGCCGCTGCATCCCTCGAGGCGCGGTATGCGCCCTCCGAGTGCCGCTGACAACGGCACAAGACGTTTTCTTCCTTCCAAAAAAGGGTGCCTCGGCACCCTTTTTTAATACTTTTTGCAAATTTGAGACAAAATTTGAAACTTATTTGATCTATTTTTTGAAATTATCCCCTGTTGATGCATACTAAATAACTTAACA
>CALBEV010000033.1 GCA_937891045.1 uncultured Burkholderiales bacterium | reverse complement strand
GCCGTGCCGCTGTCGTTGGCGGGCACCTGCGTGGTGATGTATTTGCTGGACTTCAGCTTGAACAATTTGAGTTTGATGGCCTTGACGATTGCCACCGGCTTTGTGGTGGATGACGCCATCGTGGTGTTGGAAAACGTCACGCGTTTGCGTGAACGTGGCATGCCCTTGCGTCAAGCTTGTTTGCAAGGGGCGCGGGACATCAGTTTCACGGTGGTGGCCATCAGCATCTCTTTGGTGGCGGTGTTCATTCCCATTTTGTTCATGGGCGGCGTGCTGGGGCGCTTGTTCCACGAGTTTGCGTTGGTGATGACCGCGGCCATTCTCACCAGCATGGTGGTGTCGCTGACCACCACGCCGATGATGTGCGCGGCGTGGCTGCCCCAAGATGCGCCAAAGCCAGCCCCGCGCAAACGCCTGCAGGTGGCCAAGTGGTACCGACACTCGTTGGGATGGGCATTGCGGCACCAATGGTTGATGTGGTTGGTGTTGCTCGTCACGATTGTGTTGAATGTGAGTTTGTACCGCGCCATCCCCAAAGGGTTTTTCCCACAACAAGACACCGGCCGCATCAACGGCTTTATCCGCGCCGACCAAAGCACCTCGTTTCAATCCATGCAACAGCGCTTGCAGTCCATGCTGGCCATTGTGCAAGCCGACCCAGATGTGTTGACCGTGACCGGCTTCACCGGCAATGGCCAACGCAACGCCGCGCAAATGTTCATGACTTTGAAGCCGCCCCCCGAGCGACGCGCCACCGCCGACCAAGTGGTGAACCGATTGAAAGCCAAGTTGTCCAAGGAAGCCGGTGCGCGGTTGTTCTTGATGCCCGTGCAAGACCTGCGCATGGGCGCGCGTGGCAGCTACGCCCAATTCGAGTACAGCATCAAGGCTGATGAATTGAGCGAGTTGCGCGAGTGGGAGCCGAAATTGCGCCGCGCCTTGGCCAAGCTCAAGTCTTTGGAGGACGTGAACAATGATTACGAAGACCGTGGCTTGCAAACCTCGTTGGTGATTGACCGGGATGCGGCGTCCCGTCTGGGCTTGTCGGTACGCGCGATTGACACGACCTTGGCCAATGCCTTTGGTCAACGCCAGGTGAGTGTGATTTACAACCCCCTGAACCAGTACCGCGTGATCATGGAATTGGCACCCGAGCATTTGCAAAGCGCCGAGTCGTTGAAGCGTTTGCAGTTCATCAACAACCTGGGCCAGCCCGTGCCCTTGAGCGGTTTTGCGCGGGTGGAACTCACCAACACCTCGCTGTCGGTGGCGCATGAAGGCGGTGTGCCCTCGGACACCTTCAGCTTCAACCTCGCACCCGGCGTGAGCTTGTCGCAAGCCACGCAAGACATTGAAGACGCTGTGGCGAAACTGAACATGCCGGTATCGGTGCGCGGTGGTTTTGCAGGATCTGCGAATGCGTTTCAACAATCTTTGCAAACCCAACCCCTGTTGATCCTGGCGGCCTTGCTCACCCTCTACCTGGTGTTGGGTGTGTTGTACGAGAGCTTGTTGCATCCGCTCACCATCTTGTCCACCTTGCCCTCGGCGGGTGTGGGCGCCTTGCTCACGCTCATGGCCTTTGACACCGAGTTCAGCGTGATCGCCATGATTGGCGTGATTTTGCTGATTGGCATCGTGAAGAAGAACGCCATCTTGATGATTGACTTTGCGCTGCAGCGACAGCGCCGAGGCTTGAGCGCAGCGCAAGCGATTCATGTCGCCGCGCAGCTGCGCTTACGCCCCATTTTGATGACCACGGCCGCCGCCATGTTGGGTGCGATTCCGTTGGCTCTGGCTTTTGGTGTGGGTGCTGAAATGCGCCAACCCTTGGGGCTGGCGGTGCTCGGTGGTTTGGCCCTCAGCCAACTCCTGACGCTCTACACCACGCCCATTGTGTTTGTGGGTCTGGAAGCCTTGCGTGCCAAAGTCATGGGTCCGCGGGTGCATGCCAGTCCGTCTGTACAGTTGCCAGCCATGATTGGGCAAAGCGCATGATTCGTTTTCATTTCATCACGTGGACACTGTGCCTGTTCAGCCTGAGTGCTTGCGGCAGTTTGTTCAAGCCTGCCGTACCGCAAGCTGCTGTGCCCGCAAAGTTCGCAGCCGCAGCCGTTCAAACCACACCCTTGGAGATCGCACCGCAATGGTGGACTGTGTTCAATGATCCGGTGCTCAATGATTTGCAAACGCAGTTGTTGCAAGGTCAGTTGAATGTGCAATTGCTCGCCAGCAAAGTGCGACAAGCCCAAGCTGCCGTGGCGCTGTCGCAAAGCAGCTTGTGGCCCTCACTGTCCTTGAATGTGGGCGCTGGTCGGGCGCAAGACACAGGCAGCAAGGCAGCGAACAACATCAGTGTGGTCGCACCCTTGAGTTGGGAGTGGGATGTCTGGGGTCGTTTGGGTGCGCAAAACGCAGCTGCTCAAGCTTTGTTCCAGGCCAGCCAAGATGACTTGGCTTTTGCACGCTTGTCGGCCCAAGCCAGTTTGGTGCAAACCTATGTGGCGTTGCGAACAGCACAGCGTCAAGTGGCGGTGTTGAACCAAGCAGAGCAGGCCTATACCAAGGCGCTGAGCCTGACCCGCTACCGCTATGAAGCTGGTGTGGTGTCGGCAGCTGATGTGGCGCAGGCCGAGTTGCAACTCAACACCACCTTGGCGCAACGCATTGAAGTGGACACCACCCGGCTGCAGTTGCAAAACGCTTTGGCGGTGTTGCTGGGCAAGGCCCCAGGTGAGTTGCAAATCGCCGCGCACGACCCCTGGTTTTCATTGCCGCCATTGCCGCTCTCTTTGCCCGCCAGCGTGGTGCAGCAGCGCCCGGATATCCGTGCGGCTTCGCAACGTGTGTTGGCCGCACAAGCGCAGTTGGGTGTGGCGCAAGCCGCGTTCTTCCCATCGTTCAGTTTTGCAGCCAATCTGGGCTATCGCAGCAGCGACTTGGCCAACATCTTCAGTGCATCTTCTTTGCTGTGGTCACTCGGCCCCAGCATGGCTTTGAACTTGGTTGACGGGGGTCAGCGCAAAGCGGTGCAAGCCGAGGCGCGAGCGGCCTTGGATGGGGCTGGTATCAGTTACCGACAAACCGTGTTGCAAGCTTTGCAAGAGGTGGAAGACAACCTGGTGGCGGCGCAACAGTTGCAGCAACAAGCGCAGGCGCAAAGCCAAGCAGTGCAGGCCGCACAACGCAACCTCGCCATTGCACAAGCGCAGTACAGCGCTGGTACGGTGAGTTATTTGAATGTGGTTACCGCCCAAGCCAGTGCCTTGTCGGCCGAGCGCAATTTGTTGGATATTCAAAGCCGCCAAGTGTTGGCCAGCACCCAGCTCATGAAAAACCTGGCGGCCCCATGGCCGATGGATGCCGCCGCACCCGCAGTCAACAAGTAGGGCGTTTTAAACGGCCATGGCGGCTTTGAGGGCTTGCACACGGGCTGCGTCAATCTGCTGACCCACTTGCACACCTTTCAAGCCTTGTTGCATGGCGGCGTCTGACAGGGTGGCGGTGTCCACCGACAAGGCCGCTTGCATCAAGGCATGCAAACGTGCGGCTTGCGGATAAGCCCGGTCTTGCAGACCTGTTCTGCCTCGTGCATCGGCTTCACAGGCTTGCAAAGCCAAGGCAAAGCGTTCGGGTCGGCGCAGCGCATCACAGCGCAGCAGCAAGCGCAACACCGCTTCAGCACTCAAGCCTAAACTGCCGTGGATATGGCCGTGCTCTTGCGCCACCACCTCGGCCAGTTCTTTGTAAGCTTGCGGCACGCGCAAACGTTCACACACAGCCCGCAAAAGTTTGACGCTGCGGCCTTCATGGCCGATATGCCGAGGCAAAGCCGTGGGATGCGTGTTGCCCTTGCCCAGGTCGTGGCAGAGCGCGGCAAAACGCACCTCCAAACCAGCGTTCATGCGAGCGCATTCATCCAGGACCATTTCCACATGAATGCCCGTGTCCACCTCGGGGTGGTGTTCAATCGGTTGCGGCACACCATACAAACGATCCACCTCGGGCAGCAAACGCTGCAAAGCGCCGCAGTCGCGCAGCACCTGCAACATGCGCGATGGTTGCGCGGCCATCAAGCCTTTGGCGAGTTCTTGCCACACGCGTTCGCGCACCAAGGCGTCCACCTCACCGGCTTGCACCATGTCTTGCATCAAGCTTTGGGTTTCAGGCGCCACACGAAACTGCGGAAAGCGGGCCGCCAACCGCGCCACGCGCAAGATGCGCACCGGGTCTTCGCGAAACGCATCGGTCACATGGCGAAAGATTTGCGCTTGCAGATCCTGTTGGCCGTTGTAGGGGTCGATCAGGTTTTTGTCGGCGTCACGCGCGATGGCGTTGATCGTCAGGTCGCGCCGCGCCAAATCTTGTTCCAAGCTCACGTCGGGTGCGGCATGCACCACAAAGCCTTTGTAGCCGGGCGCGGTTTTGCGCTCGGTGCGTGCCAGCGCGTACTCCTCGCGGGTCGTGGGGTGCAAGAACACGGGGAAGTCTTTGCCCACCGGTGTGAAGCCTTTGGCCACCATCTCTTCGGGCGTGCTGCCCACCACCACCCAATCGCGATCAGAGCCGTTGATGCCCAGCAGGGCATCGCGCACGGCACCACCAACCAAAAATAATTGCATGCTCATGGCGCGGGAAAAATGGCGGCCAAGGAGGTGGCGTGTGCCACACCGAGTTCGCGCAAACCGGGCAGGTGGCCACTGGCGACGTTGTCCGATTGCATGGACGCCAAGTTGTCGCGGCTCATGAGGGGCGGACCCGGCATCAGTTCCATCAACAAAGCTTGCACATAAGCCACAGGGTGTGGCAAGCCAAACACCCAGCGCACATGGCCCGACCAAGCACCGGCTTGTTCCACCAGTTGTTGCAGCGTGAACACCTGCGGCCCCACCAATTCATACACCTGACCGATGCTGTGGCGTTGATTCAAACTCTGCACGATGGCCTGCGCCACGTCTTGCACCCACACTGGTTGAAAGCGCGTGGCCGCACCTGCCAGTGGCACCACCGGCGCGATGGCTTGCAGCTTGGCAAACAAATTCATGAAGGCATCGTCTTCGCCAAAGATGACGCTGGGGCGCAGCACCGTGAGCTGCAGGCCATGCACCACACCGGTTTGCAACGCGGCCTCGCCTTGCGCTTTGCTGCGCTGGTAGATGGAGGGGCCGTGCAAATCCGCACCCAAGGCGCTCACATGCACCAAGCGTTTCACGCCCTCGTCGATGCAGGCCTGCGCCAAGCTGCGGGCCAACACCACATGCACTTGTTCAAACGCGGCACGGTTGCCATGCAGAATGGCCACCAAATTCACCACCGCGTCATGGCCGCGCACCAGCGCAGCCAGCTGTTGCGGGTCGTGCACATCGGCTTGCACCACGCTCACCATGGGCAGCATTTGCACCGAACGCGCAGGCAAGCGCCGTGTTGGCACCGTCACGTTCACACCCGCGCGGTTCAGCGCTTCGCACACATGCCGTCCAACAAAACCAGAGCCACCTAATACAAGAACTGAAGTCATGCATGGACTGTAGCTTGAAAGCCATGCGCTTTGGCGTGGGCTGCCTTGCTTGCGTTGGGCGTCAAGCGCCGCGCAGGCACAGAGATAATGGCTTGATGAACCAACTTGATGCCCTTAAACAATGCACCACCGTGGTGGCCGACACCGGTGATTTCCAACAAATCAGCCAGTACCAGCCGCAAGACGCGACCACGAATCCATCCTTGATTTTGAAAGCCGTGCTCATGCCCGAGTACCGCGCTTTGTTGCAAGAGACCTTGCAACAACACCCGGGCGCGGCGGTGGACGAACAAATGGACCACCTGCTGGTGCGCTTTGGTTGCAACATCTTGAAGCACATTCCGGGGCGTGTGTCCACCGAAGTGGATGCGCGTTTGAGCTTTGACAAAGACGCTACCGTGGCCCGTGCGCGGCGCATCATGGCGCTGTACCAAGCGCAAGGTGTGGGCCCCGAGCGTGTGCTCATCAAAATCGCCGCCACCTGGGAAGGCATTCAAGCCGCAGCTGTGCTGGAACAAGAAGGCATCCACACCAACCTCACCTTGTTGTTCGCGTTCGCCCAAGCGGTGGCTTGCGGCCAAGCGGGCGTCACGCTCATCTCACCGTTTGTGGGCCGCATTTACGATTGGTACAAAAAAACCGCCGGCCCGCAGTGGGACGAAGCGGCCAACGCTGGGGCCAACGACCCGGGCGTGAAAAGCGTGCGCCACATTTACAACCACTTCAAAAAACACGGCATCGCCACCGAGGTGATGGGCGCGAGCTTTCGCAACGTGGGGCAGATCGTGGCGCTGGCCGGCTGTGATTTGCTCACCATCAGCCCCGAGTTGTTGGCGCAGCTGCAAGCCAGCAGCAGCCCGGTGCCGCCAGCCTTGAGCGCAGATGCCGCCCGCGCCATGGACTTGCCCAATGTGCATTTGAACGAGGCGCAATTTCGCTTGGCGCTGAATGAAGACGCCATGGCCAGCGACAAACTGGCCGAAGGCATTCGGGCGTTTTGTGCGGATGTGAAAAAGCTGGAAGTGTTGATGCAAGCTTGAAACCAGCGGCGCTTCTGGCTTGAATGGGTTGGGGGTAGGTTCTGCGGTTCAGGCCAGTTGGTCTACCGCTATGCCTTTGTCAAACCGCACTGGTGGGTGCTTGACCCGGCGCGGCCCCTCGGGCTGGCCACCAAAGTAGGCGTGTGTTGCGCCCATGCGCCGGAAACCCGAAGGCTGCGCCCAGGCGCTGGCGGCTGCGGGCCGCACTTGCACTGGGAATGACCGGATTTCTTGTAACACGATAGAGCGCATTTGAAACAAACATGAGCTGAAAAGTGTTCAAATAATACTCAAAATCCAACCAAAACCACCACTTTATAGTTTTAATTTTGTGTAATTTGGCAAATTAACCACATGCAAAGTATTCATTTCCAATAAAAAACCCCCGCAAATCGCTTCGCGGGGGTTTTAATCAGGGCGTTGTGAACGCATTCACAACGACGCCAGGAGCTATTACATGCCCATGCCGCCCATGCCGCCCATGCCACCCATGTCGCCACCGCCCATGCCACCCATGGGTGAATCATCTTTCGGTGCTTCAGCAATCATGGCTTCGGTGGTCAACATCAAAGAGGCCACAGACGCTGCGTTTTGCAGTGCAGTGCGTGTCACTTTGGTGGGGTCCAAGATGCCCATTTCGATCATGTCGCCATAGGTGTCGTTGGCGGCATTGAAACCGAAGTTGCCTTTGCCAGCCAGGATGGCGTTGACAACAACTGAGGGCTCGCCACCAGCGTTGTAAACGATCTCGCGCAAAGGCGCTTCGATGGCTTTCAACACCAGCTTGATGCCAGCGTCTTGGTCAGGGTTGTCACCTTTGATGGTGCCAGCAGCTTGACGGGCACGCAACAGCGCCACACCACCACCGGCCACGATGCCTTCTTCCACGGCAGCGCGGGTGGCGTGCAATGCATCTTCCACGCGGGCTTTTTTCTCTTTCATTTCCACTTCAGTGGCAGCGCCCACTTTGATGACGGCCACACCGCCAGCCAACTTGGCCACGCGTTCTTGCAACTTCTCGCGGTCGTAGTCGGAGGTGGCTTCTTCGATTTGAATGCGCACTTGTTTGACACGGGCTTCGATGTCGGCAGCGGCACCAGCGCCATCAATGATGGTGGTGTTTTCTTTGCCCACTTCGATGCGCTTGGCAGAACCCAAGTCAGCCAAAGTGACTTTCTCAAGGGTCAGGCCAACTTCTTCAGCGATCACTTTGCCGCCGGTCAGGATGGCGATGTCTTCCAACATGGCTTTGCGACGGTCACCAAAGCCAGGGGCTTTGACGGCAACCACTTTCAAGATGCCACGGATGGTGTTGACCACCAAAGTGGCCAGCGCTTCGCCGTCGACTTCTTCGGCAATGATGAGCAATGGACGACCGGCTTTGGCCACGGCTTCCAAGGTGGGCAACAGTTCGCGGATGTTGCTGATCTTTTTGTCAAACAACAGCACGAAGGGGTTTTCGAGCAACGCCACTTGTTTTTCGGGGTTGTTGATGAAGTAGGGTGACAAGTAGCCACGGTCAAACTGCATGCCTTCAACCACGTCGAGTTCGTTTTGCAAAGACTTGCCGTCTTCCACGGTGATGACGCCTTCTTTGCCGACTTTGTCCATGGCGTTGGCGATGATTTCGCCGATGCTGTGGTCGCTGTTGGCAGAGATGGAGCCGACTTGGGCGATTTCTTTGCTGGTGGTGGTGGCTTTGGAAGCCTTTTGCAGTTCAACGATCAGGGCGGTGACCGCCTTGTCGATGCCGCGCTTCAGGTCCATCGGGTTCATGCCAGCGGCCACGTATTTCATGCCTTCGTGCACGATGGCTTGGGCCAACACGGTGGCGGTGGTGGTGCCGTCGCCTGCGTTGTCAGAGGTTTTGGAAGCGACTTCCTTGACCATCTGCGCACCCATGTTTTGCAGTTTGTCTTTGAGTTCGATTTCTTTGGCCACGGACACACCGTCCTTGGTCACGGTGGGGGCGCCGAAGGAGCGCTCGAGCACCACGTTGCGGCCTTTGGGGCCGAGGGTCACTTTGACCGCGTTGGCCAAAATGTTCACGCCTTCAACCATGCGTGCGCGGGCTTCGCCGCCGAAGATTACGTCTTTTGCTGCCATGTTAGGACTCCAGATCTATCAATAAAAAAATGTTGGGGACAAATTGCACAGTAGCAATTACTTCTCGACAACTGCGAAGAGGTCTTCTTCTTTCATGACCAGCAATTCGTCGCCGTCCACTTTGACGGTTTGGCCGCTGTACTTGCCGAACAACACGCGGTCGCCGACTTTCACGCCCAAAGGCTTGACGTCGCCTTTGTCATTGGCTTTGCCGGGGCCGACGGCCAGGATTTCACCTTGATCGGGCTTTTCAGCGGCGTTGTCGGGGATGACGATGCCGGAAGCGGTTTTGGTTTCGCTTTCGATGCGTTTGACGATCACGCGATCGTGCAAAGGACGAAGTTTCATGGGTTCTCCTGATGGAAACGTTGAATAAGAAATGCACCAAAGTGCTTTTAACGACACAAGGTTTGGAGCTGTTAGCACTCGCAGACCGTGACTGCTAATGATAAGGGTAAAAGCCGGGGTTTCAAGGGCGGGAGGTTAAAAAACCTGGTTGCCATGCTTGAAGATAAACAAGTGCCGATTCCACTTGAGTGTTGAATGTAAACGGTCAGATTTTGAACATCAGTTACTGTAAATATATGATTTTATTTAATATTTTCAATTGAGCAGTCAATCTGACGATGCACGAAGAAGCGGTGACGCCACTTCAACACTAAGCCGAAATCAAAAATTTCAGACGCATGGCTCGCACTGATCTCCCCTGCAACCTGCCAGCCTCAACGCGCTTGACCGCATCGATGACCCGGCTGTCGCTCAATGTTGAACTCTTGATATAGAGCCTCTTCCATTGGAAAAAATGCTGCTTTTCAGACCTTTGGTTCTCAGGGACGATTACCGCCCCCAGCGAGGCCTTGCTGACGCATTCGAGAGCTCGCGCAACCAGTTCAAACTGCTGATGCCCAGCGCTGTCAGCTAAATAGTTCGGCGTGCGTGCCGCTGCGCACGAACACAACCAAGCTGGTTTTGCCAGCGTTATCGAGTCTGTAAATCAACAGGAAATCGCCGCCAATATGACATTCGCGGTGCCCAACCCAATCCCCTGTCAAGGGGTGGTCTAGCCATTCAGGCGTTAAAGGGCCGTTGTTAGAAATGAGGAGGAGCAGCGCCTCCTTGAGGCGATTCATGTCATACCTGCCGGAGTGGGACAGGCGTTGCCAGTCTTTCAGGAACTCTCGGGTGAAGTCCGAAGCACGTGGCAGGTTTGCCCGCTTACTCGAGGCTGGTTTTTTCGAGGCCATTCAATAACTCGTCAGCGGTTGCGAAGCGGGCGCGGCGGCTTTGAATGATTTGATTGGCTTCAAGCATGGCCAAACGACTGGCGCTGTTGGGGGCCCTGAGTGCGAAGGGTAATTCTTTGTCGGCAACAACTCGCGTGAGAAATACGCGCACAGCTTCTGAGATGCTCAGGCCCATGGCGTTCAGCGTTTCTGTCGCTTGGTCTTTGATATCTTGATCTATGCGCACGTGAACCATTGTGGTGGTGGCTGCCATGGTGTACTCCTTTTGCTATGAATTGAGATACATTGTATTTCGAAAGGCGTTGGCGTGAAACCATCGCGAATGAGCTTTTTCAAACGACCTGGCAGAGTGGCTGGCATGAGCCAGCCTACGGAAAATTCAAGACGTCACTTGAATCGACCGTCGATTCGATTCCGCCCGAGTGTTGAATAAAAACCAGCAGATTTTGAACATTAATTTATATAAGTATATGATTTTATTGAATATTTTCAATTGAGTAGTCAATTTGACGATGCGCCAAGAAGCGATGACGCTACTTCAACAGTCAGCGGAAATCAAGAATTTCAAACGCAGGGCTTGGACTGATCTGCACTTGACTCATTTATTGATCGTGTTTTGCAATTCCAAGCACTGTGTGATGACCTCAGCAAAGCTTGGTTGATGCGTTGAAAGCAGCCCATCTTCAAGCATGGCAACGTAGTCTTTCTCAAGGGCTGCTAGAGCCCTGCCAACCGGGACGATCTGAATATCAGTGCTGATGGCGGCCTTGTAGTCAATCGAGTTTTTGTTGACATCTTTTTCTGCAAAGAACATGGACTTATGTTTGGCTACTGCATATGCAAGTTCACGGTTAGCGATCGCAGCTTGGGCATGCCCCGAGTTGGCCATGGCAGCCATGTCGTACCAATGCCGTGAATATCGCTGACCACGCAATCGACTCTGGCGGCAGTACACATGCGCTGCTGTGGCTTTTTCCCAGAAAGTACGTTCAGCATCCATTACCAAAGGCTGTGCCGTTGGGAACACAATTTCATTGATTGTCGGTGCCATGTCACAGGTGACGGCATGACGCTGGTGAGGCTCACCTGTGGCACGCCCACCAAACTCAAGCTGAATGGTGGATGCCGTATAGCCGGTGCCTACCTTGATGGGCTTGTAGGCCAAGATCAGCTTTTCATTTTCATTGCCAGCAAGTGACAAATTGGCCTGCACCCCATCTCGTTGCAAGGCTGAAAGCAGAATCGGAACCACTTCGCTCTCAATCCATTGCGGTAATCGTTCACGAACCCGGGCGGTGATTTTTTTTGCTTGACTGGGTGAGGCAGGTATCGGATTGCCGTCCCGCAAAAGTTCTGGAACCACCTCGCGTATATCGCAGGTCAGATCAATGTCTTCTGAGAAACGGTCGATGATTTTGTAGACCTTGGACAAAGAGGTGCAACCTTTGAAAGTCAATTTTTCCGCAAGGGCTGACTCGTAAATGGCAGACAGTGTCCATACCACCCAGATGTCTTTTTCCAGAAGGTGAGGAGGGCGGCCGGTCTGAGCTGACGCAACTTCGAAAGCTTCAGCTTGATCTTCGCGGCTGAGAGTGAGCCATGAATCAGCCAATCGCCACCTCGCTCACTGCTTTTGCCATCCAACTCGGCAATCTCGCGCGAGCCTGACGCATGGCCTCCCATTCCTGACTGGACAGCTTGCTTCTGAGAACTTCCAGGATCTTGGGGGCTTGTTCAGGACCAAACCAGATGAGCGCACGAATGGCTTGGCCTGCCGGGCGTTTGCCCAGCAGCATCTGCCAGCGGTTGCCGTGCTTGAGCTCGATCTCTCGATTTCCCAGTTTCAGTCGACGAGAAGGACCAGAAGTCAGGTAGACCTCTCTGGTGGGGACCTGCGTGGTCAGCCCCAAAGAATTGGCTTCGGCAGCCCCGCTGGCCACCACCGTCTCACCACTGGTGGACTCCATCGCCTCCATCACGGATTGGGCGGAGGGAGGGCGAGCGCCAAACCGACCCTGAATGGGCAGGGCATAGGCTCCTCGGCCAACTCTGAGCAACTTTCCTTCGCGAGCCATGCGAGAGAGGGTCTGATCAATCGCAGCACGAGAACCTAGGTGCAAGAACTCCTTGGGCGAAAGCAGTCCTCCCTCGGGAAGGGATTGCGCTTGCGAGAGGATTGAGTGGGCGAGTTGGCTCATGACGGGTCTTTAATTGTCAGAAGTTTACTGATATTTCTGACAAAATGGTAGCCTGATTTCAATACAGAACCAAATAAGCGAGGTCATCTGACGCTCAACAGTAAGCGGAAATCAAGAATTTCAAACGCAGGGCTTGGACTGATCTGCACTTGAAATGCAGAAAAATAAAGGACAAAATCACCTTGTAGCAACATAACTACATTTACGAGGAGTCCAGCCATGGCCATTTCCAGCATGTCAGGCCGCGAATTCAACCAAGCGGTCAGCGAAGCCAAAAAAGCCGCCAACTTGGGCCCGGTGTTCATCACCGACCGGGGCCGTCCTGCCCATGTCTTGATGAGCATGGCGCATTACCAGAAGCTCACAGGCGGTCAGCCCAAGATCGGTGAATTGCTGTCAATGCCCGAAGTGGCGGCGTTGGCCTTGGACACGCCCAAGCTGAGTGATGTGGCGCAAGCAGCGGATTTTTCCTGATGTACTTGCTCGATACCAACGTTGTTTCAGAACTTCGCAAAGTCGGCGCGGGCCGCGCAGACCCCAAGGTGGCGCAGTGGGCACAAAGCGTGGAAACGGCAAGTTTGTTTGTGTCTGTCATCACCATCCAAGAACTGGAGATCGGCATTCAACTGGCCATGCGCCGCGACAGCACCCAAGGTGAGCTGCTTCGACAATGGATGAACCAACATGTGCTGCCCGCCTTTGAGGGACGCGTGTTGTCGGTGGATCTGGCGGTGGTGCAGCGAAGCGCAGCCTTGCATGTGCCCAACCCGCGGCCAGTGCGAGACGGGTTGATCGCTGCGACGGCGCTGGTCCATGGACTCACTGTGGTGACGCGAAATCTGGCGGATTTTCAGCCCTGCTGTGTGACGCTGATCAACCCTTGGGGATGAACCCCCAAAGCGAAAACCTTGCAAATACAAAACGAGTGTGGAAAAAGTCAGCCCTTGCATGATGCGAGGCGGCAACCCCCACAAGTGCCTGTGGATTGCATGGGTCCTCCTGTCGATCGAACCGCATTGGACCTTTTCAGGAGCTCAGGTGTTGAGCCTTCAGGCTGTCAAAAAATCCAGCACGACTGGCCACACATCTTCAAAATCGCTCAGCCCGTGGTCCGAGCCTTGAATGATGTGCTGCTGCGCATGGGCATAACGCGCAGCCATTTCCTGCCAATCCAACACCTCATCGCCGGTGGCGATGACGGCCAACAAGCGCTTGGCGTCTGCGCCATCGGCGGTTGCGTCAAACCACTTCAACCCCGCACCCACATACAAGGCCTTCAGCTCATCAATGAACGCCGGGTCAAAGTAAACACGGTCTTCGGGGTTGTGCCAACTGGGGTGCTCGCCGATGTGGTTCGCCAAGTCACGCGCGGGATGCACGGCGGGGTTGAGCAGCACGCCCGTGCAGCCCAACTGGGCGGCCAGCCACGTGGCATAAAAGCCGCCCAATGAAGAACCCATCACCGCCATGGTGTGGCGCGGCCAGTCGTGGACCCGTTGCATGATCAAGGCGGCACTCTGTTGGGGGGAGGCTGGCAACTGCGGGCAGCACCACACCACCTCGGGATGATGCTGGGCCAACCAAGCGCCCACAAAACGCGCCTTGGCCGATTGTGGGCTGGAGCGAAAGCCATGCAAATACAAAACGTGCGTGGGAAAAGTCATCCCTTGCATGATACGAGCCAACCCCTTGAAACATCAGCAAGTTGCCCTACTTATGAATGATCCAGACGCCTTCGGGGTCTGGGTACTTCATCAACTTCGCTTACTCAAGGAACTCTCAAAATGGCTTATGCATTTGGACGCAATTTACTGTTGAACTCCGTTGGATTCGAACGCCTCATCGACGCGTTTGAAAAAATCGACTCCCCTGACAACGCGGGCCGTGCCCAGGCTTATCCGCCTTACAACATCGTCAAGTTGTCGGATCACCTCTACACCATCGAAGTGGCTGTGGCTGGTTTCAAGCAAGATGAAATTGACATCACCGCCGAGGGCAACAAGCTCAGCATCGTCGGCAAGGTGAAGAATGACAACCCCGGTCAGTTCCTGCACAAAGGGATTGCCACACGCGACTTCACACACCAATTCACCTTGGCTGAAACCGTGGTGGTGCGCGAAGCCGACATGGTGAATGGCATGCTGGTCATCAAACTGGAAAACGTCATTCCCGAAGAAAAGCTGCCACGCAAAATCATGATCGGCGCTACGGCCAAACTGGTGGTGGATGAACGCCAAGCGGCTTGAACAACGGCTTCGCTGGCACGGCCAAGCCAGTGAACGAACGCCAAGCGGCTTGAACAACTGCTGCTTGACAGCTCAAGGGCTGTCAAGCGCGTACATCTTGGCCAGTTGTTCAACCGCGCGTTGCACACTTTGGCGCAGCGACTTCGGCCCCAACACTTCCACATCCGCACCAAAGCGCAAGATGTCGCCCAACAACTCGCGCTCATCCGAGTAGGGGAACTCCAGGATGTAGCTGCCGTCCTCGCTGGGGGTGCCTTTTTGTTCGGGGTGCCATTCCTCGGCCTGCACCCAGCGGGCGCGAACCGCGCTGAATGTCAGCTTGGCCCAGTTGTGGGCCTCGCCACCAAAAATCCCATAGCCCGACTGCATGACGATGCGAATGTCTTTTTGGCTCAACTCTTTGGCGGCCTCGGGCAGGATGTCGCATTGCATGATCGCGTCCACCGAAAAATTCAGCAGCTTGTTGCGCAAGTGGCACCACGCATCCACATACCAGTTGTCGCGGTAATGCACCAGTTGTTGCGGCGAAATATCGCGCTCGGTGGTTTCACCACGTTGGCGGTTGAAGTGGTGCACATGCACTTTTTTGCGCTCCAGCGTGGTCTGCGCCAGTGCTTGAAAACACTTCAAGCCCAAACGCCGTTTGCCTGCATGCACGGCCCGCACCCGCTTGGTGAGGGACGCGATGTCCAAGCCCTCCGAGGCCAGCAAATCGGCCATGCGCTCTTGCAGAGGTTGCAGCTTGGGGCCCAGCAGACCAGGCTCTAGTTCGGTGATCATGTTTTGAATGGTCAGCAGGGCCAACAGTTCTTTTTGGCTGAACACCAAGCCGGGCAGCTCGTAGGCCGCCTCTTCGTTGTGCAGCTTGTAAACATTTTCGAAACGGTCGTAGATGATGTCGTAGTTGTAGAAGTCGCGCATCTTCTCGAGGTCGCGCTTGAAGGTGGCTTCTGAAATATCAAGCTCGGCCAAGATGGCCTGCTTGGAGACAGCGCGTTTTCGTTTGAAAAGCGCCTTGTATTGGTAAACGCGGTCGAACTGCGCCATGTTTTTTATTCCCTTTTTTGACAAGTGTAGCCAGCAGCACGGAGGCGCTGGCCCCCGTATTGGTCCCCATTCAGCGTGAGCTTGTGAGGGGTGTGAGGATGAGCTAGCCGAGGCTCATGCTGCGAGCCCTGCACCTGGCAATGCATACAGCAACATGTCAACGAGTTTAGAAATATGGCTTGACTTGAAAAACATCACGAATAGCCTTAAATAAACTACACTGTAATTATGAGCAATATTCGATTCGAATGGGATGCCAACAAAGCCGCAGCGAATCAGCGAAAACATGGCGTGACATTCGATGAGGCGCGTACCGTTTTCTTTGATGAGAACGCTAAATTGATCAATGATCCCGACCACTCTGATGACGAAGACAGATTTGTGATGCTTGGATTAAGTAGCAATTTCAGGTTCGTCTTGGTGTGCCATTGTTATCGTGAGCAGGGCAACGTGATCAGAATCATTTCAGCTCGTAAAGCCTCAACCCAAGAATCCAAGCAGTACAGATGAAGGAGCAACATGAGAAAAGAATACGACTTCAGCAACGCACGGAAAAATCCCTATGCGTCCCAATTGAAAAAACAGATCACCATTCGCTTGGATGAGGATTCAATTGGCTATTTCAAAGGCATTTCAGAGCAAGTTGGCATTCCGTATCAAAGCCTGATCAACCTTTACTTGCGTGATTGCGCAGCGCACAACCGCAAATTGAATTTGCGTTGGAAATAAGCACTTACCTCTGCATTACATGCTTATCCCACTGCCATGCCGCGCATCCAGGCGGCTGTTACGGCTGAGCTCTGGCTTGGCGGGTGCAGAGCATACCGCCGCCGGGATAAAGCTGGAAGACTATTGCGAACCTTTTGCGCCCTTGGAGCTGGGCAAGGCCTAGGTGGATCACCTGGTAACGGAAAATCATAAGCCGCTAAATGTTCTCTGCCAGCAACTCCGCCACCCCGTCACTTGATACCACCACCAGGGCGCATTGCCCTGCCGCACCTAGGCGTGTTGGGCGTTTTGAATGTCGTGGCTGATTTGAATCATGCGATTGGCCAAGATCAAACGGCGCGACATTTGCAAGCGGTCTTCGCTGGTGACCAAACTGATGGCGGCCTGGGGTACCCCTTTGTAGTCGAGCAAAGGAACGGCCAAAGCCCAATAGCCCTGAACCAATGAGCCCGTTATGAAGCTGTAGCCTTGGCGCTTGAATTCTTTCAACTCGTGGTCAATCTCGCTCAAACTGACATGGGGAAATTCAGATTGAATTTTGGGCGCGTTGAGCGCGATGATTTTTTGTTGTTCCTCTTCGGACATGAATGCCAACATGGCCAGGCCAGCACTGCCAGACCCCAGGGGGTAGTGGTCTCCGGGCTTCAAGGTTTGCGGTGGAATGGGCGTGGCGCCGTCGAAGATGGACAAACAGACCCACTCTGCACCGTGAATGATGGAGAACAAAACACAGTCACCGGTCTCTAAAGAGAGCTTGCGCAAATGGGGTTCTGCCAACCGTTGCAAGCCGTAGCGTGGCTCTGCAGCCAGCCCCACGGCATAAGACTCGGGCCCCAAGGTGTAAGCCTTGGTGGCGGGGTCTTGCACCAAAAAATTTTCTTTCACCAGCGTCTTGGTCAGCCGCATCGCGGTGGTTTTATTGAGCTTGGATTTCTTTTCAATCTCGTGCATGCGCAATCCTTTTTCACCATGACGTGTCAGGAGGCGCAAGATCAGTAAACCGCGTTGCAATGTTTGACTGCTGGGC
>CALBEV010000032.1 GCA_937891045.1 uncultured Burkholderiales bacterium | reverse complement strand
GCAGAAATACCAATATTGCGATAGCGCTCGATAGGAGTCTTGCGTGCCATGGTCAACCTCTTGGGAATTCAGTTAAAAACAAAAAATCGCTACACCACTTGTGGTGGGTAGCGAGCGGGTCTGAGTCTAAAGAGGTTGTGCGAAAAATACGTGACATCGCGCCGACAACCCCAGCCACACATGAGACCCGCGATGCGGGTGCTTTTAGAAGCGGAAGTGTGAGAACGCCTTGTTGGCTTCAGCCATGCGGTGAACTTCGTCACGCTTTTTCATGGCACCGCCACGGCCTTCGGCCGCTTCCAGCAATTCATTGGCCAAACGCAAGGCCATGGATTTTTCGCCACGCTTGCGAGCGGCTTCTTTGATCCAACGCATGGACAAAGCCAAGCGACGAACAGGACGCACTTCAACAGGCACTTGGTAGTTGGCGCCACCGACGCGGCGGGATTTCACCTCGACCATGGGCTTGACATTGTTGATGGCGTGGCTGAACAACTCGAGGGGGTCTTTGCCAGATTTGGCTTGGATTTGTTCCAGGGCACCGTAGATGATGCGCTCGGCAACCGCTTTTTTGCCGCTTTCCATGACAACGTTCATGAATTTGGACAGCTCGATGTTGCCGTATTTGGGATCAGGCAGTATTTCCCGTTTCGGGACTTCGCGACGACGTGGCATGTTTCTTCCTTTGTGTTTCAGTTGGATGTGCTGGGCACATCCGCGAAGGCCATCAAGACCTCCACTTACTCGACCCGCGCAAACTACAGGTTTGCTCTAACGGATCTTTGTTTTGCAAGCCCAGCCAGAGCCTGCAAAACACCTGATGTACATCAGGCTTTCTTGGGGCGCTTAGCGCCGTATTTGGAACGTGACTGCTTGCGGTCTTTCACGCCTTGCAAGTCGAGTGAACCGCGCACGATGTGGTAACGCACACCGGGCAAATCTTTGACACGACCACCGCGCACCAACACCACAGAGTGTTCTTGCAGGTTGTGGCCTTCGCCGCCAATGTAGGAAATGACTTCAAAGCCGTTGGTCAAACGCACTTTGGCCACTTTACGCAGGGCGGAGTTAGGTTTTTTAGGGGTGGTGGTGTACACGCGGGTGCAAACACCACGACGCTGTGGCGAGTTTTGCATCGCTGGGCTCTTGGACATGGTCTTTTCGACTTCGCGTCCGTGGCGCACCAATTGATTGATGGTTGGCATTGAGAATGTCCTAACAAAGGGGGGGTATTCGGTAATTCCGAAAAGCCCAACAGTATAGCAGTGAAGCTCGTCTGGCTCAGAAAAAATTAAATGATCCGCAAAATGAATAGGCAAGTATTCATTTCAGCCACAAGGTCAGCGCATCCCAAGTGCGGCCGAAAAACCCAGCCTCCTCGACGCCAGCCAGGGCCAACAAAGGGATTTCAGTCAGCGGGGCTTGGTCCAACATCACCTTCAAGGTGGCCACCGGTTGGTTTTTCACCAAGGGGGCGAACAAAGGATCAGGGCGGGTGACCAAGGTTTTCAGTCGGGTGGCTTGGCCCTGGGGCACGGCCACCACGATCGGCTGGGGGCGCCCCAATCCCACTTGGTTGTCCCGGCCTTTGTAAATGGCAGGCGTCACCACGGCTTGGTTGGCTTCAAACAATTTCACGCCGTCATAAGCGATATAGCCCCAGTTGAGCAGTTTTTGGGCCTCTTCGGCACGGGCGTTTTCACTGCCAGCGCCCAAAATGATGGCCAGCAAGCGGCGGCCTTGCAAATTGGGAAAGTCGCGCTTGGCGGTGGCAACCAAACAATATCCTGCTGCATCCGTATGGCCTGTTTTCAAACCATCCACGGTGGGGTCGCGAAACAGCAGCAGGTTGCGGTTGCTGTCGTTGGCGGCTGGCGTGCCCGGGTATCGGTATTTCTTGATCGCGTAGTAGCCCACAAACTCCGGAAAGTCTTGCATCAAGCGGGTGGCCAATATCGACAAATCGCGTGCCGTCGTGATGTGGCCGGACTCGCCCAAACCTTCGGGATTTTTATAGCCCGTGCTGTTCATGCCCAAGGCCTTGGCTTGGGCATTCATCATCTCCACAAAATGCTCTGAAGTGCCGCCAACGGCTTCAGCCAAGGCCATGGTGGCGTCATTGCCTGACTGCACGATCATGCCTTTGATCAGGTCCTCGACGGGAACTTGCATTTTGGGGTCGATGAACATGCGCGAGCCTGGCATCTTCCATGCCTTGGGGCTGACCGGCAAGGCTTGCTGCAAACTGATTTTTTTCGTCCGAAGCGCATCAAACACCAGATAGGCCGTCATCAACTTGGTGAGCGAGGCCGGTTCAACAGGCACATCGGCGTCCCGTTGCGCCAGCACCTGGTTGGCGCTGATGTCAAACAACAAATAAGCGCGGGCCGCCACCTCGGGCGCTTGGGGCATTTGTGCGCTGGCCGCCGACAAGAAAAAACCCAAGCACCAAATGAAGACCTTTTTTTTCATGGAAACCGTTGAATGAAGTTGTTGGCTGTTCAAGCACAGAGATGGCGCAAGACCGGAGATTTCAGGATCGCCCATTGTCCATGAAAGAAATGACCCTCACTGGGCACCAAGCTCTTGGGCGAGGTGCCAGCAGGCCTCAGTGCCCAACATCATCTGGCAAGCGAAGTCGCTCCACCACTTGTCCCTTGATCAGGTGTGACTCGATGATTTCATCAATGTCACTGTGGTCCACATAGGTGTACCAAACTGCTTCGGGGTAGACCACCATGACCGGTCCGCCCGCGCAGCGGTCCAAGCAACCCGCTTGGTTGATGCGAACGGCGCCAGCCCCGGACAGGTTGTGTTCTTTGACTTTGGCTTTGCAATGCTTGAAGGCCTCTTGGGCCTGATGATTGGCACAACACTCGCGCGGTCCCTCGCGTTGGTTGAGACAAAAAAACACGTGGCGTTTGAAGTAGCTGGCAGATTCCATGGGCTGGATTCTAGGCGGCAGGTGTCTTGTGGAGCGTCAGGCGAACCCAGCATGTCAACCCCCATGCCAACAAGGTCCAAGGCCACAACCAACTGAGCCACTGACTCAGCCCGTGAAAACGAATGAACCGGCCCTGCTCCCAGGTTTGCACGGTTTGCGCCAAGTAGGTGCTGGCATCGAGTTGGTTCAACCACATCAGCAAAATCAACTGGGCCAGCACCATCAGGCCCAGATTCCAACGCAAGCTCAGCTTGATGCTTGCAACAGACAACAGCAAACCCACCGCCAAACCACCAAAAACCTGCGCGTTCACCCAAAACCAGGCATGTTCTGGACCGTATGTGAGGGCGGCTGACAAGGCATTGAAAAGCACCGCGACCAACAACACAATCAACGCCCAAGCCAGACGTTGGCCCGAGCGACGCAACACGCCTTGGCCCAACAAAGTCGGTATCCACAAACCCAGGGCAACACACAAAAGCTCCATGCGCGGTGACAGGGATTGAAAAAAACCATCAGGCGGAAATTGATACAGCCACAACCAATCGGGAAAAATGTCCAGCCAATGGCTGCGCAACCGCTCCCACACATGACCCAGGCCGAGCGGCACAGCCACTGGAAAGAGCAAGGCTGGCGGCCACAAAGCCATCAGCACCAAGCTCCCCCTGGCATCTTGGGCTAGCCAGTTTTGGCGAAATTGCACCCAGTGGTAGAGCCACCCTCGCCTCTCCAAGGTGGCGGCCAGTATGGCGCCAAGCAAGCCCCCCGCCGTATTGCAAAGCCAATCGACTTGCGAAGGCACCCGAACAGGTAAAAAACTTTGCAAACTTTCCAAGCTGAATGCCAAGCTGCTGGTCAACACCCACGCCAAGACAAGGGCTGGCCAGCGGGCATGGCCTGTTCGCAGTGCGGCCAAGCAAAGCCAAAAACCCAAGGGCACATAGCCCAAGAAGTTGCCCCACAAGTCAAACGCGGTCAGGTATTTGGGCCAAGGGGCCGAGACAAACGACCAAGGTGGGATGTCTTGGTTACGCCAAGCGTCAAATGGGTAGAGGCTGGCGTAGACCGTGACCAGCACGCACAACCAAGCCAGCGTCCATGCAGTGGTGCGTTGCTTGGGTGGTGGCATGCGGTTCAAAAAGGTTTGACCACCACCAACACCACCGTGGCCAGCATCAGCAAAACGGGTAATTCATTGAACCAGCGGTACCAAACATGCGTGTGCGGGGTGTCGCCCTTTTCAAAATTTTTGAGTAAACTCATGCACCAATGGTGGTAACCCAAAGTCAGCAGCACCAAGAACAGCTTGGCATGCATCCAGCCCACTTGGCCACCGCGGCCAATCCCATAACCCAGCCACAACCACAGGCCCAGGGCCACGGCGGGAACCATCAGGATGGTGGTGAAACGAGCCAACTTGCGTGCCATCAGCATCAAGCGTTCATGCTCAGCGATGGACCCTGGGGGCACCATGGCCAAATTGACGAAGATGCGCGGCAAATAGAACAGACCCGCGAACCAACTGGCCACGAAAACAATGTGAAAGGCTTTGACCCAGAGCATGGGAGGAGTTTAGTGGCACGACCACCTCGGGTTTCACCCCAAAAAGCCTGTCCTTGCTTGCGGCACAATTTAACGATGATCACGCCCTCCTTCCCCGCCGCCCGCCCACGCCGCTTGCGCCGTGACGATTTCACCCGCCGCTTGGTGCGCGAAAACACGCTCAGCGCGAACGACCTGATTTACCCGGTGTTCGTGCTGGACGGCGAGAAAAAACGCGAAACCATTGGCTCCATGCCAGGGGTCGAGCGCTTGAGCCTGGACCTGCTGCTGCCGGTGGCCGAACAATGCGTCAAGTTGGGCATTCCGGTCATGGCCTTGTTTCCAGTGATTGCGCCCGAATTGAAAACACCCGATGGCCGTGAAGCCTTGAACGACAAAGGCTTGGTGCCGCGTGTGGTGAAAAGCCTGAAGCAGCATTTCCCAGAGTTGGGTGTGATGACCGATGTGGCCTTGGACCCGTTCACCAGCCACGGCCAAGACGGTTTGCTGGATGACACCGGTTACATCTTGAACGACCCGACTGTGGAAGTGTTGGTGCAACAAGCCCTGACGCAAGCCAACGCTGGTGTCGACATCGTGGCCCCCAGCGACATGATGGACGGGCGCATTGGTGCCATCCGCCACATTTTGGAAACCCATGGCCACATCAACACCCGCATCATGGCGTACAGCGCCAAGTACGCCAGCGCTTTTTACGGGCCGTTTCGGGATGCTGTGGGTTCAGCCGCCAACCTGGGCAAGGGCAACAAGAAGGCCTACCAAATGGACGCAGGCAACTCAGACGAAGCCTTGCGCGAGGTGGCGATGGACATCGCCGAAGGCGCGGACATGGTGATGGTCAAGCCCGGCATGCCTTATCTGGACATCGTGCGCCGGGTGAAAGACGAGTTCAAGGTAACCACATTCGCCTACCAAGTGTCTGGCGAATACGCCATGCTCAAAGCCGCCGCGCAAAACGGCTGGCTCGACCATGATGCCGTCATGCTAGAGAGCTTGTTGGCTTTCAAACGCGCCGGTGCCGACGGCGTGCTCACCTATTTCTCCATCGCCGCCGCCGAAAAATTGCGCCAAGAAGCCTGAGGCTTACACGCCCAGGTGCTGGATGAAAAAGCCCAGTGTGCGCTCGAGCGCCAAGTCGGCGGCCTCGGCGTTGTAAGAGCCCCGGTGGTCGCAGTTGAAACCGTGGTCGGCGTTGTACACGTGCGTTTCTACATGAGGCTGGGCAAGCTTGAAGGCTTGCACCGTGTCCATCGGAATGAGGCTGTCGTGCTCGCCGAAATGCGCCAGCACCGGGCACTTTGCTTGCCGATGCAGTTCTGGCGACAGCGTCATGCCGCCACCGTAATAACAAACGGCTGCACTCAAACCGCTGACTTGCTCGGCAGACCGCCAGGTCAACAAGCCGCCCCAACAGTAGCCCACCACACCAACCAAACCATGGGCTGCTTTAGAAGCATGGTCCACCGCCGCTTGCACATCGGCCAGGACACCCGGTGCTGGCAGGGCTTCGGCTTGGTTTTTCAGGGCGCGGCCTTGGGCGATGTCTTCAGGCGTGTAGCCCAAGTGCACATCGTTTTTCAGTCTTGAAAACGTGGCTGGGGCGATGGCGTAAAAGCCCGCCATGGCAAAACCATCGGCCACCGAGGTGATGTGTTTGTTGACGCCAAAAATCTCTTGCAAGATGACGATGGCAGCGCGTGGTGTGCCCTTGGGTTGCGCCACGTAGGCTTCGCCCAGGTGGCCGTCAGCTGCACGCAAATCAATCAACTGTCCCATGCCCTCTCCCTCAGCCTTGTTGCAGGCGACGCTCTAAAAAGTCCAAGCGGTCTTGACCCCAAAACAACTCACCTTCGACCACAAAGGTGGGCGCCCCAAACACACCCCGCTTCAGGGCCTCTTCGGTATGGGCTTGGTAAAGCGCTTGCACATCGGCTTGCTGCGATTGCTGCAAGCGCTCAGACGGCAGTTGTTGCTCGAGCAGCACTTCGGCCAAGACTGCCGCATCGGCCAAATTGCGCTCTTGCGCCCAAACCACGGCCAACATAGCACCGCACACGCGCATGGCGGCTTGCGCACCATCATGCTGGTCGACGGCAATGATCAGGCGCGAGGCGTCGTCACCGGGCACCGGAAAAAACTTGGGGTGCAGGTTCAAAGGCAATTTGAGGAACGTTGAAAACCTTTTCAATTCGACCAAGCGATAGGCTTGGCGTTGCGGTGCACGCTGGCCCACCGGCAAGCCGCCGCTGGCTGGGAAAATTTGCCCGCCAATGTCCACGGGCTTGACCCGCACCTTTGCGCCATGAGCTTGGGCCATGTCACTCAGGCGTTGGTGGCCGAGGTAAGTCCAAGGACTTTGCGGGGCCAGGAAGTAATCAATGGTCAGGGACATGCTGTTCTTTCGGTCGTGTTATCTTTTTCGGTTGCAAAGCTGCTGACGATCAGCGGCATCCTACCTATTTTGCGCAGGCGCGGCCTGCACGTTGGAGACACGATGGCATCTACGCAGCGCATTCTTCTCGTCACCGGGGGCGGTCGCGGCATTGGTGCCGCTACAGCCATTTTGGCTGCCCAGCAAGGTTGGGCGGTGGCGGTGAACTATGCGCAAGACGCGCAATCCGCGGCCCAGGTGGTGAAGCACATCACCGAACAAGGCGGTCAGGCCCAAGCCTTTCAAGCCAATGTGGCAGATGAAGACCAGGTGATGGCCATGTTTGCGGCCATTGACCAACACATGGGGCGCGTCTCGGGCTTGGTCAACAACGCTGGCGTGGTGGATGTCTACGCGCGGGTGGATGAAATGAGTGTGGCCCGTTTGAAGCGCATGTTCGATGTGAATGTGCTGGGCAGCTTCATTTGCGCCCGCGAAGCCGTTCGGCGCATGAGCCCCAAACACGGCGGCAACGGCGGCAGCATCGTCAATGTGTCCAGCGCCGCCTCACGCATTGGCTCACCCGGCCAGTATGTCGATTACGCATCTGCCAAAGGGGCGATCGACTCGTTCACGCTGGGCTTGGCCAAGGAAGTGGCGGCTGAAGGTATTCGGGTGAACGCGGTGCGACCGGGTCTGATTGACACCGAGATTCACGCCTCGGGTGGCAAGCCCAATCGGGTGAAAGACCTGCAGCATTTGATTCCGGCCCAACGCGGCGGCACCGCCGACGAAGTGGCGCAAGCCATCGTGTGGTTGCTGAGTGACGCAGCCAGTTACACCACCATGAGCTTGGTGGATGTCTCGGGCGGTCGTTGATGACACCAACTGTTGACACGGCCAGCATGGCCTGATTGCCCGCGCGACCATCAAATTTGCAGCACGCAATAATCTAAGCTTGAAAACACGAGAAACCGCCATGAGCACCAACCCCATCCACCATCACATCCATGGCACAACCACCGCTGGCAGTTCCAAACGCAGCCTAGCCGTCACCAACCCCGCCACGGGTGCCGTCACCGGCCACGTGGCCCTGGCCAACGCTGCCGATGTCGGCCAAGCCGTGGCCGCTGCGCAAGCCGCATTTCCCGCTTGGGCCGATGCGCCGCCGCTGCGCCGTGCCCGGGTCATGTTCAAGTTTTTGGAATTGCTGAACCAGCACAAAGATGCCTTGGCGCATGCCATCACCGCCGAACACGGCAAGGTGTTCACCGATGCCCAAGGCGAGGTGGCTCGTGGCATCGACATCGTCGAGTTCGCCACCGGCATTCCGCAACTGCTCAAGGGCGATTACACCGAGCAAGTGGCCACCGGCATCGACAACTGGACACTGCGTCAACCTTTGGGTGTGGTGGCTGGCATCACGCCGTTCAACTTTCCGGTCATGGTGCCCATGTGGATGTTTCCCGTGGCCATCGCCGCAGGCAACACCTTTGTCTTGAAACCCAGCCCAACCGACCCGACACCAGCGCTGATGCTGGCCGACTTGCTCAAGCAAGCTGGATTGCCCGATGGCGTGTTCAACGTCGTGCAAGGCGACAAAGAAGCGGTGGACGCACTGTTGGTACACCCCGATGTGAAAGCCATCAGCTTTGTCGGTTCCACGCCGATTGCCAACTACATCTACGAGACTGGCGCCCACCACGGCAAACGTGTGCAAGCCTTGGGTGGCGCTAAAAACCACATGGTGGTCATGCCCGATGCCGATCTGGACCAAGTGGTGGATGCGCTGATTGGCGCGGCCTACGGCTCGGCTGGAGAGCGTTGCATGGCCATCAGTGTGGCGGTGTTGGTGGGCGATGTGGCTGACAAAGTCATGCCCAAACTCATCGAGCGCACCAAAGCCTTGAAGGTCTTGAACGGCGAGAACCTGGCGGCCGAAATGGGTCCCATCGTCACCCAAGCCGCGCTTGATCGCATCAGCGGTTACATCGCACAAGGTGTGAGCGAAGGTGCCAAGTTGTTGGTGGATGGACGTGGCTTCCAAGGCGCACAAGCTGGTGCGGGCTGCGACAAGGGTTTTTGGATGGGCGGCACGCTGTTCGACCAGGTCACCACCGACATGCGGATTTACAAGGAAGAAATTTTTGGCCCGGTACTGGCCTGTGTGCGTGTCCCTGATTTCGCCACCGCTGTGCAAATCATCAACGACCACGAGTTTGGCAATGGCGTGTCTTGTTTCACCCGCGACGGCAACGTGGCGCGTGAATTCAGTCGGCGTATTCAAGTGGGCATGGTTGGCATCAATGTGCCGATTCCTGTGCCCATGGCGTGGCATGGCTTTGGCGGATGGAAGCGCTCTTTGTTTGGCGACATGCACGCTTATGGCGAAGAAGGCGTGCGTTTTTACACCAAGCAAAAATCCATCATGCAGCGTTGGCCGGAAAGCACGCCCAAGGGTGCCGAGTTCGTCATGCCGACCTCCAAATAAGACGGCATGTCCGACACGCAGTTCGACTACATCATCGTGGGTGCAGGCACCGCTGGTTGCTTGCTCGCCAACCGCTTGAGCGCCAGCGGTCGCAACAGCGTGTTGCTGATTGAAGCAGGCCGCAAAGACGATTACCACTGGGTGCACATTCCCGTGGGCTACCTGTATTGCATTGGCAACCCGCGCACCGATTGGCTCTACCACACCGAGCCCGCTGAAGGTTTGAATGGGCGCAGTCTGCGCTATCCGCGCGGCAAGGTCTTGGGGGGCTGCTCCAGCATCAACGGCATGATTTACATGCGTGGTCAGTCGCGCGATTACGACCACTGGGCCGAGGTGACAGGCGACGCCCGTTGGCGCTGGGACAAGGCCTTGACCTATTTCAAACGCCATGAAGACCACCACCAAGGCGGCGACGAGTTGCACGGTGCAGGCGGTGAATGGCGGGTCGACAAACAACGCTTGCGCTGGGATGTACTGGACGCCTTTGCGCAAGCGGCGGTGCAAGCCGGTATTCCAGCCACCGACGATTTCAACCGCGGCAGCAACGAAGGTGTCAGCTATTTCGAGGTGAACCAGAAAAACGGTTGGCGCTGGAACACCGCCAAAGCTTTTTTACGCCCCACCTGCTACGGACGCCCGAATTTTGAAATGTGGACCAGCGCACACGTGAAGCGCTTGTTGCTGCAAACCGAAGCTGATGGCAGCCAACGTTGCACGGGTGTGCAGGTGTGGAACGGCCATGAACTGGTGAGCGCACAAGCCGACAAAGCCGTGCTGCTGTGCGCAGGTGCCATTGGCTCACCGCAACTGCTGGAGTTGTCTGGCATTGGCCAAGCAGGCTTGCTGCAACAACACGGCATCACGCCGGTCATTGATTTGCCAGGTGTGGGCGAGAACCTGCAAGACCATTTGCAAATCCGCGCTGTGTTCAAAGTCAAGGGTGTGAAAACCCTCAACACCTTGGCCAACAGTTGGTGGGGCAAGGCCGCCATCGGCTTGGAGTACCTGTTGCACCGCAGCGGCCCGATGAGCATGGCGCCATCGCAGTTGGGCGCGTTCACCCGCAGCGACCCGAGCCAGCCGTGGCCGAACATCGAATACCACGTGCAGCCGCTCAGCCTGGATGCGTTTGGCGAACCGCTGCATCCCTTCCCTGCTTTCACGGCCAGTGTGTGCAACCTGAACCCGACCAGCCGTGGCACGGTGCACATCCAAAGCGCCGACCACACCCAAGCACCCCGCATCGCGCCGAACTACTTGGCCACCGATGCCGACCGCCAAGTGGCGGCCGATTCCTTGCGTGTCACACGACGCATTGCGGCCCAACCAGCGCTGGCCAAATACCAACCTGAGGAATGGAAGCCGGGCACGCAGTTTCAAACTGACGACGACTTGGCCCGCTTGGCAGGTGACATTGGCACCACCATTTTTCACCCGGTGGGCACGGCCCGCATGGGCCGCTTGGACGACCCACTGGCGGTGGTCGACAGCGAGCTGCGGGTGCGCGATGGCTGTTGCGGCGTGGTGCAAGGCTTGCGCGTGGTGGACGCCAGCGTCATGCCCACCATCACCAGTGGCAACACCAACAGCCCGGTGCTGATGCTGGCCGAACGGGCGGCCGAACTCTTGATCCAAGCAGACAAAAAAGCCTCGGGAAAGTCCTAGGTCACAAACCCATCCTCGCGCTCTAAAGTTCAGCCACTCGCATGGGCCTGTGGCCTCATGTTTGAGGGTCTGAGGAGACAAACAACGCAAACTTCATCCGAAGCGCAGCGTGATATGGAAAAAGCACCGCACAACGGTGCTTTTTTTTCGACCGAAAGAATCATGTGGACCTGCTGATCGTTACCTTGTTGTCTGGCTTGGCAGGTTTTGTCGATGCGGTGGTGGGCGGTGGTGGCCTGATCTTGGTGCCTGCCTTGTTTGCCACCTACCCTGGGGTGCACCCGGCCACTTTGTTGGGCACCAACAAATCGGCGTCGGTGTGGGGCACCTTGTTTGCCGCCGCGCATTACCAACGCCAAGTGCACATGGCTTGGCGGCCCTTGGCGGCAGGCAGCCTGATGGCCTTGGCGGGCTCGTTTGTCGGTGCCTACATCCTCACCCTGGTGTCGCCCACGTATTTGCGCTTGGGTTTGCCGGTGGTGTTGTTGGCGCTGTTGCTCTATACCTTGTGGCAGAAAAATTTGGGTCAGCACCATGCGCCGCGTTTTACAGGCAGCGCCCAGCTGTGGGCGATGGCGGCGGTGGGTGGCAGCATGGGTTTGTACGATGGTTTTTTTGGTCCGGGCACCGGCAGCTTTTTGGTGTTCTTGCTGGTGCGAGTCTTGGGTTTTGATTTTTTACAAGCCTCGGCGCACAGCAAAGTCATGAACTTGGCCAGCAACTTGGCCGCTGTCAGCTTGTTGGCTTGGCAAGGCCATGTCTGGTGGCAAGTCGGGATTTATTTGGCGGTGGCGAATGTGGCGGGCAGTGTGTTGGGCACCCGCATGGCTTTGCAACATGGCGCTCGCTTTGTGCGCTGGTTGTTCATTGTCGTGGTGGCCGCGCTCACCTTGAAAACAGGTTGGGACGCTTGGCGCAGTTGGCAGCAGTTGTCAGCGCTCTGAGCTGTCGTCGAGTGCGGTTTCGTCGGGCACCACGGCGACCTTGGGCGGCCAAGGCATGCTGGCCACAGGGCGTTGTTTGCCGATCGGGCGGGTGGCCAAGCCTTTTTGAACCGCTTCAATATCCTCTTGTGAGGGATACAAACCCATCAACAAAAAATCGAATACGCGACGGGCAATAGGTGCTGCATTTTGCGCCCCGAACCCCGCGTTTTCAACAATCAATGCCAAAGCCACCGTGGGGTTCTCTGCAGGTGCATAGGCCACATACAAAGCGTGATCGCGCAATCGTTCGTCGATCTTGCTGGCATCGTATTTTTCGTTTTGTTTGATGGAAAAAACCTGCGATGTCCCCGTTTTACCGGCGCTTGTATAGGGCGCATTGATGAAGCTAGAGGCGGAAGTGCCCTCCAGGTTCACGCCCACCATGGCGGCCTTGACCACATCCAAGTCTTCCTGCTTGAACTGCAATTTTTCAGTGACCACCAAGCCCTTGGTTTGCTTGTCTTTGGTCTCGACATCGACCACTTCACGCACCAAATGCGGCCGATTGCGCACCCCGTTGTTGGCCAACGTGGCGGTGGCTTGCGCCAACTGCAGCATGGTGAAACTGTTGTAACCCTGACCAATCCCCAAAGAGATGGTTTCGCCCGCATACCAGCGCTTTTGTTCGGGGCGCTTGTAGCTTTTTTGCTTCCATTCGGTGGACGGCAAGATGCCGCGCGATTCGCCTTGAATATCAATGCCTGTGATTTGCCCAAAGCCCCACAGTCGCATCTGTTCATGCATCATGTCCACGCCCATGTCACGCGCCAAGGTGTAGTAGTAGGTGTCACAAGACTGAACAATCGATTTGTACATGTCGACCGTGCCATGACCACCCTCTTTGTCATCGCGAAAACGATGGTTGCCAAACATGAAGTAGCCTGGATCGCTCATCACATAGCTTGCGGATCGTTTGCCCGAGTTCAATGCCGCCATCGACATGAAGGGCTTGTAGGTGGAGCCGGGTGGGTAAGAACCACGCAAGGCGCGGTTGAGCAGCGGTTTGTCGGGCGACTGGTTCAACTTTTGCCAATTGTCGGTATCAATGCCTTCAACGAACAAATTCGGGTCGAACGTGGGCTTGCTGACAAAGGCCAACACCTCGCCGTTTCGAGGGTCCATCGCCACCAATGCGCCACGCCGGTTGCCGTACAAATCTTCCACCAGTTTTTGCAACTTGATGTCGAGGGAAAGCACCACCGTGTTGCCCGGGGTGGCCGGACTGCTGCGCAAGCGGCGCACCGCCCGCCCGCCCGCAGATGTTTCCATTTCATGCACGCCCGTGTGACCGTGCAATTGGCTTTCGTAACTTTGCTCAATGCCCAGTTTGCCGATGTAATCGGTGCCGCGGTAATTGCCCGCATGGTCAGACTCTTCCAACTTTTCTTTTTCAGCTTGGTTGATGCGCCCGATGTAGCCAATCACATGACTGGCAAGCTCGCTGTAAGGGTAGTTGCGAAACAAACGAGCGCGAATTTCGACCCCGGGGAAGCGGTAGCGCTGCGCGGCAAAACGCGCCACCTCTTCATCGCTCAAGCGCGTGCGAATCGGCACCGATTCAAAGCTTTTGGACTCTTCTCGCAACTTGCGAAAACGTCGCTTGTCACGGCCTTGGATGTCAATCAATTGCCCCAGCTTCTCAATCACTTCGTCGATTGGTTCAGTGACTTTGGATGGCGTGATCTCCAGCGTGTAAGCCGAGTAATTGGTGGCCAAGACCACGCCATTGCGGTCCATGATGAAGCCCCGGTTGGGCACGATGGGCACGATGGCCGTGCGGTTGCTTTCGGCCTGGGCGATGAACTCCTGGTAGCGCCACAGTTGCAAATACACCAGGCGCAAAAAAAGCAAGCTAAAAATAAACAACACGAACATCGAGGCCACCAGAACCCGCGCACGAAAGCGTCGAAGGTCGTATTCGACGTTGCGCAACAAGCTCATAGGGGACGGTGTTTGTCGGGGTCAGGCGCCCGGCGCTGCGGCGCCAGCAACAAAACGGTGATGACTGGCCAAAAACAAGCCTGAATAGCAGGCGCAATCATCATCGACCAACCAGGAAACACCCCGCCCGCGGTGATGCGCACTGTGAGCTCAATCACCTGAGCCGCCAAGAAAACGGGGAAGACTTGCAAGGCTTGGGAAGGCACATCAAACCACAGAATGCGGCGATGGATCATGGTGGCCAAGAAGCCTTGCACCGTGTAGGTGAGCGCGTGTTGGCCCAGCAACGAGGTTTGATGGACATCGGTCAACAAGCCCAATAAAAAAGCGATGCCCACACCGACTTTGAGCGGTTGGTGAATGGCCCAAAAAACCAACACCAAGGCCAACCAATCAGGCGACCAGGCTGCATTGCCAAACCAGAGCATGCTTTGCAACATGTCCAGGAGCAAGGCACAGGCCAAGCTGAACAGCATGAACATCGGATTGGCAGGCAGCAGCAACTGGTGGCCGCGCGGCATGATCATCGGCGACCACCTTTTTGCAGGGGTTGAGGCTCGGGCGGCAGGTCGTTGAAATTGGGCATGTTGGAGTGCACAGGCTCCATCACCATGACATGACGCGCTCCTTGCACCCGCGCCAAGGACTCGCACAAAATCTTGGCAAACACGGAATCAGCGCGGCGCTCAACCTTGACCACTTTGGCCACAGGAATGCCCGGCGGGTAAATCCCATCGACACCGCTGGTGGTCAAGACATCATCTACCTCGATGTCGGCGTTGGTGGCCATGTAGCGCAGCTCGAGCAAAGGTGCGCCCCCGGACTCGCCAAAAGCCACACCCCGCGCACCTGTTCGGGTGTTGAGCACAGGGATCGAATGCTCTCGATCCGTGACCAAGGTGATTTCACTCACCATCGGATGCACACGAGTGACTTGCCCAATGATGCCCTGCTCGTCCATCACCGGCGAACTGGTTTTCACGCCATTGTTGGCGCCTTTGTCGATGATCAATTTGCGGGTGAACGGGTCGGCCGCTTGGTACAAGACTTCGGCCGCCATGGCTGTGGAGCCCAGCCTATCGCGCAGCGACAGCAGTTCGCGCAGGTTTTTATTCTCTAAAGAGAGTTGTTCAAGTTGACTGGTGCGAATCGCCTGGGACAACACCTTGGCATTGGCCTGTTCCACATGTTCAAGGGCTTCTTGTCGACCCAGAAAAGCATTGTCCAGGTGATCCAACAACACCTGCGGGCGCAAGGCAAGCCACTGAACGGGGTAAATGACGAGTGACAAGGCCCAACGCGCGGGCTGAACAATGTTGTAGCGTTGATCCGCGAACATCAGCGCCACAGAGATGGCACTAAAGAGCAGCAGCTTGGTCAGCGCCGATATGCCTTGTTTGAAAAAAGGCGGCGGTGAGCGGTCAAGCGTGCCGAGTGGCATTTATTCGCTGGTGAAGATAGAACCCAAACGCTCCATGCGCTCCAAGGCCAAGCCACAGCCACGCACCACACAGGTGAGTGGGTCTTCGGCCACCAGCACAGGCAAGCCGGTTTCCTCGGCCATCAAACGATCGAGGTCGCGCAGCAAGGCGCCACCGCCCGTGAGCATCATGCCGCGCTCAGCAATGTCAGCGCCCAACTCGGGGGGCGTTTGCTCGAGGGCATTTTTCACCGCCGACACGATGTTGTTCAAGGGGTCGGTCAGGGCTTCCAAAATTTCGTTGGAAGAAATGGTGAAAGAGCGTGGCACACCTTCGGAGAGGTTGCGGCCTTTGACTTCCATTTCGCGCACTTCGCTGCCAGGGAAGGCAGAGCCGATTTGTTTTTTGATGGCTTCAGCCGTGGGCTCGCCAATCAACATGCCGTAGTTGCGGCGGATGTAGTTGATGATGGCTTCGTCGAACTTGTCGCCACCCACGCGCACACTGCCTTTGTAGACCATGCCGCCCAAGGAGATGACGCCCACTTCGGTGGTGCCGCCGCCGATGTCAACGACCATGGAGCCTGAGGCATCGGACACGGGCAAACCGGCACCGATGGCGGCTGCCATGGGTTCTTCAATCAGGTAGACCTCGGAGGCACCAGCACCCAAAGCGGACTCGCGAATGGCACGGCGTTCCACTTGGGTCGAGCCACAAGGCACACAAATGATGATGCGTGGGCTGGGCTTCAAGAGGGAGCGTGGATGCACCATCTTGATGAACTGCTTGAGCATTTGCTCGGTGACGGTGAAGTCGGCGATCACGCCGTCTTTCATCGGGCGAATGGCTTCGATGTTGCCAGGTACTTTGCCCAGCATGGCCTTGGCTTCATGGCCCACAGCTTGAATGCTTTTCTTGCCTTGCGGCCCGCCTTCATGGCGAATCGACACCACGGAGGGCTCGTCGAGGACGATGCCCCGGTCGCGCACGTAAATCAGGGTATTGGCTGTGCCCAGGTCAATGGCCAAGTCGGTGGAGAAATACCGACGAAATGCTCCAAACATCACAATCCTCTCTGGGTGAATCCAGCAAAGGCGAGATAATACCTGATCACCCTGACTGCACCTTGGCTCTGGCCATGAGACTTTGAACCCTATGTCTTTGACTTCGAACGATATCCAGCGCCTGGCTCAACTCTCCCGTTTGCACTTTGACGCCCCCGCAAGTGCTCGTTTATTGGGCCAATTGAACGGTTTTTTCAACATCGTCGAGCAAATGCGCTCGGTTGACACCAGCGGCGTGGTGCCCATGGCGCACCCGATAGACGCCATGCCCAATCTGGCAGCACATGACCCTGCTGCAACAGAGGGCATGCATTTGCGACTGCGCGACGACCTGGTGAGCGAACCCAACCAACGCGAGGCCAACCAACGCAGTGCGCCCGCCGTAGAGCGCGGTTTGTTCTTGGTGCCCAAGGTGATCGAATGAGCGACCAAGCCTTGCATCAACAGTCCTTGGTTGAATTGCGTGCCAACTTGGCGAGCAAACAACTCAGCGCCACCGACGTGGCCCAGCATTTTTTACAACGCGCTCAAGCCGACACGCACCACGCATTTCTGGCCTTCAACGAAGAAGCCACGTTGGCTCAGGCCGCTGCCGCGCAACAGCGCATTGACGCCGGCGACACATCGCCCTTGTTGGGGTTGCCCATCGCGCACAAAGATATTTTTGTCACCCGCGACTTCCCCACCACCGCTGGTTCGCGCATCTTGGAACGCTACCGCTCGCCGTTTGACGCCACCGTGGTGCAGCGCTTGGCCGATGCCGGCATGGTCACCATCGGCAAACTCAGTTGCGATGAATTCGCCATGGGCTCGGCGAATGAAAACATCGCCGTGCCCGCCAGCAACCCACAAGCTGTCACCAACCCTTGGGATATGTCGCGCATCCCGGGCGGCTCTTCAGGCGGCAGTGCAGCGGCTGTGGCTGCACGCTTGGCCCCGGCGGCCACTGGCACCGACACCGGTGGCTCGATCCGTCAACCTGCAGCGTTTTGCGGCATCACCGGCATCAAGCCCACCTATGGCCGCGCCTCGCGCTATGGCATGGTGGCCTTTGCCTCCAGCCTGGACCAAGCTGGTCCGATGGCCCGCAGCGCCGAAGATTGCGCACTCTTGTTGTCGGCGCTTTGCGGCCCCGACCCAGACCGCGATTCCACGTCGCTGAATGTGGCGACCGAAGATTTTTCTCGTTTGCTGCGCCAACCCCAAGGCGACAAACCGCTGGCCAAAGCGGGCAAGGATGGCGGGGCTTTGAAGGTGGGCATTCCGAAAGAATTTTTTGGCGATGGCTTGGCCCAGGATGTGCGAAGCGCCATTGACGCTGCATTGAAACAACTGGAAACGCTGGGCGCCCACTTGGTGCCCATCGCCTTGCCGCGCACCGAGTTGTCTATTCCGGTGTACTACATCATTGCGCCCGCCGAAGCCTCCAGCAACCTCTCGCGTTTTGATGGCGTGAAGTTTGGCCACCGCGCCAAAGACTTCACAGACCTGGCCGACATGTACGAGAAAACTCGCTCTGAAGGTTTTGGTGACGAGGTGAAACGCCGCATCATGATTGGCAGCTATGTGTTGTCGCATGGTTATTACGACGCCTACTATTTGCAAGCGCAAAAAATCCGCCGCATGATCGCCGATGATTTTCAAACCGCGTTTCAACAATGTGATGTGATCGCCGGGCCCGTGGCCCCCACAGTAGCTTGGAAGTTGGGCGACAAATCCGACGACCCCTTGGCGAATTATTTGGCCGACATCTTCACGCTGCCAGCCTCCTTGGCGGGCTTGCCCGGCATGAGCCTGCCCGTGGGCTTGGGTGAAGCCAACATGCCCGTGGGCATGCAACTCATGGGCAACTACCTGCAAGAGGCCCAGTTGTTGAATGTGGCGCACCAGTTTCAATTGCACACGCAACACCATTTGCAAACACCCGGAGGTGCCGCATGAGCGCCCCACTGGTTCACGGCTACGAAGTCGTCATCGGCTTTGAAACCCACGCGCAGCTGTCCACGCACAGCAAAATTTTCAGCCGCGCTTCCACCGCTTTTGGCGCCGAACCCAACACCCAAGCTTGCGCGGTGGACCTGGCCTTGCCCGGCACCTTGCCGGTGATGAACAAAGGCGCGGTTGAACGCGCGATTCAACTCGGTTTGGCACTGGGCTCGCACATCGCCGAGCGCAGCATCTTTGCGCGGAAAAATTATTTCTACCCCGACCTGCCCAAGGGCTACCAAATCAGCCAGTTTGAAATACCGGTGGTGCAAGGTGGCGAGGTGTCTTTCTTCCTCGAGATGGGCCAAGAAACTGTGCATAAAACCGTGCGCTTGGTGCGGGCGCATTTGGAAGAAGACGCAGGCAAGTCTTTGCATGAAGATTTCATTGGGCAAAGCGGCATCGACTTGAACCGCGCGGGCACACCGCTGCTAGAAATCGTCACCGAGCCCGACATGCGCAGCAGCGCCGAGGCTGTGGCGTATGCGAAAGAGTTGCACAAAATAGTGACTTGGATTGGCATTTGCGACGGCAACATGCAAGAAGGGTCGTTTCGATGTGATGCCAATGTGTCGGTGCGCAAACCCGGTGCGCCTTTGGGTACACGCCGTGAAATCAAAAACTTGAACAGCTTCAAGTTCATGCAGCAAGCCATCGACTTCGAGGTGCGTTGGCAGATCGAACAAATTGAAGACGGCCACGCGATTCAACAGGCCACGGTTTTGTTCGACCCCGACACCGGCGAAACCCGCGCCATGCGCACCAAAGAAGACGCCGCCGACTACCGCTATTTCCCCGACCCCGATTTACCGCCGCTGCTGATTTCACGCGAGTGGGTGGCGCGGGTGCAAGGTGACATGGCCGAGTTGCCACGCGTGATGGCCGAGCGCTTTGTGCGCGACTATGGCCTGCCCGAGTACGACGCCACGCAACTGACGCAAAGCAAAGCCATGGCTGCGTATTTCGAAACCGCCGCCAAAGCCTGTGGTCAACCCAAACTGGCCAGCAACTGGATCATGGGCGAAGTGTCGCGCCGCATGAACAGCGGTGAAGTGACGTTAGAGAACATCCCTGTCAGCTCAGCGCTGCTTGCGTGTTTGATCACCCGCATTGCCGACAACACCATCAGCAACAGCGCGGCGCGGCAAGTGTTTGAAGCGCTGTGGAGCGAAGCCAAAGCATCAGCCGATGCAGATGCCTTGACCACCATTGACGCGCTGATTGACGCCAAAGGTTTGAAGCAGATGAACGACACCGGTGCGTTGGAAGCCCTCATTGACGAGGTGTTGGCCGCGAATCCGAAGAACGTGGAAGAGTTCAAAGCGGGCAACACCAAGGCCTTGAACGGCTTGGTCGGACCCATCATGAAAGCCAGCAAGGGCAAGGCCAATCCGGCGCAGGTGAATGCGTTGTTGTTGAAGAAGTTGGGGTGATGGGCGGGTTGTGAAGGTCAGGCCTTGCTTGGTGGGTCTTCAGTGACCACCCACCCAGTTTTCAAGCTTCAATGCTTCATAGGCTGAAAAATCTGACAGGTTGTTGGTGACCAAGGTCACCCCCATCGCTAGGGCGTGTGAGGCAATGAGTTTGTCCAACGCATCACGTTGTTTCTGTCGTGTGGCTAAACGGGTGGGGCCGTAGACCGCAGCAGCTGCACCATCAAACGGCACTGCGAGAACTTCCTGCAAAAAAGTGTCCAAGGCTTTGCGGTTGCGCGACTGCTGTTCACCCGAACAGGCCACGCCATATTCCAACTCGGCCTGTGTGATGGCAGAGATCACGACATCACCCACGTAACACTTCGCAAACCGCTCAGCCACTTCAGGCGGCTGGTGATTCATCAGGTAAACGCAAATATTCGTGTCGAGCATGTAGCGGGCCATCAGAGGGCCTCGCGTTCGGCTTGCTCTTGATCGCCGCGCCCATTGGCCATGAAGTCTGGGGAGAAACTGGCCAAGGCTTGCATGACATTCACCATGCGCCTTTGAGCTGGCCGGATGCGCAATTCATCGCCAACCCGCTCGATCACCAACTCCATGTCGTTGCTTGGAAATGCGAGCTCCGCAGGGATGCGAACTGCTTGCGAATTGCCGTTCTTAAACAACCTTGTGATGGTCATGGCTCCTCCGGATGTGTGTACGCGTACATCATAACAAATGCATTTGAAAGTTTACTTTCTGGTTCGGCTTGGAAAGGTTTACAGGCCGATTTTCCGCCTGCTTGATGAATTCACCCTTGTTCGGAACTCACGAATTCAGAACCCAGAACTCAATCCGCTAACACCAAACCATCTGCGCCACGCACCATTGGTCGCGTCAATTTGGCCAAGGTGGACGCCACCACAGAGGCGCAAATTCGCCAACATCAACGCATGGACACCTTGCAAGCCAAGGCCGATGGTGCGGCCTATGTGCGCGGCATTCGCGAACACTTGGGGTTCTCGCAGCCCGACTTTGCCCTGCGCATCAACGTGCCCTTGGACACACTTCGCAATTGGGAACAAGGCAAACGCAAACCCACTGGCGCGGCTTCAGCTTTGTTGAAAATTTTGGACAAAGCGCCTCAAGCTGCTTTGAAGGCCTTGGGGTAAGGCTCCAAACTCAACCTGCCCTGCACGATCAAGCCTTGCGCCAAGTAATAACTCGCCAGCACCCACAAACCGGCCAGCGGCAGGGGGCTGACGAATTTGTCCAGCGCCAGCAAAGCGTCTGACAGCATGAACAGCACGCTGCCCCAGGCCACCCAGCGGCTGCCTGCGCTGCCCAGGTGCTTGGCGCGGCCCCAGGCTTGCGCGGCCATGGTGGCAATCACCAGCACATAGGCGGCCACGGGCAGGCGCAGCTCGGGCGGCAAACCGTTTTGGTCCAGCACCACAAACACCAGCGCCGCCACCGAGATGAACACCGCCAAGGCGCGGCGGCTGTGTAGCCATGGCGCGTCGCGGCTCAGCAACACGATGAAGCACACATGCGCGGCCAAGAACGACAGCAAGCCCGGTAAAAACATGGCCGGGTAGAGCAACAGCACATCGCCCACCCAAGACAAACCCAGCGCCCACACCAACCAACGTTGGATGCGCGGCGGCATGTGGCTGGCCGACCAGGCCTCGTAGATCAGCGCCAACATGGCCAGCGGTTTGGCCATATGAAACAGCTCTTGCCAGCCGCAGACATCGCTGGCCACCGCCAAAGCGGCCAGTTGCACAAAAGCGCACATCACGCCACTGATGCGGTTTTGCAGCAAGGTGTTGACACCCCACAAACCGGCACTCACCGCCAGCACGCAGGTGGCGGCTTGGCCCCAAACCATGTCGTCCATGTGCCACAACAGCTTCATGGTGGCACCCAGCAACAGCACAAACCAGGCCGTGGCTTGCACCAGCACGCTGCGGGTTTGGCGCGGTTGGTAGGGCGTGAACTGCAGCAAATTGAAGTCCGGTTTGGGGAAACGCGCGGCCACATCGGCCGGGCGCCAGCCGGGGTGCCGCAGCCAAACCATCAGCTTGTCTTGCCAGCGTTGGGCGTGCCAGCTGTCGTGCGCCAAGGCGGCGTACACCTGCACATTCGCCCACAGCGGGTCCCAGCTGTGCAGCGGCGTGCGGGTGCCGTAAACGCAGGGCTGCTTGGGGTCTTCTTCTTTAAACGATCCAAAGAGGCGGTCCCACACCACCCAAATGCCGCCGTAGTTGCGGTCCACATAGGCGTCGTTCACGGCGTGGTGCACCCGGTGGTTGGACGGCGAGCAAAACCAGCGGTCAAACCAGCCCAAGCGGCCCACATGCTCGGTGTGCACCCAGAATTGATAGAGCAAGTCGATGAGCGCCACGATGCCAAACACCAGCGGCGGCACACCGGCCAGCGCCATCGGGATGTAAAAAATCCAGCCCAGCAGCGCACCAGAAGTGGACTGGCGCAGCGCCGTCGAGAGGTTGTAGTGGTGGCTTTGGTGGTGCACCGCGTGGCCCGCCCAAAACCAAGCCACCTCGTGGCTGACGCGGTGAAACCAGTAGTAGCAGAGGTCGTAGAACACCAGCGCCAGCACATAGCCGTACCAAGTGTTCCACCAGGCTTGCTCGGGGAACAAGCTGAGTTGCTCGAACACCAAGGTGTAGATACCGATGCGCAGCAAGCGGGTGAAGATGGCACTGATTTGGCTGATCATGCCCAGCGAAATGCTGCTGATGGCGTCGTCCAGCCGATAGCTTTGGGCGTTGGCCTGGCCTTGTCGCGCCAAGCGCAGGCCCCACAGCCATTCGGCCAAGATCAGCAGGAAAAACACTGGCGCGGCCAGCACGATGACAAAGCTCATGAGGGCGTCCTTGGAGGTGCAAGCTGGATATTAAGATACTTGAACCATGGCCTGGTTTCGCCTGCCAAAAAAGGGCTTGTTTTGAGGTGGTGGTCAGCAGGGGCGGGGCTTGCAGCCGTTTTTATGATACATAAATTCAAAGTTTTGCTGTTTTCTTGTATCACGTTTCGCAAGCAATTGGGGTCAGATTCCAATTGTTTTGGTCGGCAAGCAGGCGTGAATTAATTGGAATCTGACCCCAATTGTTCAGCTTGACCGACGGGCTGGGTCAAACGCGTAGCGAACGTTGCAGCTCCGCTGCGGTGAGCGGCGTTTGGGCCCAGCGCGGCGGGCAAGTCGCGGTGACTTAATTGGAATCTGACCCCAATTACTTGGGCCAGAGCACCCACATCCGCAGCGGCTGCTTGATGCGCCCCGCCAGTTCGCCAGCGGCCAAGCCGGTACCGGCAAACCAATCGGCCCGCACCGCGCCAACGATGGCGCTGCCGGTGTCCTGCGCCACCACCAAGCGTTGCAGCTGCTGGGTGGGGCCGGGCGACACCAGCCACAGCGCCGTGCCATAGGGCAGGCTTTGCGGATCGACAGCGATGGAACGCCCCGCCGTCAGCGGCAAGCCCTGGGCCCCGCGCGGCCCCACCAGCGGATCGGGCAATGCTTCTTCGCGGAAAAACACATAGCGCGGGTTCTGCCACAGCAGCGCCTGCGCCCGCTGCGGGTTGCGCTGCAGCCAAGCCTTGATGCCCGGCCAGGAGGCATCCTTCAGCTCGCCCTTGTCCAACAGCCAGCGGCCAATGCTTTGGTAGGGCTGCTCGTTGTTGGTGGCATACGCGATGCGCACCGTGCGCACCTGGCCATTGGCCTCGGTGACGCGCAAGCGACCCGAGCCCTGGATGTGCAGCACCATGGCGTCAATCGGGTCGGCCAGCCACGCAATGGCTTTGCCGTTCAAGGCGTTTTGCGCCGCCGGCAAGGTGTCGATCTCTTGCCGGGTGAACCACGGCTGCCCCGGCTTCAAACCGGCGGGCACGGCGTACAAGGGCGTGGCGAAGTTGTCGCTGGGCAGGCGTTGCGCCTCGAATATCGGCTCGTAATAGGCAGTCAGCAAACCGTTGGCCTCGCCCTCCCAGCTCTCCAAGCGGTGCGGCTGCAGCCGTTGCATCAGCCACTGGCTTTGTTCTTTTTCGCTGGCGATGCTCAGGCGGCGAATGTCGGGGCACAGCGGCGCCATGCTGCTGCCCGGGCGCTCGCAATTGGCCAGCAACACGCCCCAAGCCTCGCCCATCGGGTCGCTGCCCCAGCCAGGCAACTCGTCCCAGCCCACCGGCACCCATCGGCTTTTGCGCACGTCTTTGCCAAAAGCTTCGGGGGGAGGTGGCGGCGGCTTGGCACTGGGCGCAGGCAGGCTAAGCGGGGGCGGCGCGGTGGGTGCGGCACTGGGCACAGGCTCGGCGGCAGGGCTGGACACAGGGGCAGGTTCTGGCAACACACGCGGCGCGGCGCAACCCGCCAACCACAGCGCACCACACACACCCACAGCCAGCACCACACGATGGAAAGACCACGCCCACATGCCAAACCAGGTGGGTTCAATCCTGGCCAATGAAGCCCCATCACGCAGGGCCGAAAGCCCATGCGGCAAGCCCCAGTGTTGGAAGCGATTTACAGTGCGGCTTGCTGAACAGGAAACAAACATGTGGTTGATTTTGCTTGAAGCCTTGGGGGCCGGTTTGATTCTGGTCTTGATCGTGTGGTGGACCATGTCGGGGCGCAGCGAAAACAAGCCCGACGACAAAGACCCCGACTAAAGCACGGCGGGCAATTGCAGCCGACGTTGGTGCAGCGCGGCGATGTCGAGTTCGGTGATGACACAGCCCTCGCCAGTGGGTTGCACCGCTTGCACCCGACCCCAAGGATCCACCCACATCGAATGGCCCCAGGTTTGTCGACCGTTCTCGTGCACACCGCCTTGCGCCGCCGCGCCCACCCAAGCCAGGTTGTCCAAGGCGCGGGCCCGCAACAACACCTCCCAATGCGCCGAGCCGGTGGTGTGGGTGAAGGCGCTGGGCACCAGCAACAACTCGGCACCCATGGCGCGAAGCTGTTGGTAATGCGCGGGAAAACGCACATCGAAGCACACACTCAAACCGATGCGCCACGTGTGGCCGTCTTTGGATGGCAGATCGAAACACACGGGGGTGTCACCGGCCTGCAGCACGGCTGCTTCGTCGTAGCGCTCTTGGCCGTTGTCGAAATAAAACAAATGGATCTTGTCGTAGCGGGCCAGGCACTGGCCTTGCGGCCCGAACACCAAACTGGCGTTGCGCACATGCAAGTCGTCTCCGTCGATGGCCAAGGGCATGGTGCCCGCCACCAAATACACACCGTATTGCGCGGCCATGCGGGCCAAACGTGTTTGCATCACGCCTTCGCCAAAGCGTTCGGCGATGGCGAGTTTGTCGCTGTCTTGGCGGCCCATCAGGCAAAAATACTCGGGCAACACGGCCAGCTCGGCACCGGCTTGGGTAGCCTGCGCCAGCAAGCGTTCGGCCGCGTCCAAATTGGCGGGCATGTCGGTGACCGACACCATTTGCAACAAGGCGGCTTTCATGGCTTGGTCTCCGGTTCTTTCTTGCCAGACGCAGGCTCCACTTTTGTCACCTTCGGTTCTTTCCAAGAGCCTTCCACCCGAAACTCTTGGGTGTTGGATTTCATCAGGGGGCGGCGCAACACGTACTGCGCCAAAAAGCTGGTGAGTCCGACCAGCGGGTTGATGGCCGAGTACACCAACGATGCCGTGCCCGCATTCAACTCGGGCACCACCACCACCTTGATGTCTTGGGTTTCGCGCTGAATATCGGCGCGGCCTTCCATCAACACGGCGGCACTGACGCCTTTCATTTGCAAGTTGTTGGTGCTGGCAATGCCTTGCGCGATGAACACATCGCCGCGCACAAAGTCGAAGGCAAAACCTTCGCTGAACAAGTCTTTGAAATCCAAGGTCAAGCGGCGTGGCAAGGACTGCAAGCTCAACACGCCCAACAAGCGGGTGACACCGGGGTCGGCTTTCAAAAACTGGCCGCGCTCGATGTTGACCGTGAATTGCCCGGCCATGGTGGTGTAGTCGGGCGAAAACGGCGACCCTTGCCAGCCCACTTGACCGGCCATGCGGCCCTTGCCATCGCGAATCGCGCCTTTGTGGCCAAAGCGCTCCAGCAATTCTCCCGAGTCTTGGATCTCCAAGGTGAAGTCGAGTTGCGAGCGTTTGGCCGCGGCTTTGCCGGGGCCGCCCCATTGGCCCTTGCTTTGGAACTTGGCCTCGGGCGTGCTCAGGTTGAATTTGTTGAGCACCCATTCGCGACCGCCGGTGAGGTTGGTGCGGGCAAAGCCATCGATCTCGACGCGACCCAAGGCAAGGCCGCGCACTTCCAGGTTGTCAACCACGATGTCCAAGGCAGGCATGTCTTTGGGCGATTCGGCCATCGAGGTTTCCACCTCCTCCAACACCGATGGCGGGACCACCAGGTAGTTCAATCGCGCCACCACCCTGGCTGACGTGCTGTCTTGGGCCGGACGGAACTCGGCAGTGCCTTGCAATTCCGTGGCCTTGGCCTGGATGCGCCACAGCTTGGCCTGCTTCTCGGCTACCGCTTGCACTTGTTTGAAGTTGCGCCCGAGGTAGGTCAGCTCGGGCGTGTTGAGTTCAATGCGGCTGGGCGCGTGCACGGCCAGCACCTGGCGCGGTGCGCCCCCTTTCTCAGGCTCGGCATCGGTCCACGGGCTCAAGGCCTGCTGCCACTCGTCCACATTGAACTTGGGGTGCCGGATTTGGGCCAACACCATTTTGTCCGGTTGGTCTTTGCTCTCAACCACCGTGCCCAGTTGCAGCAATCCGCCCAGCACCTGGGTGCTGGCGGCCGACACATCGCGCACATACTTGACCGACAACACCGAGCCCATGGTGAAGCTGAGTTGTTCCAGCGGGGCCGACTTGCCCGCACTGCGCAGCAACTGGCTGTCGACCCGCAAGGGCCAAGCAGCAGCAGCCGGTTTGTTCAGGGGCTCGGGCAATTCCAAGGCCATGCCTTGCAGGTTGCTGCTCAGGGCATATTCAACTTGACCATTGCGCAAGCCCAAGCTGGCGACATACGAGGTGCTGCCGCGCAGCAGCCCCGCCACACTGGCCAAGCTGCCCAGCTCGGGGGCTTGTTGCAAGGCCTCGGCACTGACCCCGCCTTGCAAGATCAAGCGGGTCGGTCCATCGGTCAGGCTGTCGTTGAAACGCAAACCGCCATCAAGCTTGGCGTCCGAGCCCAGCACCCGCAGCCGCACGCCGTTGGCCAGCACACCCGACTCGCTGTAAATCAGATTGCCGCGCAGCTTGGACAAACGCGGCAGATGCGGCGCCCATTGCAGATCGTTGCCATCGAGCTTGAGGTTGGCTTGCAGCCGCGCCAGACTGGGCTTGCTCAAGGGCACGGCAATGCGCAACTGCTGTTCAGCCACGCCGGTGGCTTGCACACCGTCCAAGGTGTTGCCCAATTGGTCCACCAACGGCGTGCTGCGCACCATTTGCAAGGCGTCCATCAACTGGCTTTTCACCACCGCATTGATGTCGACCACCGGGTCGTTCATGTCATTGATTTGCACATCCAGCTTGGAGACCTGCAACATCCCGGCGGGCCCCATGCGAGCCGACCCGGATTTGACTTGCAAGCGGTTGCGGTTGATTTGCAACTCGCCTGACAACTGCTGCAAGCCCGGCCAAGATGGGGAGGGCTTGCGGTTCAAGTTGGTGCTGGGGTTGGGTACGTACTGAAACTGCGCTTGTTGAAAGGGCGCGTTGATGGTGAACACGCCGTCGCTGCTTTTGGCAAACGGGAACAGATCGATGGGGCCTTGCAACACCAACTTGGCTTGGCTGAAGACACCTGCCCCAATCGCCTCCCGCACATACTGGCGCACCGATGCGTCCATGGCTTGGGGCAAGTAGCGGTGCAAAGCACGTGCATCCAAGCGCTGGATATCGACCTTCAAATCCAGATCGCCCAAAGGTTTCTTGGCCTCGCCCTGGCGCCAAGTCAAACTGAAGTCGCCTTGGGCCAGATCGTTTTTCAATTGGCCTTTGTGGACATGCAAGACCCAGCGCTGGTCCCTGTGCTCCCAGGCCAATTCGGCCTTGGCTTGTTGCAGTGGAATCCGCGGTTCTGCCAACCAATCGACCAAGCTCAAGCTGCCGTTGTCGATGGCCACCTGCGCCTTGCCGCCATGTTCGTTGAATTGAAACTGCAATTGCGCGTCTTGTGCCCCCGGCCACCACAGCGCCTGCGCTGGGCTGTTGGGAGCCGAAGACTGCAAGCTCAAGCCATCGAGTTGACCTTTGACGTTGAATTGAACAGCCGGGGTGTTCACATCAAACCATCGCAAGTCAAGCTGGGTCAATTGACCTTGTGGTTTGGCTTGGTCGAGCAGTTGCCGCCAATCAACAGGCAGGGGCAAACGCTCACCCAAACGGCCCAGCACGGCCAAGTTGACACTGTCAATTTGCAACTCTCCCTTTTGCGCCAAGCGAGGGCCTTCGTTGTGCCAAGCCAAGCGGCTGTTGCCACTGGTCCAGGTTTGGCCATCATCCAAAGTGAGTTGGACATCTTGGGTGCGCAGTTCATGACCCAGGCCTTCTGTCCACACATTGAAATGCAGGCGACCGCTGACCGCTTGCAATTCAAGGGGCACGACCTCAGGCGACCATTGCAACTTGACTTGCTGCAAACCCAGATCCAAGGTCGGCTGTCGCCACACGCCACGGTCCCAATCGGCCCAAGCACGCAGCCAGCCTTGGCCTTGGGTCAGGGCAACGCCACGCCAGGCTTGGCCGTAAACCGACAACTTGGCCAAATCAATTTGCGGCATTTCAGCGTAGAGACGGCCTTGCCATGTGCTGATGTCACTGGCGTGGCGGTTGAGCAGCGCCTGCTTGAACTGGCCTTGCAGACTCACCCGCTGGCCCCAGTCTGGAGGCGGCGTTGCATCCAAACGCCATTCGTGGCTGCGCAAGCCGTTGTGCATCAACAGGCTGACATCGCTGAAGGCCACCGCTGGTTGCTGATTGAAATCGTCAACCCAGCGCAGCCGACCTTGGTGGATTTGAAACTCGGGTTGGCGCAGCAGCCAATCGGCGAATGCCGAGGAGTCTGAGGCGCCAAGGGCCAAACCGGCCACCTGCCAAGACCCATCCGCGTTGTGCCGAACTTCCAACTCTGGGGCGTCGAGTTCTATGCGTTCGAGTTTCAGGCTCAGCAACGAGGCTGGTGACAAACTCGCACGCAGTTTGGGCAGTCGCAAAACCTCTTGGTCTTGGGCGTTGCGCAACACAAAATCGCTGACTTCGACCGAGGGCACCAAACCATCCGAGACGGTCGTCAATTGACCAATACTGACCTTCACGCCCCAGGCCTTGGAGGCAGCGGCTTCTATTTCGGTTCGCCAGTCGATGATTCGCGGCACAATCAAAAAGTGCAAAGCGAGACTGGCCAGCAACAACAGCACCCAAAAAGACAAGGCCACGCCCAGCATCCATTTGGACAGCCTGACATACCAGCGCAGTCCAGCGGGCAGGGGCTTGGGCAGTGACGTTGTGTCGGGCATGGCGGGCGAATGGTTTAAGCAATTTGAATTATCACAGGCAAACACGTATCCACTGAGCAGCGATGAACAACTCCCTCGATCCCCGCGCTGAAGGCTCTCGACTGGTGCAGCGTTTGCGCCGTCGCTATGCGGCACACCTGTTGCAGTTGCCAGCCGGGACACCCAACCCCGAGATGTTGGCCAGATGTTTCTCCAGTTTGCAAATCGAATGGTCTGATCCTGCAGATGCTTTGCGTGTGTTGCGGCAGCTGGTGATGGAGCGGCTGGTGGTGCTGGACTGCGAACAGCAAGCGCCGTTGCAAACGGTCACTCAAACCATGACCTGGTTGGCCGAGTTCAGTCTGGACATGGCTTTGCAAGAAGCCACGCAACGCGTGGCGCTGCGCCATGGCTTGCCACGCACACCGCAAGGGAATGTTGCGCAACTGTGGATCGTGGGCATGGGCAAGCTGGGCGCGGCCGAATTGAACGTGTCCAGCGACATCGACCTGATCTACATCTATGACGAAGAGGGTCAGACACAAGGTTTGGCTGATGGCAGCGGCGTGGTCGACAACCAGGTGTTTTTTGATCGGGTGGTGAAACAGCTCTACACCCTGATTGGCGACACCACGGAGCACGGCTTTGTGTTTCGCATGGATTTGGCACTGCGCCCCAATGGCGAATCCGGGCCCAGCGTGGTGTCGCTGGCCGCACTGGAAGAGTATTTCCAAGTGCAGGGCCGCGAGTGGGAGCGCTTGGCCTGGCTCAAGGCGCGGGTGGTGGCACCCGCCGCCTGCATCGACCAGGTGCCTGCTTTGCGCGACATCATCACGCCGTTTGTGTTTCGCCGCTACCTCGACTACAACGTGTTCGAGGCGCTGCGGGTCTTGCACCAGCAAATCCGCTTGCAATCGCAACGCCGCAGTGCCACGCGGCCCGAACGCGCCAACGATGTGAAGCTGGGGCGCGGTGGCATTCGTGAAATCGAGTTCACGGTGCAGCTCTTGCAAGTGGTGCGCGGTGGTCAATTCCCCGAGCTGCGCATGCGCCCCACGCTGCAAGCCTTGACGGCCTTGGTGCAAGCGCGACTGATGCCCGCCGAGACTGCGCTGGCCCTGCAAGAGGCTTATGTGTTTTTGCGCCAAGTCGAGCACCGCATCCAGTATTTGGACGACCAACAAACCCACCAACTGCCCACGAACAACGAGGATTTGCATTGGATTGCACAGTCCTTGGGGCTGCCCGACAACACGGGCTTGCAAGCAAAGCTGCAACGACACCGCGACGCGGTAGCACAAGAGTTCGAGCGCTTGCTGCGCAACGAAGACGACAGTCCGAACACGGCCCAAAGCAGCACACCCACCGACTTTGAGATGCTGCTCGAGGGCTTGAGCCCCGAGCTGCATGGCCGCATTGCCCGCTGGGCGGAACTGCCGCGTGTGCTGGCCCTGCGCGATGAAGCCTTGCAGCGCTTGTTGAAGCTGGTGCAACGCACCCAATCGTGGGTCACCCAAGGCGTCATCAGTGAAACCGCGGCCGTGCGCTGGAGCGATTGGATGGAGCCGCTGCTGCGGCGCGAAACCTACTTGGCCTTGTTGCTAGAGCGTCCCTCGGTGCATGCGCAGCTGCTGCGCTTGTTGGGCGCGGCGCGTTGGCCAGCGCGGTACCTGATGAAACACCCGGGCGTGATCGACGAGCTGGCCGACCCCAGCATGTTGAACGAGCGCTTTGACGCGCCCCTGTTCAAACAAAACCTGCAAACCCGCTACCAGGCTTTGCAATCGGCCCAAGCCGATGACGATGAAAGCCTGTTGAATCTGCTGCGCCGCGCCCACCATGCCGAGTTGTTTCTCACCTTGACGCGCGACCTGGAAGGCCACTTGTCGGTCGAGCAGGTGGCCGATGACTTGAGCGCCTTGGCTGACGCCATCGTTGAAGTGGCGGCCTCCTGGGCCTGGCCACTGGTCAAAACAAGGCACCGTGAAACACCTTGCTTTGCGGTCATTGGCTATGGCAAGTGGGGCGGCAAAGAGCTGGGCTACGGCAGCGATTTGGACATCGTGTTTGTGTTCCAAGACGAGCATCCGCAAGCACCTGAAATCTACGCCCTGTTTGCCCGCAAATTGATCCAGTGGTTGACCCTGAAAACCGGTGAAGGAGATGTTTACGAAATCGACACCGCGCTGCGGCCCAATGGCAGCGCCGGTTTGTTGGTCAGCAGCATGGATGCCTTTGCCGAGTACCAAGCACAAAGGGGCAGCAACAGTGCTTGGGTCTGGGAACACCAAGCCATGACCCGTGCGCGGTTTTGCGTTGGCGACAGGCAGCTGGGTGCGCAATTTGAAGCGGTGCGCCGCCAAGTGTTGTGTGCGCCGCGTGACTTGGCACAACTGGCCTTGGACATCATGGCGATGCGAGAAAAAATGCGCACCGCCCACAGCGTGCCCGCTGGCTTGTTCGACTTCAAGCACAGTGCCGGCGGCATGATTGACCTGGAGTTTGCGGTGCAATTTTTGGTCTTGGCGCATGCCCATGCCCACCCCAGTTTGCAAGACAACATGGGCAACATCGCTTTGCTCCATCGCGCCGAAACCGCGGGTTTATTGCCCAAAGGCTTGGGGGTGGCGGCCGCTGACGCCTACCGGGAACTGCGCCACTTGCAGCACCAAGCACGGCTGGATGAACAAGTGGGCCGCAGCGACGACGCCCCTATGCAGGGTCACAGCAGCGCCATCCAAGCCGTCTGGTCAGCTGTCTTTCACTGAGCGATCAGCCGCTTGGGCCACGTACCCCGTTTTGCATGCCTTGGCCCTCAAGCTTGGCGTGAACGCCATGCCTGCACCTGTTGGCCGATGTCTTCCAAGTCGCGCACCACCACGCCCTCGGGTGGGCGTCTTTGCAACACAGCATTGCCACCGCCAGCCCAAATGCCTGTGGTCGCGGGCAGCAATTGACGCAATTCTTTCAAGCCGTCAAGCACATGGTTGGCATTCAAGCTGCTGCTGAAACTCAAGGCCACCAAGTTAACTTGGTGGGCATGCGCTGCTTTGGCGATATCCGCCACGGGCATTTGCACGCCCAGCGGAATGCAGCGACAGCCGTTCAATGCCAGCAAGCATTCGGCCATCAGCAAGCCCAGGGCATGCTGTTCTTGCGGAAACGTGGTGAGCAAAACCACCGGTGGGTGGGCTGGAATGGTCAACGTTTGCTCATAAATGGTTTGGCGCAGCACCGTGGTGACGCATTCGGTGTAGAGGTGCTCTTCAAACACTTCAAGTTCGCCACGTATCCAGGTCTCGCCGATGAGGGCGCTCAAGGGGGCCACCAAATCGGTGACAAACTTGGCGGCGCCCAAATCGACAACAGCTTGGTGCAAGCGCCCGCGCAAACCTGTCAGGTCATGGACATGCAAGCAGTCCAAAAAAAGATGCAGATCGATCGCGCTGTTCGTGTGCGCTGACACGCGTTTGGGCATGGACAATTCAGCCATGCTGATGCGCTGCAAATCCTCCAGCGGCATGGCCACCACCTTGCCTGGGCGAAAGCCTTGGTCGAGCAAGCGTTTGATGGTGCGCAATTTCTCCACTTGGGACAGCGGATAACTGCGTTCATCGAACTCGTCGCGCAGTGGCTGGGGAAAGCCATATCGGCGCTCCCAAACCCGCAAGGTGTCTTTGCCGATGCCGGTGTCGCGCTCCACGGCAGCGATGGACAAATGGGGCTGGGAATGTGGCATGTTTGGATTCATGGGAAGATTGTCAGTGGTATTGGATGGTTTTTTGAGATGTCATAGACAACTTCCCTGAAATTAACGCATGATTGAACTTATGAAATCCACACAAACCCGAAACCCTGTCCGCTTTTTGTCTTACTCTGCCCTCTTGGCGTGTCTTGCTTGGGGCAGCACAGCTTGGGCAGACACCAGCAAAACCGCGGCTTGCCCTGCCGTGTTGCAACACACCGCGGATCGCTTGCAAGACGAAAAGCCCCAAAACCTGTGTCAATACGCGGGCAAAGTGGTGGTGGTGGTCAACACGGCCAGCTTTTGCGGCTTCACGCCCCAGTACAAAAGCTTGGAAGAATTGCACGCCCGCTACAAAGACAAGGGCTTGGTGGTGTTGGGTTTTCCATCCAACGATTTTTCACAAGAGCCCGACAACAACAAAAAGATTGCCGACTTCTGCGAGAACACTTATGGTGTGAAATTCCCCATGTTCAGCAAAACCACGGTGCGTGGCAGCGAGGCCTCACCCTTGTTCAAGCAACTCACCAAACTCACCGACACCGCGCCCAAGTGGAACTTTTACAAATACCTGATCAGCCGCGACGGCCAGAAGGTGCAAAGTTTCAACAGCACCACCGACCCCTTGAGCAAAGGCTTTTTGAGCGAAGTGGACAAACTCGTGGCCGCGCAAACCCCCTGACATGCACAAGCGTGTGGCCATCGTCGGCTCGGGCATTGCCGGTTTGTCGGCGGCGCACCATCTGCGGGGCCACGCCCGCATCAGCCTGTTTGAAGCGGGCAGCTATTTCGGCGGCCACAGCCACACGGTCGACATCACTTTGCCAGGCCCACAAGGCAACACCACCCACGGCGTAGACACCGGCTTCTTGGTTTACAACGAACGCACCTACCCCGGCCTGATTGATTTGTTCCAGCAGTTGGGTGTGCAAACCGCGCACTCGGACATGTCCTTCTCGGTGCAGTCCACTTGGCCCCACAGTGGCCAAAAACTCGAATGGAACGGCGCCAACCTCAACAGCGTGTTCGCGCAGCGCAGCAACTTGTTGCGCCCGAAGTTTTGGGGCTTGTTGGCTGACATTGTGCGATTCAACAAACTGGCCACCACGCTGGCCCAAGCGCACAACGACGGTGCTTTGATGCAACCGCTGCAAGATTTTTTAGACACACATGGGTTTGGCAACACCTTCCGTGATGGTTATTTGCTGCCCATGCTGGGCTGCATTTGGAGTTGTCCCACTTCGCAAATGCTGCAATTTCCCGCTGCCACCATGGTGCGGTTTTGTGACAACCACGGCCTCTTGCAGGTGAACAACCGGCCACAGTGGTTCACAGTGCAAGGCGGCTCCAAGCACTATGTGCAAGCCATCACCCAGCACATTGACGACAAGCGTTTGAACGCGCCGGTGCAAGGCATTCAGCGGGATGAAGACGGCGTGCGCTTGCTCACCGCCCAAGGTGTGGAAGCGTTTGATGAAGTCATCATCGCCACCCATGCGGATCAAGCGCTGCGCCTGCTGAGCCAGCCCAGCGCACCCGAGCAAGACGTGCTCAGCCAAATTCGTTTTCAAGCCAACCGCGCCGTGCTGCACACCGACACCAGCGTGATGCCGAACAAGCGCTTGGCCTGGGCCGCTTGGAACTATGAGCGCAGTGCCGCCCACACCGAAAACGCCCATGTGTGTTTGCACTACTGGCTGAATAAATTACAGCCGCTGCCGTTCAACCAAGATGTGTTCGTGTCTTTGAACCCCATCACGACCATCGATGAACAACAGGTGCTGGGTGAATTCGAATACGACCATCCGGTGTTTGACCTGAACGCGATTCAAGCGCAACGCCAACTCGCGCCACTGCAAGGCCAGCAACACACTTGGTTTGCCGGGGCTTGGATGGGCTATGGCTTTCACGAAGATGGTTTCAAAGCGGGCAAGGCTGCCGCCAATGGTGTGCTCACCCTGATTCACCAAGAGGTCGTCGTTTGAACACGCCGATGATCGGCACCGGCCAGGTGCGGCACACGCGGCTGCGGCCATCAAAGCATGGCTTTGCCTATCCCACCTGGTTTGTCATGCTGCCGATGCGCCACATGGCTTTGCATGGTGCGGGCGACTTGGCGGTGAACCGCCGCGCTTGGATTTCTTTTCACGACCAAGACCATGGCGATGGCCGTGGCCCCGAAGCCGGTGGCGCTTTGGCTTGGTTGGACGAATTGCTGGCTGCGCAAGGCATCTCGGACGCCCAAGGCGAGGTGTGGCTGCACACCTATGCGAGGGTCCTGGGCTATGTGTTCAAGCCGGTGAGTTTTTGGTATTGCCACCGGGCTGACAACAGCTTGGCCGCCATCGTGGCCGAGGTGAACAACACGTTTGGCGAACGCCATTGCTATGTGCTGCCCGCACCGCACTACGGCCAAACCATGCAAGCCGACAAGGTTTTTTATGTGTCACCGTTTTGCGAAGTGCACGGCCGTTATGCATTTCGCTTCATGCGCACCGAAGGCGACACACCGCGCACCGTGGTGCGCATCGACCACAGCGATGACGGCGGCATGCTGATCCGCACCAGCGTCAGCGGCCAGCTGCAGCCACTCACCGCTGCTGGGTTGCGCCGCGCATTTTGGCAACACCCGATGCACAGCCTGGGCGTCATATGGCGCATCCACTGGCAAGCCTTGGGCCTGTGGCTCAAACGTGTCCCCTTGGTGCGCAAACCCGCACCGCCCACTGAATTTACTTCGCGAGCTGACGCTTGAATGCCTTTGACATGACCACCACTTTGAACACTTCCAATTTGCCTTTGCCCCTGTTGGGCAAACAAGTGCCTTCCCCAGCCAAACGCGCTCTGCGCATGTTGCAGTCTTTGCAGGTGGGCGGCTTGCATTTGCAACTGCCCGATGGTCAAACCATTTTCTTTGGCCACACGAGCGGCCCACAAGCCACTTTGCAACTGCACAACTGGCAGGTGTTTGGGGCGGCACTGCGCTCGGGCGACATTGGCTTTGCACAAAGCTTCATCGCGGGTGACTGGGACACGCCCGACCTCACGGCTTTGTTGCAGCTTTTGGTGGTCAACCGGCGGCCCATGGACGACATGATTTTTGGCACCTGGTGGGGCCGCTTGGCTTACCAGTTGCGGCATTGGATGCGGCGCAACACCAAGGCCAACAGCAGCAAAAACATCCATGCGCATTACGACTTGGGCAACGCGTTTTACAGCCTGTGGTTAGACCACACCATGACCTATTCCTCCGCTTGGTTTGATGGCGACCACAGCCAGGAACTGGCGGCCGCGCAACAAGCCAAGGTGCGCCGTGCGCTGCGCATGGCTGGGGTCGGCCAAGGACCCAACCAACGCGTGTTGGAGATTGGCTGCGGCTGGGGCGGTTTGGCGGAAATCGCCATCCGCGACATGGGCGCCCATGTGACCGGCATCACCTTGAGCCCAGCGCAACTCGCCTATGCCACCGAGCGTTTGCATGCCCAAAGCATGCATGCCGATTTGCGCTTGCAAGACTACCGCGACACCAACGACGGTCCCTATGACGCCATTTGCTCCATTGAAATGATCGAAGCCGTGGGCCGTGATTACTGGCCCACGTATTTCCAAACCATTGCGCGTTTGTTGAAGCCCGGTGGCCAGGCCTGCATTCAAAGCATCGTGATCGACGACGCCTTGTTTGAGCGCTACGCCATGGGCACCGACTTCATTCAGCAGTACATCTTCCCCGGCGGCTTCTTGCCCAGCACCAGCGCGTTCAAAGCACAAGCCCAAGCAGCAGGTTTGCAAGTCATCGACGAATTTGCATTCGGCCAAGACTATGCCGAAACACTGCGGCGTTGGCGTGTCGCGTTTTTGCAAGTGCAAGCCGATTTGCCCAACTTGGGTTTTGACACCCAGTTTGAGCGCACCTGGTTGTTCTACTTGGCGTATTGCGAAGCCGCCTTCGCCGAACGCAACACCGACGTGGTGCAGTTCACTTTGCGCAAACCCGCATGACACGTCAGTCCTCGCTGGCCCTGGCACGCTTGGGTTTGCCCGCGCTGCCACTGGCTTTTGTGGCCTTGCCTTTGTACATGGTTTGGCCGCACCACGTGGCCACCAACTTTGGCCTGTCCCTGGGTCTCTTAGGGGGCTTGCTGTTTGTGGTGCGCTTGCTCGATGGCTTGCTCGATCCGCTCATCGGTCATGCGGTCGATGGCTTGTTGGTCAAAGGTGCGGCCACGCTGCTTCGGCGCTGCCTGTTGGCCGGGATGGTGTTGGCACTGTCTTTCATTTGGCTGTTTTTCCCGCAATGGTTGTTGGGGCCCACGCTCACCATGGACGCCTTGTTGGTGGTGATGACGGTGTTGTTGTTGTGCGCCTACCTGGCCTACAGTTTTTTGAACATCGCCTTGCAAGCCTGGGGCGCAGGCATTGCAGGTGACAACACCGAGCGCAGCCGCTTGGTCGGTTGGCGCGAAGGCTTGGGGCTGCTGGGCTTCATCAGCGCGTCGGTGTTGCCGGGCTTGTGGGGCTTGCCGGTCTTGGTCACCGTGTTTGTGCTGTTGTTGGCGCTGGGCTTGTGGGCATGGTGGTGGGCACCACGCCCCACGGTGGTTGCTGCGGTCAACAGTGGTTCGCTGTGGCGCCAATTGTTGCTGCCTTGGGGCCATGTGGGCTTTCGCCGCTTGCTGCAAGTCTTCATGCTCAATGGCATCGCGTCTGCGGTGCCTGCCACGCTGATTTTGTTTTTCGTGCAAGACCGATTGCAAATGAGCAATGCGCAAACCACGGTGTTTGTGGCGGCTTATTTCATCGCCGCTGCGCTGTCCATGCCCTTGTGGTTGCGGGCCATGGCCCGCTGGGGTTTGCGCCGCTGTTGGCTGTGGGGCATGGGTTTGGCCATCGCGGTGTTCATCTGGACGCTGGCCTTGTCGGCCGGTGACGAGTTGTCGTTTCTGACCATCTGCATCTTGTCTGGCGTGGCGCTGGGTTCGGACCTGATTGCGCCGGGGGCTTTGCTCAATGGCTTGTTGCAACGCCCTGATGCGCAAAGCAGCCCGCCCGGCGCCTACTTTGGTTGGTGGCAAGTTGCCAGCAAATTCAACCTGGCACTGGCTGCCGGTGTCAGCCTGCCCTTGTTGCAAGCTTTGGGCTATTCTGCGGGCGCCCAAGACGCACCGGCCTTATTGGCCTTGAGCCTGGCTTATGGCTTGTTGCCCTGTTTGCTCAAAGCCGCTGCTTGGTGGCTGCTGTACAAATCTCCTTCCCATTTCAACGCTGCTGAGGTTCCCCCATGAAACGTCGCTTGATGCTCTCTTCTGCCGCTGCCGCCGCCTTGGCCACGGTGGGCTGCGCCAGTCCATCGCTGGACAAGCACATTCAAACCGAACCCGTGCTGGATTTGCGCCAGTACTTCAATGGCGTGGTTGATGCGTGGGGCGTGTTCACCGACCGCTCGGGCCAAGTGGTGAAAAGTTTCACCGTCGTCATGAACTGCAGTTGGAAGGGCGAGGAAGGCGTGTTGGACGAAGACTTTGTGTATTCGGACGGCACCACACAAAAACGGATTTGGCGACTCACCCACCAAGGCGAGGGCCGCTATGTGGGCCGCGCCGATGATGTGGTGGGCCAAGCCAGTGGCCGCACACGAGGCAACGCCTTCAATTGGGCCTACACCTTGGCGCTACCAGTGGATGGTCAGGTTTGGCATGTGCAGTTTGACGACTGGATGTACCTCATGAGTGAACGCGTCATGCTCAACAAAGCCAGCATGAGCAAGTTCGGCATCTTCTTGGGCGAGGTCACGCTGTCCTTCACCAAGCGGGCTTGAGCGCCATGGCTTTTTTCAAACCCCTGAACACCCCCATCACCGACTGGCGCGGTCGCAGTGTCTGGTTGGTGGGTGCGTCCAGTGGCATTGGCTTGGCCTGTGCGCAAGCCCTGCATGCCGCAGGCGCCAAAGTGTGTGTCTCAGCCCGACAAGCCGCGCTGCTCGACGAATTTGTGGCGTCGCATCCGGGCAGCATCGCCCTGCCTTTGGATGTGACCGATGCGGCGGCCATGAAGGCCGCGGCCCAACAACTGCATGCGCAGCAAGGCTTGGATGTGGTGGTGTATTGCGCCGGTTATTACAAGGCCCAACGCGCCGAACGCTATGCCCTGCCCGAGATGCAAAAGCATTGGCTGGTGAACTACGACGGCGCTTTGTTGTTGCTCGACGCGGTGTTGCCCTTCATGCTGCAACAGCAAAGCGGCCACCTGAGTTTCATCTCCAGTGTGGCGGGCTATCGGGGTTTGCCGCAAAGCCTGGCCTATGGCCCCACCAAAGCGGCGCTCAACAACTTGAGTGAAGCCCTCTACATGGACTTGCAAGACATCGGCATTGGTGTGAGCGTGGTCAACCCCGGCTTTGTCGCCACACCGCTCACCTCGCAAAATAAATTCGAGATGCCAGCCCTCTTGACGCCTGCGCAAGCCTCGCAACACATGCTGCAAGGCTGGCGTGAGGGCGTGTTTGAAATCCACTTCCCCAAGCGCTTCACCCGCTGGCTGCAACTGCTGCGGGTCTTGCCCTACCGTTGGTATTTCCCGCTGGTGCGCCGCGCCACCCGCATGTGAACTTGGAGACCCTGCATGAGCATGCCTGAACAACGTGTGCACGAGATCATCGACCTGTTTGAACACCTGCAGCCCAGCCATCTGCCGCAACTGCACGACTGGTACACCCCCGAGGTGCGCTTCAAAGACCCGTTCAAAGAAGTGCAAGGCTTGAATGAGGTGCAGCATATTTTTCAGCACATGTTCGAGGCGCTTGAGAACCCCCGCTTTGTAGTAACCACCCGCATCGTGCAAGGCGAGCAGTGTTTTGTGGTGTGGGATTTTTTGTTCCGCTTCAAAACCATGCAGCGCGGTGTTGATCAATGTGTTCGCGGCGGCTCGCATTTGATGTTCAAGCAAGGCGCTGACGGCGTGTGGCGCATTGACCTGCACCGCGACTACTGGGACGCAGCAGAAGAGATGTACGAGAAGTTCCCGCTGGTGGGCAGCTTGATGCGCTGGCTGAAGAACAGAGTCAACAGCTGATCGTCGCACCAAAACCTTCGTCACACCGCCATGATGACTCGAACGCGTAGCGAACGTTGCCGCTTGCGGCGGTGAGCGGCGGACGAGTCGTCGTGGCGGGGAAATTGGCGGTTTGGCCGCCACCTCATTCAGTTGGGGAGCGTTTCCACAAAACTGGCCCGCTGCATCAGCTTCTCATGCAAGCGGTCGAGGTTGGGATGCGCACCGCGCCAATCGATGTTGGGAAAGCGGAAATCCAAATAACCCAACGCACAGCCCACGGCAATGTCAGCCAAGCTCATGTGGTTGCCGGTGCAAAACGCTTTTTCTTCCAAGCCTTTGCCCATGGCCACCAAGCTGTCGTGCACCTTGCCCAGTTGGCGATCAATCCAAACTTGGCTGCGTTCGCTTTCCGAGCGACCCACCCAATGCGCCTCCAAGCGAGCTGTGATGGCGGCGTCCAGCAAGCCATCGGCCAAAGCTTCCCAGGTTTTCACCTCGGTGCGTTCACGGCCACTTTGGGGAATCAGTTTGCCCACCGGTGACAAAGTGTCCAGGTACTCGACGATGACGCGTGAGTCGAACAAGGCCTCGCCGCCTTCCATGACCAAGCATGGCACTTTGCCCAAGGGGTTGGATTGCACGATGGTGGTGTTGGCGGCCCACACATCTTCAAGAATGAATTGGTATTCGAGTTTCTTCTCGGCCATGACGATGCGCACTTTGCGCACATACGGGCTGGTCACTGCACCTATCAATTTCATGGGAACTCATGGTTGTGGCTGAGCCCGCATTTTATAGACCCAAGCTTGCACGAAACCCACAAAAGCACAGCCTAGAATCGATTCATGACCGAACATGCTGTATCTGCTCTTTCGCCTTTGGACGGCCGCTATGCCGCCAAACTCGCCAGCATGCGCCCGCTCATGAGCGAACAAGGCTTCATGCACCGTCGGGTGCAGGTGGAAATCACCTGGTTGTTGGCTTTGGCCGACAGCGGCATGCCCGAGCTCAAGCCTTTCAGCATCGAGGCTCGCGGTTTTTTGATGAATTTGATTCAGCATTTTTCAAGCACAGATGCCCTGGCCATCAAAGAGATTGAAAAAACCACCAACCATGATGTGAAGGCTGTCGAGTATTGGCTCAAAGCCCAATGCCAAGCGCCCAGCTTGTCGCCCCAATTGCAAGCAGAATTTGCCGCTGCTTTGGAGTTCATCCATTTCGCTTGCACCAGCGAAGACATCAACAACACCAGCCATGCGCTGCAACTCAAGGCCATGCGCAGCCAGGTGTTGTTGCCTGGCATCGATGCTTTGCAAGACAAACTTCGCGCCATGGCACACCAGTATGCTGACAACGCCATGCTGAGCCGCACCCACGGCCAAACCGCCAGCCCCACCACCGTGGGCAAAGAGCTGGCGAATGTTCTGATGCGTGTGCACACCGCGCGTCAACGCATCGCCCAAGTACCGCTGTTGGCCAAAATGAACGGCGCGGTGGGCAACTACAACGCCCATGTGTCGGCCCGTGCCGATTTCGATTGGGAAGCGTTTGCCAAGCGGGTGATTGAAACCACCGACACACCCGCTTCAGCCAAAGAGCCGCTGGGCTTGGGTTTGCAGTTCCAGCCCTACAGCATTCAAATCGAGCCGCACGACTACATGGCCGAGTTGTTTGATGCAGTGGCCCGCACCAACACCATCCTGATCGACTTGTCGCGCGACATTTGGGGCTATGTGTCGCTGGGTTATTTCAAACAGCGTTTGAAGGCCGGTGAAATTGGCTCGTCCACCATGCCGCACAAGGTCAACCCGATTGACTTTGAAAACGCCGAAGGCAACCTCGGCTTGTCCAATGCCATGCTGCGCCACCTGAGTGAAAAACTGCCCATCAGCCGCTGGCAGCGTGACTTGTCTGACAGCACGGTGTTGCGCAACATGGGCGTGGCTTTGGGCTATGCGGTCTTGGCCTACCAATCCTTGTTGCAAGGTCTGAACAAGCTCGAACTCAACCCGGATGCCTTGCATGCGGATTTGGACAACGCATGGGAAGTGTTGGCCGAACCCATCCAAACCGTGATGCGCCGCTATGGCGTGAGTGGCGCTTACGAAAAACTTAAAGAAGTGACTCGTGGCCAACGCGTGACCCGCGAAGACTTGCACGGACTGATTCAGAAACTGGCGATTCCCGACGCCGAAAAAACACGGCTCTTGGCCCTGACCCCAGCCACGTATGTGGGCGTGGCGGCCAGCTTGGCCAAACGGGTTTAAAGGAGTTACAGCGCTTTAGGCCCCTGCAGGCGGCATGACCGCTTGCACATCGGGGGCGCGTTCGGCGTAGCGGTTGAAGCGCCACGAATCCCCATGCAAGGTGATGCGACGCCACACTTGGCGCTTGGCCCCGGGGCTCATCTCGGTCCAGTACTGCACCTCTTCAAAGGTGCGGCCACAGCCTTTGCACAACGGGTCGCCTTGGCTGGTCGAGCAAATCGCGATGCACGGCGTATCGGCCGTGGTGTCATACCAGGCCCGCCAAGCCGCATAGGCTTTGGCCGGAAAGCCTTTTTCGGCTGCCTCGTCTTGGCGGTGGTAAATCATCAAGGCATAGACCTCGGCCAAAGCACGCAACTCGGGTGCCAAGGTCACGCCATCGGGTGAGGGTTTCAAAGCCCGCCAATGGTTGATGGCCGACTCGATGTCGGTGATGTGGATGCTGCTCATGGGTGCTTAATTTTGCGGGCGCAAGAGTTCACGCCGCTGCGCTTCCAAACTGCGCATTCGGCTGTCAATGATGGAAGATTCCATTTGGCCTGCGCGGTCCAAACGGCCCTCTTGGCTCAGGCGTTTGGACAAGGCTTGCGCGGCCCGCAAACGGTCAATGGCGCCACTTTCATCCCAGCGCACCGCACGAGACTCGGCATCAGCGCGCAAGGCCCGCAAACCTTCACCGGTTTGGTTCAGGGCCTGGGTGGCCAAGTCCCAGGCCAAGCCATCGCGCGGGTGCTCGGCCAACCAGCGTTGCATGGCGTCAGACGCGCTTTTCGCCGCAGGTGCTTGTTGCAAGGCCAACTGGCATTGGGTGCGCAAGAGCAACAGCGGTCTGTTTTCAGTTTGTGCAGGCAGGGCTTGCACACAGCCTTGCGGGTTGCCCAAGCGGCGCTCGGTGTCTTGCGCCAACCATTGCGCGGCGCGGGCACCGGCCGGGTCTTCACGACTCAACGCCAGCAAACGCGTCACCGCATCCCGCGCCTTCGCCGCCTCGCCTTGCTGGGCATAGGCCATGGCACCGGCATACAACAAACCAGCTTGTTGCGCCAAGGGCAACTCGGGTTTGAAATCTTTTTCCAAGGCCAACACCAGAACTTGCACCGCGTCGACCCGCGTGGCCAACAAGCCCCGCGCCCGCGCGGCCATCATGGCGTGTTCCAAACTGGTGGGGCTGGCTTGGGACGGGTTCAAGCCGATGCGCGACTGCATGTCGCCAATGCGTTCGGTGGTGAGCGGGTGGCTGCGCAAATACGGAAAGCCACCGCTGTCGTTCAATCGGGCCGCTTGGCCCAGCTTTTGAAACATGCCGACCATGCCTTGGGTGTTGAACCCGGCTTGGCTCATGACGTTGAAGCCCAAGCGGTCGGCTTCACGCTCCATGTCCCGTGAGAAATTCAACTGGCCTTGCGCCGCACCCGCGCTGCCACCCATGATCAGGGCATTGGCCGCGTCCGGGCTGCGGCTGGCCGCCAGCACGCCCAAGATCATCGCGCCCACCAAGAACGGCGTTTGCTTGCCTTGCTGGTCTTGCATGCGGGCGATGTGGCGTTGCGTGACGTGGCTGAGTTCATGGCCCATGACCGAGGCGAGCTCGTCGCGGTTGGACACGGCAGCGATCAGCCCCAGGTGCACCCCCATGTAACCACCCGGCAGCGCGAACGCGTTCACGCTTTTGTCACGCACCAGCAGCAGGTCCCACGAGAAAGCGTCTGCCAGTTCGGGCGGCATTTGGCCGAGTTGACTGGCCGCGTCACGCAGCGGCCACCAAATGCCTTTCAAGTAATCGACCAACACGGGGTCGTCCAGGTAGTCGGCATCCGTCATCAGCTGGCGCATGATGGACTCGCCCAAACGGCGCTCTTGCGCCACGCTCATGCTGTTGCCGTCGCCGATGTTGGGCAAGCGGGATGCATTCGGCTGGGCCTGCACCCCCCAGCTTGGCACCGCGCACGCCAAGGCCAAGCCAAGGGCGATGGGGCGCAAACGGGCAAAGGGTGTCATGGCTGCGAGAGGGCGGGACCGTATGATGGGGGAACGATGTTAACTGGCGGCACTTGCGCCACCCAGCCCTCACAGTTTCACCCTTGAAAACGATTGCCCATGTCCCTGACCCACTTTGACGCCCAAGGCCAAGCCCACATGGTGGACGTTGGCCCCAAGACCACCACCCACCGCATCGCTGTGGCCAGCGGCGAGATTCAAATGCTGCCCGCCACCCTGGCGCTGATTGAGGGCGGCAACGCCAAAAAAGGCGATGTGATTGGCATTGCCCGCATCGCCGGCATTCAGGCCGCCAAGAAAACCAGCGACCTGATTCCGCTGTGCCATCCGCTGGCCCTGACCCGCGTGGCGCTGGACTTTGAAATGGCGCACAACCCACCAAGCGTGCGCTGCACCGCCACCGTGGAAACGCATGGCCAAACCGGCGTGGAAATGGAAGCCCTCACCGCTGTGCAAGTGGCTTTGCTGACTGTTTATGACATGTGCAAAGCCGTGGACCGCGGCATGACCATCACCAGCGTGAAGCTGCTGGAAAAGCATGGCGGTAAGAGCGGGAGTTTTGTGGCTTAAACCTGCGACGGCAACACAAACTGCTGCCGCCCTTCATACCGATACGCCTGGATCGGCACCACATAACGGTGCGAATAGGTCAGCATTTGCATCCAGCCCGGGGTGCGGTTGCGCATGATGGTGTCTTCGCGACCCTTGAAGGCCGATTGCACCGAACTCAGGTAGTCGGCTTCGGTTTCGCTGGACAAGTGGCCGATGAAGAAGTTTTCGGTTTGCGACAACAGGTCGCGGTTGACCGTGGTGGGCGACTGGGTGCTGTAGACGATGCCAATATTGAACTTGGCGCCCTCTTTGGCAAAGCGCGAATACACGTCAATCACGGTCCCGGCATTGGGCGGAAAAATCATGTGCGCTTCTTCAAAGTAAATTTGCACATAGCGCCCGTTCAGTTGGTTGCTGACAAATTTGCGCTCTTGCTCGCGGAAGATGGACAAGCAAATGCTCTTGGCAAAGTAGCGGATGATTTGCTCGTTGGCGCTGCCCAAATTGATGACCACGGTTTTGGCGGCGCTCAAGCCATCGATGATGTCGGTGGTGAAGTCGGTGGCCGACGGGCTGTGAAACTCCAAGCAAGTGCGCAACAAATCGGGCCCTTCGCCCAAACCGGCGCACAAGAATTTGCACATGATTTGCTCGTCTTCATCGAAGATGAAATAACCATTGCTGTTCAAGCTCGGGTCGTTCGGGTATTGCTGCATGAAGCTGGCAATCGTGCGCATTTCATAAGCCATGGTGGTGAAGTTGAACGGGGCCGATGGCGGCGGCAATTTGGTGTGGGCCAAGTACGCCGCTTTGCGCAGGTTTTGTGAAAAGCAAGGGTTGAACGGTTGACTCAAACCCAAGGACTGCAACCAGGCCTTGATCTTCAAGGTGTCGCTTTCAAAACCAGCGGTGTGCAAAATGGCCCAAAAAATCATCACCTTGCGCAAGCGACGTTGCAATTGCGCTTCGTGCTCGTGCTCATAGCGCTCGAGTTTGGGCAGGCTGCAGGTGTAGAGGTTGCGCAGCGCGTCCACTTGGTTGACCTCTGGCGGCAACAGTTGCTGCAACACCTCGAAGGCATCGTGGGTGCGCTCGTAAAAATTAAAGCGCAGCAGCAGCGCATCAGGGTTGCCGTCCATGTTTTTCAAAAAATACGGCAAGCATCGGTCTTTGTAAGCCGTGGCAATCGCCGAGTCGCCGTCTTGCGGGTTGGTGTTGGCGTACTCACCGTTCACGTCAAAAATGATTTGGCCCACATGCGGGTCTTGCGCGGTCACTTCCAACATGCCTTGCACGATGAGCTTGACCACATTCGATTTGCCCAACCGGGTTTTGCCAAACATGGCGGTGCGTTTGCCCCGAATATCCATCATCGAGATGTAGGCGTTGTGCGGGTCGGCCAAATAACTTTTGTCTTCGCCTGCCCGCACCAAACCAAAATTGATCCGGCCTTTGGGCGGCACGGTGCTGTTGACCAGGGTCTCCATCACCGCGCGGTCGGCGCGGTAGACATGCATGCGGTGCGCCACATCTTGCACATGCATGGTGCTGGAAAACCTCGGCGGGTCACCGGGCAAGCTGCCCGCTTCAAACGCACCCAACACCTCGCAGCGCATCACCCCCAAGGACTCTTCCAACGGGGGAATGGCCTGCGGCCACAGGCGTTGACACAAGGCGTGTTCACGGCTGCCGGGCTCGGGCAAAGCTTCCAAGTCTTGGATGCGCAACACAAAGATGTGGTCTTGCGCCAAATGCGCCGCGCACAAAGCCGCACCCGACGAGGGGTTGACCTTGGCCATGACGCCAAACACAAACTGCCCCGGCACCAGCGGATGTGTCAGGGGCATGGCGTGGGTGATCAGGACCCGCAGGGTGCGAAATTGCAACTGGATGCCCATGCCCAGATGCTGGTCTTGAAACAAACTCTCGGGCTTCAACAACGGATTGGATAGCAATTCTCGGATGGCATTCATGGTGGTGTCTCCATGCGGTTCAAGGGGTGTAGATGGTCCATTTGTTGTCGACGCACACCAGCATTTGGTGGGCGCTCGACAGGCCCATCGACTCCAGGGTGGGGTTGCATTCGGCATCGGCGACGGCGGCCGGCAGTTTCAGTTGCTGGGCCGAGATGTTGTGGGCTTGCAGGCTTTGCACCTGCGCCGTGCCGTTCACGGCCAAGCTGGTGGTGCTGCTGGTGACACTGCTCACACCCGAGGCCGACAAGCTGCTCAAACCGATGATGGGGTTGCCGTCAAAGTCCCAACGGCCTGTGACTTTGCTGGTGCCATCGCGTCGGGCGTACTGGGCCAAGGTGCTGCTGCCAAAGCCATTGCGCACGGCCAAGATGCCGGGCAATCCCAAGGCGCTGGAGCGGGTGGTGCTGTGGTCGCGGATCGGGTTGTTCATCACATACAGGTCTTGGCTGGCACGCAGCTCGCTGCTCTCTCCCTCGGCCACAGAGTGCGAAAAAGCAGCGTCGGCGCCAGCGGCGATCAGCAACTCATCCACCAGATCAAAACCATAGCGCTTGAGCTTGTCGCTGCCAAACACATAGGGCTGGGCGTTGAACACCAGGCTGCTGAGTTGCACCCCCGCCGCACAGTCTGGGGTCGGACAGGTTTTGGTGATTTGCACGGCCAAGCTGCGTGCTGCCATGGTGCTGCTGGCCACGCCTGACACCGAGGTGGCCACCACCTCCAAGGAAGGCAGCATCAAACTGGTGTTGGTGGCGCGGTCCAGCAGGCGCAGGTTTTTCAATTCTTCCAAGGTCGGCTGTAAACCGTTGACCAGGTTCACCGCGCTTGCCGCCACCGGCAGACTGAGGCTGCAAAGGCCATCACGAATACTGTCCGTATCGGCCAACGAGTTGTCCTTGGCCAAAGCAATCTGCCCGCAGTCGGCAGGCAAGGCGCTCAGTGCTTGGTAGTGCACACCCATGTAGTCGCCCACCGCCGCATTGACGAGTTGGTATTGCTTGCCCACCAACTGGGTTTGCATCCGCTTGTAGTACACGTTCATGCCCATGGTGAGCGACACCACCAGGGCGCTCAGCAAGGCGATCACCACCGTCAACTCGAGCAAGGTGAAGCCCGTTTGGGCGTGCTGTTTCATGGCTGCTGAACCTGCATCTCGCGGGTGGACTCTTTGATGCCTTGTTGCAGCGCCATGGTGGTGGAGAAAAAACCTGCCATCATGAAGGCCAAGATCAGGCCGCAAACCATGACCATGCCACGGCTGAGGATGCTGGCGCGGTCTTCCATGGCCACCACCATGCGGTCGATCGAACCCACACCCATGCGCACAAAGGCTTCCACCGGATCGCGCCGCTCGGAGGCGTCTTGCACCCGGTCTTCCATCTCTTGGCTCATCACACCGGTGCTGAAAGCTTGGCCGAAAAAAGGCGTGTTTGGCTTGGACAGGTTCGCCATGATTTTGCGGATGTGCCAGCGCAACCAGGGCGAGCTGAACTTCATGCTGCGCTCCAGCGCCGAGCGCAAAGACACGCCCGAGCGCATCATGGAGGACAAGGAAATCAGCAACAAGGAACTGGCGTAATCGCGGTAAATGCTGAAAGGCAAATAGCGGTCCAGGCGCATGCGCACAGGGCCAGTCCAACGCGGCAAAGCGACTAAAAAAGCGGTGATCAAGCTCACCAACAGCAAGCCAATCCAAACACCGTAGTTGGTGATGACCATGGACACGCTATAGAGCATGCGACCCAACAGTGGCCATTTTTCTGGCGGCATCATCTCGGCCAAGATGGGCACCGCTGTGACCGCAAAACCCACCATCATGGCCAAGAACATGGTGAGCAAGGTCAGCGGGTAGGCCACGGCTTTGCGCATGGTCGACACCATCGCGTCGGTTTTCTCCACCGTCATCGACATGAACACCAAGCCTTCGGCCATGGTGGCGTCCCCTGAGGCCTGGGTGGCGTCAATCAGGGTTTGCTCCACCGGTGAAGCAATGCCCGACAAGGCTTGTGACAAGGAACCCATTTGCAAACCGCGCAGCATGGTCAGGTACATCAAGGCGGTGGTGGGTTTGCGGCTGCGCGCCCGCGTGTGGTATTTGTTCAAGGTGGTAACCAGTGGCACCCGGTCTTGCAAGGTGGCGCCCAAGTCGTAATAAAACGCGGCACGCCGCCGGTGCAGGTCGCGACGCGCCAAGTACAGGTTGATCTTGTCCAGGAGTTGCGACATGGTTCAGTGGATATTGCGTGAAGAGGCCAAGATGGCGGGTGGGCCGAAGGTGCGCTCGAAGTGATAGGGATCCAACACACCGCGCGACATTTCATACAAAGCATGGCCCCAGGCTTCTTTGCCCAGCATGTCTTCTTCATCAAAGCGCGATTGACGCTGCGACAACCACAGTTCGCGGGCTTCAATGTCTTCGCGTTTGCGCATCAGGTGCATCAACTCGGTGGTGATCGGAATCACCTCGGCACACACCTTGACGCCGTGGACACCGACATGCACGTTGTCGGTGTTTTCCAAACCATTCACTTGGCAATGCGTGCAACCGCTGTCGCTGGCGCAGCGGAACTGGCTCGGGTCGAGCTTGAAGTATTTTTCGTAGGCCGCCAAAGCCTGCGGGTCCATCACCTGCAAGGCGGGCACGCTGCAATGCACACAGTTTTTGGGCACCAACACCTGGTAGACCAAGATGGACAAGAAGTCGGGCGTGCACACGTCATCGCGGATCAAACCAATGTGCTGCGAGGTCAATCGCGCGATGATGCCCAAGGCCGAGGTGGCATGCACCGTGGTGAGCAGCTTGTGGCCGGTTTGGATGGCGGCATGCGCCATGTGGCCCGACATTTGATCGCGGATCTCGCCAAACATGCCGACATCCGGGTCCATGCGCAAAAACGCCAGCATGGCTTCTTCAAAGGGGTTGGCCTTGGGGTCGTGGGTTTTGCGGCGGATCGAAAAATGGTTGACGCCCGGCACCTGGTATTCCACCGGGTCTTCGATCGAAATGATTTTGCGTTGACCGTCTTTGGCCAGTTGACTCAGCAAAGAACTGAGCGTGGTGGTTTTGCCCGAACCGGTGATGCCCGCCACGAACACGCCGCCCCAAGCCGAGGCGGTGGCTTCTTGAATGCGTTCGAGTTGCCACCTTGTGTAACCCAAGCCCTCCAAACTGGGCAAGCGGGTTTTGTGGGCGTCCCCCACACGCAACACCCGCATGATGGCGTCATAGCCGCCCACCGTGGGATGGCTTTGGTAGCGCAGCAACACTTTTTGGCCATGCACCTCCAGCGGAATCATGGCCGACTGCACCGCCAAGGAGTTGAAAGCCACTTCCGAGCGCGAGCCTTCTTCGGCCAAGATGGTGTATCCGGCCGCCAAGCCGTTGTTGACCACGCGCGAGGGAAAGTGCGTGACCTTGCGCATGATGCCGTCACGGCGAATCCGCAAACGGGCATAGTCGTTTTGCACTTCAAAGTGGATGTCGGTCGCATCCAATTTCAAGCACCGCGCCACCGTGGTTTTCAACCAATCGATGGGTGTGGAGTCGGCCACCATGGTTTGCAAAACCAGGCGTTCTTCTTCCTTGAGTTTGTTGGCTTTGATGGCGTCTTTTTCATACACATGCTCTTGCAGCAAGGTGTGCAAAATTTCGGCGGTGCAGGTGTAGGCGCCGGCAAACCCCAAACCCAAGCGCTTGCCCTGCTCGATCAAATGAAACCATGCGGTGCTGCCGTTTTCACCTTGGATGCTCAGTACAAAAAACGTGTTTTGTGCTGTGGCCATGGCGGCCATGGCTTTGTGTTTGGCCTTTTGCAGCTCAATGCTGGGGGTTTCGCCGTGCGACAAAATTTTCACGAACGCTGGCAGCATCGTGTAGTCATGGATGTGGCCCGAGTTGCGCAGGCTGGCCTTGGGTGCTGACGCCGTGGTGTTCATGGTGTTGCGGGTTGGCTGCTGGCTGCAGGCGCAACATCGTCTGCACTTTTGTCCAAGGCTTGGGGCAAAGGGGACGCTTGTGGTTTGGGCGGACGCGACAGCAAGCTTGCCAAGCCTTCATCGTGGGTGGTGTTTTTTTGCAGGGCTTGCAAATAGCCATCCAACTTGGTGTCTTGGTCCGGGGCTTGCAACACCAGCACTTGGCGCTTATTGGCCACCGCCTTGGTCTCAACCAGCCAAACCTGCTGGTCGCTGATGTCCGTCACCTGCCACGGACCCACATCGGCAGGCAGTTGGGTGCTGTGCACCGTGTAGGCTTTTTGCTGGTGCAGCAGCACCGCAGTGAGTTGCGCATCCACCCCGGTGATGGACCAGAGTTTGGGCTTGCTGGCAGGCACAGGTTTGGCCTTGGTTTTGTTGCTGCTGGGGCTGGCTGATTTGGGCGGGGTTGCACCTTGCAACTCTTGGGTTTTGAGGGCCTTGCTTTTTTGCAATCAACTCGCCCACGCTGCTGGGCTGTGCCATGGCCATGTGCACACTGCCCATCATCAAAATGGCGGCAACACAACGCGCATGTGCATCAACGCTGTTGAACATAGTAGCTTCCTTCCAATCGGTAAGAGGTGGTGGTTTGACCTTTGTCTGTGGCGAAATTCATCACCAAGCTTTTGGTCACCATGTAGGGGGCGATGCTGATTTCGGGCAACACCCACAGTTCGTGCTCCACGGCCCAGTCGCCACTGGCCACGACTTCTTTCACTTCATCCACCTGACCGCTGCCCCCAAACAACTGGGGCGGTGTCAGGCTGGCTTTCATGGGCCCGAGCAGCGCGAGTTCTTGAAACTGGCTGGAGAGTTCACGCAAGCCCTGTTGCTGGCTGGGCAAGACGCTGTAGAGCAAGCTGCTGGTGGGTGGCGCTGTTGCGCCCGCGCTGGGGGGCAAGCTGTGGGTGGTGAGGATGCTGGCTTGCAAAGGGTCTGCACCGGCCTGCACTTCTTTCACGCTGTCGGTGTAGGGTGGCAAGTGCTTGTGAAAATCGGCTTAAGAACCAAACACACGCTCCCATTGGGCGTTGCAGTTGCTGGGCTTGCATTCGACTTTGGTCAGACGCCAGCCCTGGTTGGTGACGGGGATGTTGTTGATGGTGGTCAACCAGTTTTTCAACAGGCCCGGGCCGCTTGGCGGCAAGGCCTGCAAGGCTTGTTGCAAGCTGGTGCGGTAGGCGATGACTGGATTGACCTCATCGCGCTTGACTTCTTGCATCACCGCTTCGCGTTGTGCTTCCAACCAGTACATGGCTGCGGCAAAGCCTATTGCCAACAGCAGCGCCAAACCGATGAGCCAGGTGGTGCTGCGGGTGCCCGGGATGGCTTTGATGCGGGCTTGTTTGGCTGGTTCGCCGAAGATGTCTTCGGGTTCGATGGTTTCTTCACCCTCGATCAAACCGGCATTGCCCACACCCCGCACCGGGTGCCCGGCCTGAATGGCTTGAAACTCTTCGATCAATTCTTTCGCAGGCGCAAACGGGCCGACATAGTCAAAGCCTGGAATCGGACGCGATTCATTGATGGCCACCACCGCATACGCGCCTTTGGGCAGGGCGAAGGCGTACAACTCGAGGCCGCCTTGCGACATCTTGCTGGCCAAGTGCATCGCGGCTGAATACTTGGTGCCGCGGGTTTTGGGCAGCGCGGTGGTGCTGCCCATCAAGTCTTCCATGTCAGACAAGACATAAAAGCCCATGCCTTCTTGCTTGGCCAATTTCATGCTGCGGGCCAAGGTGCGGGTGGGTGGCAACAAACGCCAATCCAAGCCAAAGATGTATTGCTTTTGCTCGATGACGATGCGCCGGGCTTGGTTGTTCTGCCAATCTGGTGCAGCTGTGTTCGCTGCTGTTTTTGCAGCGGGTGCCGCGCTTGGCGTGATGGGTTTGGCCGCAGGCGCAGCTGGTGCGCTCAACACATCCGCCAACGACTTTGGCGGCTTGACAAACAAGGCTTTCAAGGTTTGCACAAAGGACATGGTCTTGGCCCGCTTCAGTTCAACAAACGGGGGGTGATCAAAACCACCAAGGTGCTTTTGTTGCGGTTGCTGTCCTTGGTGCCGGGCACGGTTTTGCGCACCAAATCGCTTTGGCGGCTTTCCGTGCTTTCGTTTTCAAAACCGCTCAGCACAATCGTGTCGCCCGACTTGACCATCATTTTTTGCTGGGTCGTGAACTGGGAAATATTCGGTTGTTGAATCGATTGCTTGGCGCTGCCTTCGCCACTGGTGAAAGTAGCGAGCTCTTTCAGCGTGCTCAGGGTGATGCCCGCTTTCAACAGCACATTTTTGGAATCGAGCACGATGGGCAACAGGTTCAAGGTGAAGCCGGTGGTGAACTCGCCGGGGGTGAGGCCCGATTGACCGACCACCAGCACACCGCTGGCCGAGGCGGTGATGGCCGGTGTGCTTTGCTTCAAATAACTTTGCGTGCTGACCGAGCCCAGCGGCACGGCTTGGCGGTTCATGGTGGTGATGACGCTGGAGTAAGAGGTGCTGACACGGCCAAATTTTTCGAGGGCCCGTCGGCAATCCACCGGGGCCATTGAAACTGAGGGTGCCCAGCTTGACGGTGTTGGTGACAAAGTTCCAGTCGATGCCGGATTGGTTTTCATTGCTGAGCGTGATTTGCAGCACTTCGACCGTGAGCGCCACTTTCCGACTGAGCTGGCGGTTGATGCTGTCCAAGTGCCGCTCCATGGCTTGCACATTGGTGAAGGAGTCGCTGACCGTGATGGAGCCCAAACTGGCATCGAGCTGCAAGCGGCCGTGGCGCGACAACATGCCGCGCATGGTTTTCTCCACACCGCTCAAGACGTCATACCCTCCCCCCCCCTATTCTTTGCCGCCTGCGCTGGCATCAGCGCTGCCAGCGGGCAAGGTTTTCACCAACAAGGTGCGGGTCACCACGCGGTAGAGATGGATCTTGCCGTTGGCATACAGCCATTGCAGGTCGTTGTGCGTGGCCACCAAATCAAGCAAGCCTGCCAAGCTGCCTTGGTAATTCAGTTCCAAACCCGGTTCGTTTTCATCGATATCCATCCATTGCTTGGGCCCACTGGCTTTTTGAATGCCTTGGGCGGCAGATTGCAGCTTGGCAGCTTCTGACTTGGTCTTGGTGGTGGGCACAGCAGGGGCGGCGGCGGGTCCGCCAGGCGCATTCCCTGATTCAGCTTGCGGCGCGAATTGACTCAGGGGCAGCAGTGCATCGGCTGCCACGGTGACAGGAATGCCGGTCAAGCGTTCGATCAGGTTGGCAATGGTCGGCAGGTTTTGCCGCCCCGGCATGCGCAGCGTGACCCGACCGATGTGCGCGGGCAGCAACTGGGTGTTTTGAAACGGGATCGACTGGCGGGTGAAACGCGGTACGTTGTCGAGCACCACCAACTGTGGTTTGTCTTGGTTGGCCCGCAATTGCGCATTGGCTTTGTTCGAGCGCTCCAGCACCCCGCTGTGGTCGGCTTCGGCTTTTTTCTCATAGACACTGGCGCAGCCCATCACCGACAAAGCGACGAGCAAGACCAGCACATGTTGCAACTTGTTCATGGTGTTTACTTTCTGCGCGGTTCGAGATAGCGGGTGATGCGTATCACCCGGGTCGAGGGGTTCAAGGCGGCTTGCAGCGGGTAGTCCGAGTCGTTCAAGGAGTCCATGACGGTTTGCACCACTTGCACAAAGGTGCCTTCCAACATGATGTGGTTTTCGATTGGAAAGTCGCGCTCGGCGTCCCACACCAACTGCCAACCAGCCTTTTGCGACCAGCGTGCCATCATGGTGGACAAGGTTTTATCGAGCCGTTGAATCTCCCATTGCGCGGATTGCTCTTCGGGCCACACGGGGGCCGCGCCAGGTTGCGGGTTGTCCGCCTGGATGGTGGGTTTGGGGCTTGTGATCCACTCGACATCGAGCTCGATTTTTTTCTCCATGTCTGCCACTTTCAGCGGCGCAGCCAGTGCACAGCTGGTGGCCACAGCCAGCAACAGTGCACTGCTTAATGATTTGTAATGCCTGTGATACATACTCTTAAAGGCCTCTTTGTGTGAACTGAAGCTAGTTTAATAGCGTTAAAAGTACTTATCCAGTGTTTTTTATAGTTTTTTGAGTACTTGTTGTAGTTATGGAATACTTTGTATTTGTTTTGTTTTTTGTTGTTTTTATTGTTTTAGTTCTTTTTAGGGACTTGTTGGGCGGCATAAAAAAACCGCAGCAAGGACCGGGGCCCAGGCTGCGGCAAAAGCTGTCAACCCTCTGTCAACAGTTCTCAGGATTTATCGAATTGCACGGCGATGTCGACCCTTTGATCTTTCATGCATGCTTGGGCTGCAGCTGCCAAATTCAAAGCACCAGTGCCTGTTTTGACAGCCGCCTTGCCAACACCATAACCAGCTACTGGTCTGGTTGAGCTGTGGGCGCCCGCAAGGATTGACCTGGTGGTGGGATGCAAGGCCATGTTTTTAATCAGGGGCAGGCAGGCTTCTTGGGGTACACGCCACAAGTGGTAAATGAAACCACTGTTTGCTGGCGTAGAGTTGTTGCCATCAGCCCACATCATTTCTTCGGAGCCGCTGAAATGGCCCTTGATGTTGGTGACCGCTCTGGACACAACGACTGCATTCGCGCCCGTACCCGATTTAACCTCTGAGATGGTTAGCCGCTCCTTGGGCCAGATATTCATGGCTGCCAAGGTGGTCAAGTTGGCGCCTGCGGTGGAGTCGCTGCCAGAGAAGGCGGCGTTTGCTTTGTTCATGCTGACATTGGCACTGGCGATGGCAGCGTTGATCGCGGCATCGGTTCGGATGCGCTTGACCACATAAAAGCCGGCCAACACCATGCTGGCGATCAAGACCATGCTGATGCCCAGTTCGACCAAGGTGAAGCCTTGTTGTTGGGCACGTGGCCCTGTGTGTGTGTATTTCATGTGAACTCCTTGGGTGATGGCGTGGTTCACAAACGGATGATGGCCGCGATATCCACCAGTGGGTTCACGGAACTGCAGCCTTTGCCCAGTTCGGTCGGACTGATGGTGGCGTCATCGGGCTTTTTGACTTCATTACTGCCAGGCTTTGCGCCTGAGGGCGTGACACCACTGGCGCTGCCAGCGTAGATGGCATAGGCCATGTTGTCCAAGCCGCTGACCAAGTCGGCGCAGGCCGCAGAAGGTACATCCTCAAAGTAATAGACAAAGCCCGAATTTGCGCCGAGTTTGCCGATTTCCGCCGAATTCGGAAAGATGTGTTCCTTGGTGCCGGCAATCACGCCGCGCACTTCCGTCTTGAGAATGGTTTCTGTGCCACTTTTGGTCTGGGTGTTGGTGAAGCGTTCTTGGGGCCAATAAGACAGGGGCACCAGGTTTTCATTGGTGGCGCCGCTGGTGGTCAAAGCGTTTTGAAACTGGCGGGTGATTTTGGCGATCACTTGGGCCGAGTCTTTGAGTTGGTTGTTGACGTTGTTGGTCAACAGGATTTGGCGGGTGCCCATGAGGCCACCGACCAAGATGACCGCCACGATGGCCAAGGCCACGGACAGTTCGACCAAGCTGTAACCCGCTTGTTTTTTGGCAATTTTGTTTGCTATAGGTTGCATGAAATATCTCCATTAAGTGATTGGTGCTGATGAAAAAAGATGATTTAGTTTAATTGATTACAAAAAATTTGTAAAGCGATTTGTTTCTAACCCAAAAGTTGTTGTTAATTTGAGATAAAAAACAATTTTCTGGTGTGTGTTGCTTGAAGATCCTCCCTTAAGTGTTCATGTTTAAAGT
>CALBEV010000031.1 GCA_937891045.1 uncultured Burkholderiales bacterium | reverse complement strand
CTGGTGCCCTTGGCGGGAATCGGACCCGCGACCTCTCCCTTACCAAGGGAGTGCTCTACCACTGAGCCACATGGGCGAAAAACTCTTCGCCGGATCACCAACTCCGCTTGGAGCGGGAGACGGGAATCGAACCCGTGTCATTAGCTTGGAAGGCTAAGGTTCTACCATTGAACTACTCCCGCATCGTCTGCCAAATGGGCTGGAACCCCTTGGATTTCTTCGCAGTTGCAGCCCACTCAAGCGCTGGTGGAGGAGGCTGGATTCGAACCAGCGTAGGCGTAAGCCAACAGATTTACAGTCTGCCCCCTTTAGCCACTCGGGCACCCCTCCAGCGAGCCGAAGAATATAGCACATTTTTAACTGTTGACAGTTTGGCCGCCCTCGTCAATGCGCCAAAACCCTTGCAAATCAAGCCTCTAGCGACCAATCCAGCGGCAGGTTTTGCGATTCAAGCCAATTCCGAGCTTGAGAGAAGTGGCGACAGCCCATGAAGGGCGTCGGACCACGCAAGGCTGATAGCGGTGACGGGTGATTGGCCTGCAACAGCAGACGGGGCGCGGCATGTGCAGCACTGGCTTGAGCAATGAGTGGCGCCTTGGTCTGGGCATGCGCCCCCCACAGCATGAAAACACAGGCCTGCGGACGAGCCGCCACCGCCTGGATGAGGGCATCGGTCAAGGCTTCCCAGCCGCGTTTGGCGTGCGAGCCCGCCTGCCCCTCCTCCACCGTCAAACAGGTGTTGAGCAGCAAAACGCCGCGCTGCGCCCAGGCCTGCAAGGAGCCGCTCATGGGTGGCTGTAAGCCCAAGTCGTCCCGCATTTCCTTGAAGATATTGCGCAAAGAGGGCGGCGTCTGCACGCCGGGTTGCACCGAAAAAGCCAAGCCTTCCGCCTGCCCCAGACCGTGATAAGGATCCTGACCCAAGATAACCACCCGCACTTCAGGCAAGGGGGTCAGTTGCAAGGCGCGCAATGGCTGATGCGGAAAAATGTGAGCGCCTGCTTTCTGTCTTTCATTTAAAAACAATGAAAGTTGGTGCCCATCTGGGGTTTGCCAAAACCCTTCCACCAGCGCTTGCCAAGAGGGGTCCACAAGCCAATCTGCAGGCTTGGCACTGCTTAAAAAAGCATCAGACTTCAAACAGCTCTGCCAGCGCCTGGCCAGGTTCGGAGGCACGCATGAAAGCCTCGCCGACCAAAAACGCATGCACCCCCGCTTGACGCAAACGAAGCACATCCTCGCGGGTGGCGATGCCACTTTCGGTGATCAGCAATTTTTCGGAGGGCAGTTCGACCATGAGCGACAAGGTGGTGTCCAAAGACACTTCAAAGGTGCGCAGATTTCGGTTGTTCACCCCCAAAAGCGGGGTTTTCAATTTCAAAGCGCGTTCAAGCTCCTGGGCATCGTGAACCTCCACCAACACGGCCATGCCCAGAGCCTGGGCCACGGCTTCGAAATCGGCCATTTGCGCGTCGTTCAAGCAAGCAGCGATCAACAAGATGCAGTCAGCGCCCATGGCGCGAGACTCGTAAATTTGAAACACATCGACCATGAAGTCTTTGCGCAACACAGGCAGGTCGCAAGAAGCGCGGGCTTGCTTGAGGTAATCGGTGCTGCCTTGGAAATACTGTTGGTCGGTGAGCACCGACAAGCAGGCAGCGCTGGTGTGGCCGTCGCCAAAGGCATAGCTTTGCGCAATGTCGGCCGGAATGAAGTCTTCGCGCAGCAGGCCCTTGGATGGACTGGCTTTTTTCACCTCGGCGATGACGGCGGCTTGGCCAGCGGCGATTTTGGTACGCAAGGCGCCTTCAAAGTCGCGGGTCAGCACGCGGCTTTCGGCATCCGAGCGCATGTCAGCCAAAGAGGTTTTGCGCAAACGCTGCGCCACTTCCTCGTGCTTGGTTTGGATGATTTTGTTCAGGATGTCGCTCACAGCTTGCCTTTGTTTTTATGCCGCGTTTTGGGCAGTGAATGCGGTCAATTGTGCCAACTTGGCCTTGCCCGCGCCTTGCGCCAAGGCTTGTTGCGCCAAGGCCAAACCAGCGGCGATGGTGGGGGCCACATTGGCCGCATACAAAGCCACACCAGTGTTCAAAGCGACGATATCGCGTGGCGCCCCTTCTTGGTTGTCCAACACCGACAACACCATGTCGCGCGACTGCTCGGGCGAGTCCACCTTCAAGGCGCGGTGACTGGCCATGGTCAGGCCAAAGTCTTCGGGGTGGATTTCATACTCGGAGATTTCCCCGTCTTTCAATTCGCCGACCAAGGTGGCTGCCCCCAAACTCACCTCGTCCATGCCATCGCGGCCATAGACCACCAAAGCGTGTTCGGCACCCAGTCGTTGCAAGGCGCGGATTTGAATGCCGACCAAATCGGGGTGGAACACGCCCATCAAAATATGGGGGGCCGAGGCGGGGTTGGTGAGGGGCCCCAAGATGTTGAACAGCGTTCGCACACCCAGTTCTTTGCGCACCGGCGCCACGTTTTTCATGGCGGGGTGGTGGTTGGGCGCGAACATGAAGCCAATGCCCACCTCAGCAACGCATTGAGCGATGAGGGCGGGCGGCAGGTTGATCTTGACGCCCAAGCTCTCCAGCACATCGGCACTGCCGCTTTTGCTGCTGACGCTGCGCCCACCATGCTTGCTGACCCGTGCGCCTGCTGCTGCTGCGACAAACATGGAACACGTGGAAATGTTGAAGGTGTTGGCGCCATCGCCGCCGGTGCCGACGATGTCAACCAAATGCGTACGGTCAGCCACCTCGACCTTGGTGGAGAACTCGCGCATGACTTGCGCTGCTGCCGTGATTTCACCAATGGTTTCTTTCTTGACGCGCAAGCCGGTCAGGATCGCTGCCGTCATGAGCGGCGTGATTTCGCCTTGCATGATCATGCGCATCAGATGCAGCATTTCATCGTGAAAAATTTCACGGTGCTCGATGGTGCGTTGCAGGGCTTCAATGGGGGTGATGCTGGTCATGGCTTGGGGGTCTTCAAAAAGTTGTTCAGCAAGGCGTGGCCGTGCTCGGTGAGGATGGACTCGGGATGGAATTGCACGCCCTCGATGGGCAAGGAGCGGTGCCGCACACCCATGATTTCACCATCGCCGGTCCAGGCGGTGACTTCCAGGTCGGCCGGACACGAACTGCGCTCGATGGTCAGCGAGTGATAGCGGTTGACCGTGTAATCCTTGGGCAGACCCGCGAATACACCTTGTTGCAGGGTGTGGATGACGCTGGTTTTGCCGTGCATGAGTTGCTGGGCGCGGATGATGCGCCCGCCAAATGCCGCGCCAATGCTTTGATGCCCCAAACACACACCCAAGATGGGCAACTTGCCGGCGAAATGCTGGATGGCAGCCACCGAAATACCAGCCTCGGCCGGCGAGCAAGGCCCCGGCGAGACCACCAAATGGCTGGGCTGCAAGGCTTCAATCTCAGCCAAGCTGATTTCATCATTGCGGTGCACCAGTACCTCGGCGCCAAGCTCGCCAAAGTATTGCACCAGGTTGTAGGTGAAGCTGTCGTAGTTGTCGATCATCAGGAGTTTCATTCCAAGCCCTCCTCGACCAATTCGCTGGCACGGAGCAAGGCCCGCGCCTTGTGCTCGGTTTCGCGCCATTCCATCTCGGGCACCGAGTCGGCCACCACGCCAGCAGCCGCTTGCACATACAAGGTTTCGTCTTTGATGATGCCCGTGCGGATCGCGATGGCCACGTCCATGTCACCCGCAAAACTCAGATAGCCGCAAGCGCCGCCGTAGATGCCGCGCTTCACCGGCTCGAGTTGGTCAATCAGTTCCATGGCGTGCACTTTGGGTGCCCCGGTCAACGTACCTGCCGGGAACGTGGCCCGCAACACGTCCATGCTGCTCATGCCTTCTTTTAAAACACCCTCGACATTGCTGACGATGTGCATCACATGGCTGTAGCGTTCCACCGCAAAAGCCTCGGTCACTTTCACCGTACCGGTTTTGGCGATGCGGCCGATGTCATTGCGGGCCAAATCGATCAGCATGACATGTTCAGCACGTTCTTTCGGGTCGTTGATCAGTTCTTGCTCAGTGGCCAAATCGGCCTCAGGGGTTGCACCGCGGGGCCGGGTACCCGCCAAAGGTCGGATGGTGACCTTGTTGCCTTCTGGCGTGGTTTCTTGGCGCACCAAAATCTCTGGAGACGCACCCACCACATGAAAGTCCCCCATGTGGTAGTAGTACATGTAAGGGCTGGGGTTCAAGGAGCGCAGAGCGCGGTAGAGCGACAAGGGGCTTTCGGTGAAGCGTTTTTTGATGCGCTGCCCCACTTGCACCTGCATGAAGTCACCGGCTTCAATCAATCGTTTGGCGCGTTCGACCGCCTCTAAATAATCGGTCTTGGCAAACTCGCGCTCGGGCGGGTGACTTTGCGTGGGTTTGACCACCGGCGCACTCACCGAATACTTCAACATGTCCTTCAAATCACGCAGCCGTTTTTTGGCGCGGGTGTAGGCCTCGGGGGCAGCAGGGTCGGCATAAACCATCAGGTAAAGCTTGCCAGAGAGGTTGTCAATGACAGCCAATTCTTCGGTTTGCAGCAACAAAATATCGGGGCAACCCATGGTGTCGGGCGGGCAACTGTGTTGCAGTTTTTTCTCGATGTGGCGCACCGTGTCATAGCCAAAATAACCGGCCAAGCCACCACAAAAACGTGGCATGCCAGGGCGCAAGGCCACTTTGAATCGCTGTTGGTAGCTGGCTATGAAGTCCAGTGGGTTGCCGTGGTTGGTTTCCACCACCACGCCGTCGGTCACCACCTCGGTGTGCGCATCAACACCAAAACCATTGGCACGCAGCAAGGTGCGGGCGGGCAAACCAATGAAGCTGTAGCGGCCAAAGCGCTCTCCGCCGACCACGGATTCGAGCAAAAAGCTGTGGCGGCCGCCATCCTTGGTGAAGGCGAGTTTCAAATACAGCGACAGGGGGGTTTCCAGGTCGGCAAACGCCTCGGCCATCAAGGGAATGCGGTTATAGCCTTGGGCAGACAGGCTTTTGAATTCAAGTTCGGTGATCACGGTGAGCCTCCATAGCTCGGCCCCACAGGGCCCTCTTACTCAACAAATGGTGCGAAGCGCACCCACTGAAGGAGGCAGTAAAGGGTTTAAGACAACACCAACACTGCCGGGCAGGGCTGGCGACGCCAAGGCCAAGCTCCCCGGTCGTTGCAACCTGTGAGGGTGTTGAGGTGTAAGAACATGGCAAAAGTGTAACAAAAGGACTTTTGGCGACTAAATTTGCAATTGCGTGAAGCGGTCGATGAAACCGTCGCAATCCACACCGCGAATCGGTTCGCCATGGTTGTAGCCATAAGTGACCAAGACCACCGGGCACGCAGCAGCACGCGCGGCTTGAGCATCGTTTTGTGAATCCCCCAGCATCAGGGTGCGTGAAGGCAAAGTGCCCAATGTTTTGCACGTTTCCAACAGCGGCATAGGGTCGGGCTTTTTGCGGGGAAAGGCGTCCCCGCCATAGACATGGCCAAAGAAGCCACTCAACCCTTTGCGCGCCAGCAAGTCTTTGGCGAAGGCGGTGGGCTTGTTGGTGAGGCAGGCCATGGGTAAGCCACGACCAGCAAAAGCTTGCAGTCCCTCCAACACACCGCTGTAAACCTCAGCGAGTTGGCCATTGACCAGGCCATAGTGGTGTTGATAGCGTTGAAACGCCGGTTCGTAAAGACGCTCCACGGTGGTGCTGTCGCAGACCAAGTCGCTGGCTTGCACCTCGGGCAGGGCCAACTGGTGTTGCAACACGGTACGCACCAGATGCTCTGAGCCTTTGCCCACAGCAATATTGACGACATCACGCGACACCTTGGGCAGATCAACGTCGGCCAGGGCCAAATTCAAAGCAGCTTCAAAGTCGGCCATGGTGTCGACCATGGTGCCGTCCAGGTCAATCATCAGGGCTTGGATATTGTTGAGTTGCATGTTCATCGCCTTTGCTTGCGAGCTACTTCACCCAACGGATGAAAAGCGGTAATTTTTTGACCAAATTGGCAATCAAGCTGCTGCCAGAGTGCACCACCACGGCGCCATCAGGACTGCCCATGTCGGTGGCGGTCCAAACCCAGCCGCTGGGGCCAGAGCCAAACCAGGTTTGGTTCAAAGCCAACTCGGAACAACTTTTTTCGGCCAGTCCTTCCAGTTCTTTTTGGTTGGGCAAGCGCCAACCTGCAGCTTTGGCAGTTTTGACCGCCAAGTTCCAATCCTGTGCAATGGGATCACCAGCGCAAGTTTTACCGTCCCACTGCTGACCGTGCACACAACGTTGCCAGACCAAACCTGTGTCCAAGTCTTTCACTTGAGCGCCTTTGTCGTCCACGGCTTCATACCGGCTGTCAGGACGGGTCAGGGGTTCATTTGGAATGCAGGCTGCTTGGGTCAAGCCGATGCAAACCAGGCTTGCGGATAAAACTGACAAAGAAAAACGAATAAGCATGGAAACACTTTCTCAAAAAAATCAGGACAGCGCAACACGCATTTGGTCGATCACAGCTTTGTAATCTGGCTTGCCAAAAATGGCGCTGCCAGCCACAAAGGTGTCGGCCCCAGCATTGGCCACTTGGCGGATGTTGTCGGGTTTGATGCCGCCATCCACTTCAAGGCGAATGTCGCGGCCACTGGCCTCGATGCGCTTGCGGGCGTGCTCGACTTTGCGCAGCGCCGAATCGATGAAGCTTTGACCACCAAAACCAGGGTTGACGCTCATGATGAGGATCAGGTCGATGTCATCCATCAACCAATCCAGCACGTCCAGCGGTTCGGCCGGGTTGAACACCACCCCGGCCTGGCAACCTGCGGCCTTGATGGCTTGCACGCTGCGGTGGGCATGGGCGCTGGCGTCTGGGTGAAAACTGATCAGATCGGCACCGGCTTTGGCGAACAAAGCGGCCAGCGCATCCACCGGTTGCACCATCAGGTGCACATCGATGGGCACAGCAACACCCGCCGGAGTTTTGGCGTGCGGTTTCAGGGCCTGACACACCATGGGGCCAAAGGTGAGGTTGGGTACATAGTGGTTGTCCATCACGTCAAAGTGAATCCAGTCAGCGCCAGCGGCAATGACGTTTTTCACCTCGTCACCCAGACGGGCAAAGTCGGCGGACAAAATGGAGGGGGCGATGCGGTAGGTCGTCATGGCCCCAATTATGGTGTCAGAATGGTGCAAGCTCTTTTTTTGAATCCTGACCCCCCATGGCCGCCTACCAACTCACTGTCGACGTCACGCCGCAGTATCTACCCGAACAATCCTCCCCTGAGGACGGCGTTTACGCCTTCTCCTACACCGTCTTGATTCGCAACACCGGCAGCATCGGCGCTCAAGTCGTATCCCGCACTTGGCATGTCAATGATGCCAACGGCTTGCACGAAAAAGTGCGGGGCTTGGGGGTGGTCGGCCACCAGCCTTTGCTTCAACCCGGCGAACGCTTCGAGTACACCAGCGGCACCCGCTTGCGCACACCTACCGGCACCATGCATGGCAGCTACTTTTGCGTGGCCGTCGACGGCGAAAAGTTCGATGTCGATATCCCCATGTTCGTGCTTGATGCCCTGAGTGACAGCCACCGTCATTTGCACTGAACCATGGGCGAGTTCGACCTGATCGCCCGTTATTTCACCCGTGCCCCTCGCCACGCGGTGTTGGGCGTGGGTGACGACTGCGCCTTGCTGCAACCACAACCCGGCATGCAGTGGGCGGTGTCTTGCGACATGTTGGTTGACGGCCGCCATTTCCTCAGCACCACGCCACCTGCCCGGTTGGGGCACAAAGCTCTGGCGGTCAACCTGAGCGACCTGGCCGCTTGCGGTGCCAAGCCGGTGGCCTTCACTTTGGCGTTGGCCTTGCCACACATGGACGAGGCTTGGCTGCAAGGCTTTTCGCAAGGTCTGTGGGCCTTGGCCGATGAACATGGCTGCGAGTTGGTGGGGGGTGACACCACCCAAGGACCCCTGAACATTTGCATCACCGTGTTTGGCGAGGTGCCGCCCGGTGACGCCCTGTTGCGTCAACACGCCCAAGCTGGCGACGATATTTATGTCAGTGGCACCGTGGGCGACGCCCGTTTGGCACTGGAGGTGTTTCGCGGAACCTGGCGCTTGGAAGCTGAACACTTTGAAACCGCTCGAATGCGCATGGAGCAACCCACGCCGCGGGTGGCGCTGGGCCAAGCCTTGCGCGGCGTGGCGAATGCCGCCATCGACATCAGCGATGGTTTGGTCGGCGACTTGGGTCACATCTTGAAACGCTCCAAAGTGGGCGCGGTATTGACCACCGATTGGGTGGCCGACAGCGCCGCGATCAGCTCGGCCATGCAAACCCTGCCGCTTTCTCGGCGCTTGGATTACGCGCTGGCCGGTGGCGATGACTACGAGCTTTTGTTCACCGCAGCCCCAGACCAAGCCGATGCGGTGCAAGAAGCCGCCAACGATTGCGGCGTACCCGTGACTTGTATTGGTCGAATCATGCCCACGCCGGGTTTGCAAGTGATGGATGCGCAGGGCGTGGCCATGTCCAGGCGCTTTGCCTCGTTTGACCACTTTGCCCGCTGATCTTCCATGACACCCTTGAATCAAATGCACGCTGGCCGCTTCATGTGGTCCCACCCAGCCCATCTGTTTGCGCTGGGCTTTGGTTCGGGCTTGAGCCCCATGGCGCCCGGCACTGTCGGCACCTTGTGGGCTTGGGCGTCCTACAGCTTGCTCAATCTTTACCTGAACCCCACCGAGATGGGTTTGTTGATTGCTGCGTCTGTCTTGTTGGGTTGCTGGTTTTGCAAAGTGACCGCCGAGCACATGCGCATGAGCGACCCCAGCGCCATCGTGTGGGATGAAATCGCCGCGTTTTGGCTGGTGCTGTGGCTGTGGATGCCCGCTGGTTTTGCCGCTCAACTCGTGGCTTTTCTGTTGTTTCGATTCTTTGATGCTGTCAAGCCCGGGCCGGTGGGCTGGGCCGACCGCGCTTTTCACGGCCTCGGTTGGCGGGGCGGTTTTGGCATCATGTTTGACGATTTGGTGGCCGCGTTTTGCACGCTGCTTTGTTTGGCTCTTTGGCAGGCGACACGATGAACACACACGACACCATCACCACTTTGGCCTCGGCTTTGTTGCAACGCGGTTGGTTGTTGACCACAGCAGAGAGTTGCACTGGCGGCATGATCTCGGCGGCTTGCACCGACGTGGCCGGTTCCAGCCAATGGTTTGAACGCGGCTTTGTCAGTTACAGCAACGAGGCCAAACAAGACATGCTGGGTGTGCCTGCTGCGCTTTTGGCCCGCCATGGCGCGGTCAGTGAAGCGGTGGCGCAGGCCATGGTGCTGGGTGCGTTGAACCACAGCCAAGCGCAAGTGGCGGTGGCGGTCACGGGCATCGCTGGGCCCACGGGGGGCAGCAAAACCAAACCAGTGGGCACGGTGTGTTTTGCCTGGGGCTTGCCCACCGACGGCGGACCCACCGTGGGCGCCGAAACCGCTTGGGTCAAGCTTGAAACTTGTCATTTCGAGGGTGACCGTGCGGCAGTGCGCTTGGCCACCCAGCAACATGCCTTGAACCAACTGCTGGTATTGCTGAACCAGCGCAGCCACTGAGCAGTGCAAAAACCTCGGTGCTGATACTCAAGCCCAAGCTCGACGCACCAGCACCCCTAGCCGCGCCAGCCGGTTGGTCAGCCGCAACACTTGTTTGTCCTTGCTGAGCAGCAAGGCTTGGTGTGCCACCGCCAAATCGATGAACTTTTGATCGTCTGCGTCTTTGCAGATGTAGCTTGCCTTGGCGGCAACTTCTTGCAAATGCACCAAGTCGTCAAACTTCGTCCATACATCTTGGGCGCTCAAGCCCTCCTGCGCTCGGCGTGTGGCAATGTGCGGATAGTCCAATACGCGCAGCAGTTCTTCGCGCATGGGTGCTGTTGCAATCCACTTCAGTTGACCTGCTTGCAAGGCCTGCATCAAAGGTGGTGTGGCTGGGTCTTGGTAGACCCACAAGTCCAGCACGATGTTGGTGTCAATCACCACAGACTGAACGTCTGAAAGTGCATCCGCTGAAGCCGTATGGTGGGCCGTCATCCCAGTCGCGTGTTCAGGTTGGCGCTGGTGTGTTGTCACTGCTGCTTATTTTTCGCAGCGACCCCGCCTGCAAATCAAAGCGAAACAATCGGCATTCGATCGGACCATTCCACATCGGCACCCGGCGCGATTCTTTCAGACGCATGCGACCCGGCAGTTTCAAATCTGGTGTCAGCACCCAGGCGCGCCAACCGGTGTAATTCTTTTTCCAGTGGCTGGCCAATTGGCTGAAGAACTCACCGCCGTCTTCCACTTGACCGGTTTCGCGACCACCACGCGCCAAGCTGGCAGCCCCCGCCACACCAGCGGCTTCAATCCGTTCACCATAGGGTGGATTCACCAGCATCACGCCAGGCACATCCGTGGGCGGCATGCGCTGCAAAGCGTCACCGCCGCGCAAGTTCACTGCTTTGGTCACACCAGCCCGCTCGGCATTGCGCTGGGCAAAGTCCACCATTCGAAACGCCACATCACTGCCAAACACTTGAGCACGTGGCTCGCATGCTTGTGCCCGGGCCTCGTCTTGCAATTGACGCCACACATGGGCGTCAAACATGCGCAGTTTTTCAAAGCCAAAACGGCGCTGTAAGCCGGGTGCCATGCGGCAAGCAATTTGCGCTGCCTCGATGACGATGGTGCCGCTGCCGCAACACGGGTCGTACAAAGGCAGCCCTTGCTCGACCCCAGCCACCGAGGGCACGGCGGGCGGCGTTTCACCGGGCGCGGTCAGCAGCGGCATGCTCCAACCGCTGGCGGCCAACATGGCTGCAGCCAAGGTTTCCTTCAGGGGCGCATCGCCCTTGTCTTCGCGCCAGCCGCGCTTGAACAAGGGCTCGCCGGTGGTGTCCAAATACAGCGTGAGCATTTTGTCGGTCAGGTGCACATGGACGCGCACATCGGGGCGCTGGGTATCGACATCCGGGCGCACACCGGTCTTGTCACGAAAACGATCGGCCACCGCGTCTTTCACCCGCAGGGTGGCGAAGTTCAGGCTTTTCAAGGGACTGTGTTGGGCGGTGATTTCGACCCGAAAGCTTTGCTTAGTGGTGAACCACATTTCCCAGGCCACGGAGCTCGCCGCGTTGTAAATATCTTCCTCGTTGGCATAGGGCTGGTGCGCCAACTGAATCAGCACCCGCATGCCTAAGCGGCTGTGCAAATTCAGTTGCATGGCAGCGCGCCATGAGGCTTGCAGTTGCACGCCGCCGCGCAGGGTTTGCATATCGCGCGTTGGCAAACTGGTGATTTGCGCCACTTCATAGGCCAACAAGGCCTCCACCCCGGCAGCGCAGGGGACAAACAATTGCAAGGAATTCACAGGGCTTTACGCAGGTTGGTGGGTGCGATGCGCAAGGCTTCGCGGTACTTGGCCACGGTGCGGCGGGCGCAGTCGATGCCTTGCTCTTTCAACATGTCCGAGAGTTGGTTGTCGGAAAGCGGTTTTTTCGGGTTCTCGCTGGCAATCAGCTGTTTGATGAGCGCTCGCACCGCCGTGCTGGAGGCGTTGTTGCCGCTGTCGGTACCCAGGCCCGAGCCAAAGAAATACTTCAGCTCGAAGGTGCCGTAGGGCGTGTGCATGTACTTGGCGGTGGTGACCCGGCTGATGGTGGATTCGTGCAAACCCAGCTCCTCGGCAATCTCGCGCAACACCATCGGCTTCATGGCCAGTTCGCCATGGATGAAGAAACTTTTTTGCCGTTGGGTGATGGCGTTGCTGACCCGCAAGATGGTGTCAAAGCGTTGCTGGATGTTTTTGATCATCCAACGGGCTTCTTGCAAGCGCTGCTGCAAACCAGCGTGGCTGTCACCTTTGCCGCCTTTCAAAGCGCTGGCGTAAATATCGTTCACCTTCAGGCGCGGCATCACCTCAGGGTTGAGCATGGCGCGAAACTGCGGCAGGCCTTGCTTGTCCACACCGTGTGCCAGCACCAGCACATCTGGCACCACCACATTGCGCTCGACATCGATGAAACGGCGACCCGGCTTGGGCTCCAAACGGGCGATCAGGGTGATGGCCAATTTCACCAAAGACTCGGATTCACTCACCACCACGGCCAAGCGCTTCACATCCCGCTTGGCCAGCATTTCCAAGGGTTGCTTGCAAATCGCCAAGGCACAGGCCCGCAATTCGGCGCGTTCTTCGGTGTCGGCTGACACGGCTTGCAATTGCAAGCGCAGGCACTCGCCCAGGTCGCGTGCACCCACACCCGTAGGCTCTAGGCTTTGCAACAAGCCCAAAGCGACTTGGAAGCGGTGCACCAACTCTTCGCATTGCTCTAAATCGTCCCCGGCCAGGCTTTCGGCCAAGGACTGAAAACTGTCTTCCAAATAACCATCGTCATTCAGCGACTCGATCAAAAAGCGCAGCGCTGCACGGTCGGTATCGTCCAAGCGCAAGGACAGCGCTTGACGGTGCAAAAAAGCGGTCAGCGATTCTTGGTTGCGGGCCAACTCAGTGGCCTGCGCTTTTTCATCGTCGTTGTTGTTGTTGCGGGCTGGCGCATCGCCGCCCCACTCGCTGTCGTCGGGGGAAAACTCAACACTGCCGTCGCCGTCCCAGCTTTCAGCCACGCCTTCCGCATCAATGGGCGCAGCCACTTCGCTGGCGGTTTCAACGCGTATTTCACTGACCCGGTCCATGGGGCCGTCCCAGTTGTCAGGCTCGGCCTCCGAGGTTTCAGCAGCCGTGTTCTCTTGCGCCAGACCGAAGTCTTCACGTGGCGCCAAATCTTCCATTTCTTTTTCAAGAAACGGGTTGTCGTCCAGCATCTGGTCGATTTCTTGACTCAGCTCCAAGGTGGAGAGTTGCAGCAAGCGGATGGACTGCTGCAATTGCGGCGTGAGCGCCAGGTGTTGCGAGACGCGCAGTGAAAGGCCTTGCTTCATGCTGCTCGTCTTCCCTTCACATCCGGAAGTTTTCGCCGAGGTACACCCGGCGCACCTCAGGGTTGGTGACGATGGCTTGCGGCGTGCCCTCGGCCAGCACCCGGCCTTCGCTGATGATGCTGGCGTGGTCGCAAATGCCCAAGGTTTCACGCACATTGTGGTCGGTGATCAAAACGCCAATGCCTTTGGCTTTCAAGAAACCAATGATGCGTTGAATCTCTAAGACCGCGATCGGATCAATGCCCGCAAAAGGTTCGTCGAGCAAGATGTAGCGGGGTTGTGTGGCCAAGGCGCGGGCGATTTCAACCCGACGTCGTTCGCCACCAGACAAAGCCAGCGCGGCAGATTCGCGCAAATGCTCGATGCGCAGTTCTTGCAACAACTCGGTCAATCGGCGCTCAATCACGTCTTTGTGCAAGGCGCGGCCCTGTTCATCACGCTGCAACTCCAGCACCGCGCGGATGTTGTCAGCCACATTCAGCTTGCGAAAAATCGATGCTTCTTGCGGTAAATAGCTCAGGCCCATGCGGGCACGTTGGTGGATGGGCATGTGTTCGACCGGCACCCCATCAATCGAAATACTGCCGCCTTCGGCCCGCACCAAACCAACGATCATGTAAAAAGAAGTGGTTTTACCGGCACCGTTCGGGCCGAGCAAGCCAACAACTTCGCCCTTGCCTACAGAAATCGAGACATCGCGAACCACTTGGCGACCCGCGTAAGACTTCTGCAAATGCTGCGCCTCCAACCGGTCTGAGCCAGCTGTAGGCTTGCTCACTTGGCAGCCTCGTCGTTGTTGCGCGGGGTCAGCACCGCGCGAACACGACCTTTGGGTGCGTCAGCGGCAGGCTTGCTACCCGCGAGTTGGCCATCCACGGTGAATTGGTCTGAGAGGTTTTCATAAACGATGCGCTGCCCCGTCATTTGGTCGCTCAACACCGTGCCGCGGTAACGGCGAAAGTCGGCCTTGGACAACAGCACGACTTTGTCTGCGCGGCCGTCATATTCAATGCGCTCGCCCTCGCCTTCAATCCATTCGTCCACACCTTCGCGCTTTTGCCGGTAAAAAGCCCGCGCACCTGGCACAGCGGTCAAGATGCCGTACTGAAAACCGTCGGGGTCTTGCCGAACTTCCAATCGGTGACCGCGCATGGTGATGGTTCCCTTGGTGGCGACCACCTTGCCAGTGAAGATGCTCAGTTGCTTCAACTCATCATGATCCAGGTTGTCGGCCTCGATGTTCATGGGTTTGTTGCGATCAGCTTTTTCGGCCCAGACCGCCAAGGGCGCGCTTAAAAAGTAAGCAAGGCCACAGCAAGCAAGAAAATAGATGGAGGCACGGAAATTGCTGATAAGGGATGCTGGCATGGCCCGGATTGTAGGGGCAAAAACCGTGCCCGATCGCCTGGTTCAGCGGCCCTTGCGTATTTCTGCCAAGAGGAAATCGGTGATTTGCAGGGCGCGCTCCATGTTGCCCGCCAGACTGCCATCCACGTAATAGCGACCACCGACACCCAAGGCTGGCACACCTTCCACCTTGAAGTCTTCTTGCAACTTGGCAGCTTGTCGGGCTTTACCGACCACGGCAAAGGAGTTGTACAAATCGGTGAATTGCTTGGCGCCAATGCCATGCTTCTCGGCCCACACCAGCAAGGCATCGAGTTTCGTCAAGTTTTGCTTGTCGACGTGAATAGCGGCAAACATTTTGGTTTGCAATTCCTCAACCTTGCCCAAGGCTTCGAGCACGTAATAGGCTCGTTGCTGGGGTTCAAAATCCTCGCGAAAACGCACCGGCACCCGCTTCAACACCACATCTTTGGGCAATTTTTTGCTCCAAGCGCTTAAGGTGGGTTCAAACATATTGCAGTGCGGGCAGTTGTACCAAAAGAATTCCAGCACCTCGATCTTGCCCTTGCCGACATCAGAGGACACGCGGGTTTTCAGGGACAGGTAGTCGGTTCCATCTTTGAATGCCGCAGCTTGGGCCAATGCTGGCGTGAGTGGCAGTCCTGCAAGAGAAGACAAACTGAGGGCGGTAAATTCACGGCGTTGCATGGTGCATTCTTTCTTCAACGTTGGACACGAATCAGGGCAGATTCAACTTTGGTGGCCTTGAGTTTGGCCTGGATTTGCTCGGCTTCGGTTTTGCTTTCAAACGGTCCCAAGCGCACCCGGTAAACCATTTTGCCTGCTTGATCGCGTTCTGAAATTTTGGGGTCATAGCCGCTCAGCGCCAACTTGGCGCGTTGGCTCTCGGCCTCATCGCTGGCGTGGTAGGCCCCGACTTGCACCAAATATTGAAATTCCTCCACCGCACCAGCTTTGCTGTTGGCCAAGTCGCCCAAGGGGTCACTGGAGGCAGCAGGCGCGGTTGCCGGCGCTTGGGGTGTGACAGGTTGGGCTGCTGGCGGATCTGTGGGCTTGGGTGAGCTTGGGGTTTTGCCATACAAGGGTGCATTGGGATCCCAGTCTTTGTTTTTCTTCTCCTCAGCAGCGTCTTGCTCGGCGTTGCGGCTCAATCCTTTGTTCAAAAATGGAATCGGCACCTTGGTAACGTAGATGGCCACCACCAAGGCGATGGTCAGCCCGACGATCAAACCAAGGATGAAGCCGACGAATGTGTTGCCGCGCTGAGCGCCAAAGCTTGCCATGTTCCTGTCCTTCACATGCTGAGGGGTGCGGATACACCCAACACCGCCAAACCGTTTTTCAACACCTGGGCCGTGGCGGCCACCAACGCCAAACGTGCGCGTTTGGTGGCTTCATCTTCGACCAAGATACGCTCTGCATCGTAATAGCTGTGGTAGCAAGCTGCCAGTTCGCGCAAATAAAAACTCACATCGTGGGTTGCCAAGTCTTGGCAAGCCTGGGCCAGCATTTGCGGAAAACGTGCCAATAACAACATGAGTGTTTGGGCCTGAGGGCTGTTCAAGCCAGAGAGATCGACATTGGCCAGTCCAGCCAAGGCTTGGCGATACAAGTGATCTTTTGCATGAGCAGCGGCTTCATCGGTGGAATCCTCCAACGGTGAAGGCGTGTTTTTTTGCGCGCCCAGCGAAGCGATCAACACAGAGCAAATACGGGCATGGGCGTATTGCACATAAAAAACCGGGTTCTCGTTGTTTTTGGCAAGCGCCAAGTCCACATCGAACACGTATTCGGTGTCGGGCTTGCGGCTGAGCAAGAAAAACCGCACCGCGTCTTTGCTGGTCCATTCAATCAAATCGCGCAAGGTCACGTAGCTGCCTGCACGTTTGGAAATTTTGACTTCCTCGCCGCCGCGCATGACCCGCACCATGGTGTGCAGCACATAGTCGGGGTAGCCTTGGGGAATGTTCAAGCCCTGCTGCTGCGAAGCGGCTTGCAAACCAGCCCGCACCCGGGCGATGGTGCCGTGGTGGTCGGTGCCCTGGATGTTGATGACCTTGGTGAAGCCGCGCTCCCATTTGGCCAAGTGGTAGGCCACATCGGGCACAAAATAGGTGTAGCTGCCATCCGACTTGCGCATCACCCGGTCTTTGTCATCGCCAAAGTCGGTCGAGCGCAACCACAAAGCGCCTTCGCTTTCATAGGTGTGGCCAGAGGCTTGCAACGAGGCCACGGCTCGCTCGACACGGCCATCGGTGTAAAGACTGGATTCCAAATAATAGTGATCGAACTGGACGGCAAAGGCTTGCAAGTCCAGGTCTTGTTCGTGCCGCAAATACGCCACGGCAAAGTCGCGGATGTTGGCCACATCGTCCACTTGCCCATTCGCCGTGAACGTGCGGTCATCGGCTTGCACGGTTTGTTTGTCGAGAAACGCGTTCGCAATGTCTTGGATGTACTCGCCGTTGTAGGCGTTGTCGGGCCATTCGGCGTCGCCTGGTTTGAAACCTTGTGCGCGAAGTTGCGTGGAGTTGGCCAGGGTTTGAATTTGCACACCAGCGTCGTTGTAATAAAACTCGCGGTGCACCAACCAGCCTTGGGTTTCAAACAAATTGCACAGCGCATCGCCCAAGGCTGCTTGTCGGCCATGGCCCACATGCAAGGGGCCGGTGGGGTTGGCGGACACAAATTCCACCAGCAAGCGTTGCCCGTTAGGGGTTTGATGCCCAAAAGCATCCGCTGCTTGCAAGACCTCGCGCACCACCTGCTGCTTGGCCTCGGGCTTCAAGCGCAGGTTTAAAAAGCCCGGGCCGGCAATGTCAACCGATGCCAACCAGCGTTGTCCCGCAGGCGATGCGAGCAACAGGTTTTGCAATTCTTGGGCCAGTTCGCGAGGATTGCGCCCCAAGGGTTTGGCCAATTGCATGGCAGCCGTGACCGCCCAGTCGCCATGCGCGGCGACCTTGGGGGTTTCAAACTGGGCTTTGCTGGCGCTGCCGGGAGAAAGGGTGTCGAGTGCAAGGGCCAAAGCCGCTTGCATTTCTTGGTGAACAAGTTGCATGTAGCGTTTTCAGAAGCGGTAGCTGACCCCGAGGTTCAGGGCATTGGTGACCAAGTTGGTTTTCAAACGGCCGCCATCCACTTTGACATCCAACATCATGTAATGCACATGCAACTCGGTGAGCAGGTCCCAGCGATCGTTGAGAGGGTATTTGAAACCGGCCAAACCGGTTAACACGGGGCCGCCGTATTGGTATTCGTAAGTTCTGACGCCACCGGTGCGCTGAACCTCAACATGGGGGACAGAAATACCAGCTCCCACACCAAGGTAGGGCTTGATGCCACCATTCATGGGGGCAAAGCGACGCAAAGCGACCAAGGTGACCGGGTTGGCACCATCCGTGAATTCAAGACGACTGTAGCCATTGGTCGCAAGCGTGGTTGCATTGGCTTTGGCCTTGGTGTGGCTGTAATTCACCGCCCAACCCCATTCATCATCCATCCACTCGGTGTAGCGCAACCCGAGATAGATAGGAAAAGACATCGATTCGCCTTTCCAAGTGGCCAAAAAGGAGTCGCCTGTCGCAGGTGTGACTCGCGAGTGTGGGGATGACTGACCGCCTCCGTAAACGGCAAATTCAGACTCTGCCAAAGCTGTTCCAGAAGCCAACAAGACCAAGGCGCAGACCACTGCATTCAATTGTTTCATCACAGGACTCCTTAAAATGGAAAATTATCGGTGATAACCCGCATCCTTTTTGACCTGATTTTTTGAAAGCCCTGAATGACAGTTCGCACCCCCATCCATCAACTGCAAGTCGCCGCAAACCTTCACGACTTCATTGAGCAGCAGGTACTCCCCGGCACGGGCGTGTCCAGCGTCACGTTTTGGGAAGGCTTTGACAAATTGGTGCAAGACCTGGCTCCGAAAAACAATGCGCTGCTGGCCGAGCGCGAACGTCTACAAACCGAACTTGACCAGTGGCACCGTGCGCACCCCGGACCGATCACCAACATGGCGGCTTACCAAGCCTTCCTGACCAAAACAGGCTACCTGGTCCCCGTGCCTGCCAAGGTGAAAGCCACCACGACCCATGTGGATGCCGAACTCGCCACCCAAGCAGGCCCCCAGTTGGTCGTGCCGATCTTGAACGCCCGCTATGCATTGAATGCCGCCAACGCCCGTTGGGGTTCTTTGTATGACGCTTTGTACGGCACCGATGTCATTTCAGAAGCCGATGGCTGCGCCAAAGGGCCTGGCTACAACGAGAAACGTGGTGCCAAAGTCATTGAATACGCCCGTTATGTGCTGGACCGCACGGTGCCCTTGAAAAAAGGTTCGCACATCGATTCGACCGGCTACAGCATTGTCAAAGGCGCATTGGTTGTTGCCCTCAAAGGCGGTCAAACAACACTTTTGGCCAACCCCCAACAACTCGTGGGTTACCAAGGAGATGCGACGCACCCCTCTTCGGTTTTGTTGATCCACAACGGCCTGCACTTGGACATCCAAATCAACGCCAAGCATCCCGTTGGCGCTGCCGATCCTGCGCATATTTGTGACCTGGTGGTCGAGGCCGCTTTGTCGACCATCCTTGATCTGGAAGATTCGGTGGCTGCAGTGGATGCGGATGACAAATTGCTGGCCTACAGCAACTGGTTGGGCATCTTGAAAGGCACGCTGACCGAGGATGTCAGCAAGGGCGGCAACACTTTCAAGCGCGGTTTGAATCCTGACCGTATTTACCGCGCTCCCCACGGCGGCGCTGACATTCGACTGCATGGCCGCTCACTGCTGTTTTTGCGCAATGTGGGCCACCTGATGACCAACCCCGCCATCCTTTACCAAGCGGCGGATGGACAATGGCAGGAAATCCCAGAAGGCATCATGGATGCCATGGTGACCACCGCCATCGCTTTGCATGACTTGCAAGGCCATGGTGCCAACGACATTCGCAACTCGCGCACTGGTTCTGTGTACATCGTCAAACCGAAAATGCACGGGCCCGCTGAAGTGGCTTTTGCCTCCGAGTTGTTCAGCCGCGTCGAACACGTGCTGGGATTGCCTGACAGCACAGTCAAGCTGGGCATCATGGACGAAGAACGTCGCACCAGCGTGAATTTGAAAGCCTGCATTGCTGCAGCTTCGAGTCGTGTGGCCTTCATCAACACGGGTTTCTTGGACCGCACGGGTGACGAAATCCACAGCAGCATGCTGGCTGGCCCGATGCTGCGCAAAGGCGACATGAAATCCAGTGCCTGGATCCAAGCCTACGAGCGCAACAATGTCTTGGTGGGATTGGCCTGCGGTTTGCGCGGCAAAGCGCAAATCGGCAAAGGCATGTGGGCCATGCCCGACCTGATGGCCGAGATGCTGAAACAAAAAATCGCCCACCCCAAAGCCGGTGCCAACACCGCTTGGGTGCCCAGCCCCACCGGTGCCACTTTGCATGCCATGCACTACCACCAGGTGTTGGTGAGCGATGTTCAAAAAGGGTTGGAAAAAATCGATGCCAACAAAGAGCACGCCAAGTTGCTGAAAGACTTGCTCACCATCCCCGTGTCGGCCACAGCTGGTTGGAATGATGCGCAGAAACAGCAAGAACTCGACAACAACGTGCAAGGCATCCTCGGCTATGTGGTGCGCTGGATCGACCAAGGCGTGGGCTGCTCGAAAGTACCCGATATCCACAATGTCGGCCTGATGGAAGACCGCGCCACGCTGCGCATCTCCAGCCAACACATTGCCAATTGGTTGCACCATGGCGTGGTGAGCCAAGCCCAAGTGCGGGCCACCTTTGAACGCATGGCCGCCATTGTGGACAAGCAAAACGCTGGCGACAGCCTGTACCAGCCCATGGCCGGTCATTTCCAACAATCCAAGGCCTACCAAGCGGCGCTGGATTTGGTGTTCAAAGGCAAAGAACAACCCAGCGGCTACACCGAGCCTTTGTTGCATGCTTGGCGCTTAAAGGTGAAAGCCGCCTGAGCCGCTGCTTGATCACTTCGCACAGGGCTTTGTCTTCCAACACCGCAGCCTGCGAAATGATCTGATTTATCGGTTGCGCAGCAACTGCGGTATGGATTGTTTGTAGCGCGTCACCTTGGTCCACCAATGGGAAAACGAGGGGCTGCGCTCGGTTTGGCGCGGCCACAAGCGTGGTGCAGGGTGGCGCACCCAATTCACGCCAGGCCAATGGGGCAAAGCCATGTGGTCCCACACATGCACCGCTTTGGCTTTGGCAAACACCTCGGTCAGTCGTGCGGCGTCCTCAAACCAGCAGTGCGAGGCCACCTGGTGCATGCCCTTGGCCACAAACGACCAACGCCCTCGGCTCCATGGTCGCGTTTGGGTCCACTCGAGCCAACACGCAGCCACCCGCATGGCATCAGGCGGCATACCCGAGGGGGCTTGGTTTGTGAGCGACCACGGGTGAATCCACCACACCTCTTTGCCCACCAATTTATCGGCAGCCAAGCCACTGGCCACCAAATCGGCTTCGGCCGGCGGCATTTGCAACACATCGGGTTCGTCTACATGCGCATGCTGGTGCATGGCTTGGGTGAAGGTCGCTTGGCTTTGGGCAATCATCTCGATGATGTCCATCGGCTTGTCAATCACCGTGTTCTGACTATGCCAAAGCTCTGGGGCATGAAGCGCCACATTGGCGGCATTGAACAAGTAAGGCTTGCTGCTGCTTGTGCCAGCTACCCATTGCCAACTCAGGTGGTTGCTGGCGATGTCGCCATCCAACAAATGGCTGTACATCCATTCGGCGCCAACACGCCAATGAACCTTGCGCAGGTGCACCAAATAACTGGCCAACCACAAGCGTGCATGGTTATGCACATAGCCGTTGAAATACAGCTGGCGGATGGCTTGGTCGATGGCGGGCACACCCGTGGCGCCACAGCGCACGTCGTCGGGCAGTTTCTGGCTGTAGGCGTCATCGGGCAGCACGCCTTCATGGAAGTTGGAAAGCACTTGATCACCCACCAACTCATGCACATGTTGGAAATACTCACGCCACGCCAACTCGAAAACGAACTTGTGCTGCACCCCCATGCGGTGCACCTTGTAAACATGGTCGGCCACATCGGGCACGGTCAACAAGCCGTGGGTGAGGTAGGGTGACAACATGCTGACCGCACCGTCGATGTGGTTGCGAGTTTGTGCATATTCAAACGGCCGAATGGCCGCCAATCGCGCCTGTGCCGCATGGGCATAGGGCTCAAACAAGGCTTGTTCAATGAACAGCTTCATAAGGCATCAATGCTCATTGAGGCCTGTGTACTTGATGGGTGAGTGCATCCATGAACATGGCAGGCACATCAAAACCGGTTTGATCGGTGATTTCACGAAAACAGGTGGGGCTGGTGACATTCACCTCGGTCAAACAGTCGCCAATGATGTCCAAGCCCACCAACAACAAGCCTCGGGCAGCCAACCGCGGACCCAATGCATTGGCAATCTGCCAGTCACGCTCGGTGAGGGCTTGTGCCACGCCTTTGCCACCGGCCGCCAAATTGCCGCGCACCTCGTTGCCTTGCGGAATACGGGCCAAGGCAAAAGGCACCGGTTGGCCACCAATCACCAGGACACGCTTGTCCCCTTGCGCGATGGCGGGAATGAACTTTTGCACCATGACGGTTTGGGCGCCGTCGCGGTTCAGGGTTTCGATGATGCCCCCGAGATTCAAGCCATCTGCTTTGACGCGGAAGATGCCCATGCCGCCCATGCCATCCAGAGGCTTCAAGATGATGTCTTGGTGCAGCGCGTGAAAATCACGAATGGCTTGGGCTTGGCGCGTCACCAAGGTCGGGCTGGCAAATTCGGCGAATTCCATGAGAGCGAGTTTTTCCGGATGTTCGCGCAATGCGGCCGGTTGGTTGAACACCTGAGCGCCTTCTTTTTCAGCTTGGCTGAGCAAGTGGGTGGCGTAGAAATATTCGTTGTCAAATGGCGGGTCTTTGCGCATGACCACCGCGCCCATGCTGTGCAAAGGCTGCACGCAGGTTTGTTGAATGGTGAACCAAGCGGCGGGGTCCCTGGTCAAATGCACTTGGTGCATCTGGGCGCTGACAGGCTGCCCAGTTTGCCAATGCAAGTCCTTTGTGTCACAGCACCACAGCTCATGTCCCCGAACCTGTGCCTCACGCATCATGGTGAAAGTGCTGTCCTTCTGGATGTTGAAGGTGCTCAGCGGATCGGCGACAAACAAAAGCTTCATACCCGAGAGGTTAACAGCCCAAACGCCCGGGGCGGGCGGCTCAGGCTTAAATTTCGATCTTGCTGCCCATCTCCACCACCGAGTTGCTGGGCAGATTCAAAAAGTCGGCAGCGGCGCTGGCGTTCAGGTACATCTGGGCAAACAGTTTTTCTCGCCACTGCGCCATGCCACCGTGCACGGTGGGCACGATGCTGTCGCGCGACAAGAAATAACTGGTGCTCATGCCATTGATATTGCCCAGTTTGTCCCGCAACAAGCTCAGTGCGAAAGGCACATCCGGATCGTCTTTGAAGCCGTAGTGGATTTTCACCTGCCAGCAATCATGGCCAAGATCGGTCAGCTCTACACGTTCATCTTTGGCGATCCAAGGGACTTCGTGGCTGCGCACCGTGACAAACAGGTTTTGCGCGTGCAAGACCTTGTTGTGCTTCAAGTTGTGCAACATGGCATTGGGCACGATGTCGTTTTCTGTTGTCAAAAAGACCGCCGTGCCTTCTACCCGTGTAGGTGGGCCAATGAACAAGGCATCCAAGAAGGAACGCAAGTCCATGGCTTCGTCACGGGTTTTGTGGTGAAGCAATTGGCGTCCATCACGCCAAGTCAACATCAAGATCAAAATCATGCCGCCAATGAACAGCGGAAACCAGCCGCCGTCGGCAATTTTCAGCAAGTTGGAGCTCCAAAATGCCAAGTCCACCAAGAAGAAGATGCTGGTTGTGCTGATGCACAGCCACATCGGGTATTTCCATGCATAACGGAGTACAAAAAAGGTCAAGATCGTGGTGATCAACATGTCGGTGCACACGGCAATGCCGTAAGCCGCTGCCAGGTTGCTGGAGGTCTTGAACATGACCACGGCCAGCACGATGACAACAAACAAGCCCCAGTTGACAAAAGGCATGTAAATCTGACCGGTGTCTCTTTCGCTGGTGTGGTGAATTTGCAGTCGTGGCAAAAAGCCCAGTTGAATGACTTGTTTGGTCACGCTGAACGCGCCGGTGATCAGCGCTTGGGACGCAATGACGGTGGCGGCGGTGGCCAATATCACCAAGGGGATCAGCGCCCAGTCTGGGGCCATGTTGTAGAACGGGTTTTTGACAGCCTCAGGCTCTGTCAACAGCAAGGCGCCTTGGCCAAAATAATTCAAGGTCAAGCAGGGCATGACCACACTGAACCAGGCCAAGCGGATCGGTCTTTTGCCAAAGTGCCCCATGTCGGCATAAAGGGCTTCACCACCGGTGACGCACAAGACCACCGCGCCCAAAATCAAAAACGTGGTGCCGGGTTGCTCCCAGATGAACCGCAAAGCGTAGTGCGGACTGATGGCCCACAAAATGGCTGGGTTGCTGGCGATGTGATAGACCCCCAGCACCGCAATCGTCAGAAACCAGACCAAGGTGATCGGGCCAAAAAATTTGCCAATGCCCGCTGTGCCACGCTTTTGCACTGCAAACAAACAAAGCAAGATGAACAAGGTCAGCGGAATCACCGCCTTCTTGAAATTGGGCGACACCACTTCCAAGCCTTCGACAGCGGACAAGACAGAGATGGCCGGAGTGATGACACCATCGCCATAAAACAAACAAGTGCCGAAGATCCCAACCACCAACAAGACATTGCGCAACCGCGGCTTGTCCCTGACTGAAGAAGAGGCCAGGGCCAGCATGGCCACCAAGCCGCCCTCGCCGTTGTTATCTGCCCGCAGGACCAATGTCACGTACTTGATAGAAATGATGAAGGTCAGTGTCCAAAAGAAAATGGACAAAATCCCCATCACGTTGTCTGGTGTGAATTCCACATGGCCCGAGCCAAACACCTCTTTGATGGCATACAGCACACTGGTGCCGATATCCCCATAAACCACGCCGATGGCCCCGAGCGTGAGTCCGGCCAAGGACGAGACGTGCTTATTTTCAGTTGCTGTGCTCATAACGGATTCAAGCGCGTAAGCGTCGCTTCACCCCATTCGTGGAAAACAGGAGTTTACCTTTTGCAGTGCAACAGACGGGGGTTTACTCGTAGACCTCGGCGTTGGGATCGGTCGCTTCCAGCTCATAGCTGGCGGCCAGCATGGCCAATCGGGCGATCACGCCATACATGTAAAAGCGGTTGGGTGCACTGGCACCTGGTTTCATGCCCGGCTGGGGGGTGTGGGCACTTTGCTCAAAGGCCAAGGGCACGAAGCTCGAGCCTGGCGCATTCAGGTTTTCGTCCACGCCGCGCTCGGCGTGCACCCTGTAAAAACCGCCCACCACATAGCGGTCCATCATGTAGACCACCGGTTCGGCCACCGCATCATTGATCCGCTCGTTGGTGAGCACACCTTCTTGGATGATGACCTGGTTGACCTCTTGCCCGTCTTTGACCACGCTCATTTTGTTGCGGGTTTTGCGGTTGAGCACATCCAAATCTTTGACATCACGCACCGTCATGATGCCCATGCCATAGGTGCCGTTGTCAGCTTTGACAATGACGAAAGGTTTGTCGTGGATGCCAAACTCTTTGTACTTACGGCGGATTTTGGTCAGCAGCATGTCCACGTTGGTGGTCAGGCAATCCATGCCAGTGCCTTCGGCGAAATTCACTTCGCCACAGTGCGTGAACATCGGGTTGATCAACCAAGGGTCGATGCCCAGCAATTTGCCAAAGCGCTTGCTCACCTCTTCATAGCTGGCGAAATGCTGGCTCTTGCGACGCACACACCAACCGGCGTGCAGCGGCGGCAACAGGTATTGCTCGTGCAGGTCTTCCAAGATGCCCGGAATGCCTGCGCTCAAATCGTTGTTTAGCAAGATGGTGCACGGATCGAAATTTTTCAAACCCAGGCGGGTTTTGCTGCGAATGACTGGCTCCAAGGTCACCGAGTCACCGTTGGGCAATTCGATGGTGGTGTCTTCTTTGATCTCGGGGTTGATCGAGCCGATGCGCACATTCAAACCGGCCATGTTGAAGATGCGGGCCAGCTGCGCGACATTGCTCAGGTAAAAGGTGTTGCGCGTGTGGTTCTCGGGGATCAGCAACAGATTGCGGGCTTCGGGGCAGATTTTCTCGATGGCGGCCATGGCCGCTTGCACCGCCAAGGGCAGCATCTCGGGCGTGAGGTTGTTCCAGCCGCCGGGGTAGAGGTTGGTGTCCACTGGGGCGAGTTTGAAACCCGCATTGCGGATGTCGACCGAGCTGTAAAAAGGCGGCGTGTGCTCCATCCATTCCATGCGAAACCAACGTTCGATGGCAGGCATGGAGTCGAGGATGCGCTGCTCGAGCTCGTTGATCGGGCCGGTCAGCGCGGTGATGAGGTGTGGAACCATGGGGTCGCTTCGTCAGAGTGAATTTTTGATGTGGGGGTGATTCTGACAGCTTCAAGCGACGGGATGGCGGGACGCTTACAAATTCAGGAACTGCACCTTCAAGAAGAGTTCACAAGTTCTCTTTAAGCTTGCATCCATGGACTTTTCTTTCTCCAAACCCGACTTCAAAGCAGGGCTTCGTGCTGCTGGCTCGATGATGACGGGCAACGCTTGTGTGGCTTTTTTGATTTTGGGAAACAGGAATTGGGTGAGCTTGGTTGTATTGATGGTGATTGGTCTGTCTCTTATACTTTTGACGTCAATGGACATTGATTTTGCCAAGGAGCCTCGTGATGACTGAAGCGCATTGGATCGTGATCTTTTTTGGCGTCTTGATGTGCGCCATGTCCTTGGCTGCGTCTTACTTTGAAGCCAAAGAAAAAAGCAAGACCGAAAATAAAGACGAGGGACTTTAAGTCTCCACATCAACCCCTGACTTCCCCAGCCCCCAGCACCACAAACTTCAACGAGGTGAGGCCCTCAATGCCCACCGGCCCACGGGCGTGGAATTTGTCGGTAGAGATGCCAATTTCGGCACCCAAGCCGTATTCGAAACCATCGGCAAACCGGGTGCTGGCATTGATCATCACACTGGCCGAATCCACCTCGCGCACAAAGCGTTGGCCGTGTACATGGTTGAGCGTCAGGATGGCGTCGGTGTGGTGGCTGCTGTAGTGGTTGATGTGGTCAATGGCTTCGTCCACGCCGCTCACAACCTTGATGCTGATGATGGGGGCCAAATATTCCTCGAACCAATCTTGCTCGGTGGCGTCTTTCAGCGCCGCGCCTTTGAAGCCTTGCAACAAGGCTTTGCTCTCGGGGCAGCAGCGCATCTCCACGCCTTTGTCGGCCAACACCTGGCCGATGCGCGGCAAAAACGCCGCCGCCACACCACGCGCCACCAACAAACTTTCTGTCGCGTTGCAAGGGCTGTACTTTTGGGTTTTCGCGTTGTCCACCACGGTGAGGGCCATGTCCAAATCACAGGGGTCGTCCACATAGGTGTGGCAGTTGCCATCCAAATGTTTGATGACAGGCACCTTGGCGTCTTTGCTGATGCGCTCAATCAAGCCCTTGCCACCACGCGGAATGATGACGTCCACATAGGCAGGCATGGCGATGAGTTCACCCACGGCCGCGCGGTCGGTGGTGGGCACAAGTTGCACGGCTTCAGCCGGTAAACCCGCCGCTTGCAAAGCCTGTTGCACCAACTTTGCGAGTGCCGTGTTCGAGGCCAAGGCTTCCGAGCCACCGCGCAAGATGCAGGCGTTGCCGCTCTTGATGGCCAATGACGCGGCCTCGATGGTGACGTTAGGGCGGCTCTCGTAAATCATGCCGAAGACACCAATGGGGACGCGCATTTGCCCGACGCGAATGCCACTGGGTTGCTGGGTCATGCCGCTGATGCTGCCGATGATGTCAGGCATCACTGCCAGTTGCTCGCAGCCCACGGCGCAAGTTTCCAAAATCGAAGCGCTGAGTTTCAAGCGGTCCAACATGGGCCCGTCCAAGCCATTGGTTTTGGCGCGGCTCAGGTCTTCTTGGTTGGCCGCCACCAGCGCGGTGGTTTCACTGCGCAAGAGCGTGGCCAGATGGCGCAAAGCCGCACTCTTGTGCGCGGCGCTGGCTTTGGCCATGGCAGCGGAGGCGGTTTTGGCGTGCTGGCCCAAGGCCTGCATCAGTTCGGGGATGTTGTGCGCGTTCATGGTTGGATTTTGGCAGAGAAGCTGCTGCGCCTTGCCAGCCGTCGGTTCAAGCCGTCCAGGGCTTGAAGGGCTTCGGTGTCAGCGCGGGCTGCAAGCCTTGCACAGCATCAGCGCCAAACGCAACAAGGCCTGCCAGCTGTCGGTGGGCCAAGTGGGCAGCTTCATGCCTTTCACAATCCCATCCACTTGGTGCGCACTTTGCAACAAGCGCTCTAAGGTTGCGGCACTGAGTTGCGGCAACACACGCTCGAACAAACGTTCCTTCTGCCCCCACACGCGTTGCTCGCGCAACACCTGCGGCAGTGGTCGGCCCGCAGACACGGCGTCTTTCACGCGCTTCAAAGCGCGGATGTCTTCGGCCAAGGTGTAATGCACCAACACCTCGGACACGCCCTCGGCTTGCAAGCCATCGAGCATGCGCTGCACCCGCAGGTGCTGCCCCGCCAACACCGACTCGGTGAGCTTGAATACGTCATAGCGGGCGACGTTGAGCACCGCACGTTCAATGTCTTCAAAGCTCAATTCGCCTTCAGGGTAGAGCAGGCCAAGCTTTTGAATTTCTTGGTGCGCTGCCAGCAAGTTGCCCTCCACCCGATCGGCGAAAAACTGCAAACTGCGCTGCCCCTCTTCGCCTTCGCGCACACGCTGTTGTTGTTGGCTCAGGCGTTGTGCAATCCAAGCGGGCAAGGCATTGCGCTCGATCGGATCGAGTTGCACTGTGATGCCATTGGCATCGAGCGCCATGAACCAGGCACTGGCTTTGCTGGTTTTGTCCAAGCGCGGCAACAACACCAGGGTCAGCACACCATCGTTCTCGGGCGCCATCTCGGCCATGCGTTGCAAAGCCACGCTGCCTTCTTTGCCGGGCTTGCCCGATGGGATGCGCACATCCAGCAACAACTTGTCGGCAAACAAACTCATGGAGGCCCCAGCGGCTTGCACCTCGCCCCAATCGAAATGCGCCCCAGCCACGGTGAACACATGGCGCTCTGAATACCCTTGGGTTCGTGCCTCTTGGCGAATCATGTCGGCCGCTTCTTGTTGCAGCAGGGGTTCATCACCATACAAGGTGTAGAGGCTGCGCAGGCCTTTGCGCAACTGCTCTGGCAAACGGGCGCTGGCAACTTGCATGGCTTAAAGCTGACGCACCGCGCCCAAGCGGCGCAACACCTGTTGCACGATGTCCGAGCGCATGTCGCGGTAGAGCAATTGTTCTTCAGCCTCTTTGGACAAGGCGGCGCTCTCGTTGAAACTGATGATGCGCTCTTGCACCAACTCGGTGTCGGAAATCAACTCGTAGCCATCGCGGGTGCGCAAGCGAAAGCGAAAGCGCAAACGCAATTGAAATTCGCGCACCGCGCCAGTGGAGGTGCGGCTGAGGATAATTTTTTCGGGCAACTCCAGCAGGAAATCAAAGATCACATCGGCACGTTCAATTTGTCGCGCATCCGTGATGACTTCCACCCTGCCCGACGAGGCGATGTTGCGTTTGAGTTCTTGCCCCAGCAAGGAGGCTTCAGCCACGCTGATGAACAAGGTTTTGAAAGGGTAATCGGGCGCTTTGCGCAACTCGAAACCACACGCAGACAACAGCCCGGCACCGCCCAGCAACAGCCCATGGCGCATGATGCTGCGACGCGTGTTGAATACTGTTGTGTGTTTGAGCATCACAACACCAGGTTCACCAAACGGCCCGGCACGACGATGATTTTTGTCGGTGCCGCGCCATTGGCTAACTTGATGAAGGCCTCGTTGTTCAAGGCCGCTTGTTCGATGTCGGCTTTGCTGGCTTGGGCACTCACCAGCACCGAGCCGCGCAGCTTGCCGTTGACCTGCAACATCAGTTCGATTTCATCGCGCACCAACGCCGACTCGTCCACGCCAGCCCAGGCCACATCCAGCAAACCACCGAAGCATTGCGCATAACCAAGCTCGCCCCAGAGGTGGTAGGCCAGGTGTGGGCACACCGGGTAGAGCACCCGCAGCAAGATGGAGAAGCATTCGGCCAGTGCGGCGCTGTCATTGGCGTTGTCGCTCAAAGACGCGTCTTCCAAGGTGTTGAGCATTTTCATGAGCGCCGACACCACGGTGTTGTATTGCATGCGCTCGTAGTCGTAGTTGGCTTGCTTCAACACGGTGTGGATGTCCAAGCGCAAGGCTTTCGCTGCTTTGTCAAAGTTCACGGCTTGACTGCGGTCCACTTTCAAGCCCGCACGCAAAGCGGCTTCGTGCTTGTGCGCAAACTGCCAAACCCGGCGCAAAAAGCGGTAGCTGCCCTCCACCGCCGCATCGTTCCATTCCAAGGTGGCCTCGGGAGGCGCGGTGAACATGGTGTACAGACGCGCGGTATCGGCACCATAGCGCTTGATCAGCTCTTGCGGGTCGACACCGTTGTTCTTGCTCTTGCTCATGGTGCCCACGCCTTCGTAGTCGATGGCGGTGCCGACCGCCAACACACCATCGCTGCTGTCAGCGGCGTTCTTCAGCTTGGCCCCCATCACCTTGCCGCTGTCGTCCAGCACGTGTTCGACATCGTGCGGCCAGAAATAGTCCTTGCCGCCTTTAGCGGTGCGGCGTGAGTAAATGTGGTTGAGCACCATGCCTTGCGTCAGAAGTTTGGTGAACGGCTCGTCCACTTTCACCAGCCCCAAGTCGCGCATCACCTTGGTCCAAAACCGCGCGTAGAGCAAATGCAGGATGGCGTGCTCAATGCCGCCGATGTACTGGTCCATGCCACTGCCGCCGCTGGCCTTGTCGCCTTCGCGCATCCAATACTGCGTGCCTTCGGCCACCATCGCTTGCGCATTGGTCGGATCGCAATAGCGCATGAAGTACCAACTCGAATCAACGAACGTGTCCATGGTGTCGGTTTCGCGCCGCGCTGGTTTGCCGCAGATGGGGCACGCGACACGCTTGTCGCTTCCTGGACTCGCCTGGTGAAAAACTTCGTGCTTGTGCAGCGGGTTGCCCGAGCCATCGGGGATGCAGTCTTGCGGCAACACCACCGGCAAATCTTTTTCGGGCACCGGCACCGCGCCGTGTTCATCGCAATGGATGATGGGAATCGGTGTGCCCCAATAGCGTTGGCGGCTCACGCCCCAGTCGCGCAAACGCCAGGTGGTTTTCCTCTCGCCCAAACCTTTGGCGGCCAGCAGTTCGGCCACCTGATGAACCGCAGCTTTGAATTTCAAACCATCGAGTGCGCCAGAGTTCACGCACACGCCGGTTTTGGTGGCATACCACTCGTGCCATTGCGTGTTGTCGAATACTGAAGCGGCTGCATCGGGAGATTCGCCGGGCGCTCCCGCTGTCACTGACTTGGCCGCTTGGGCAACAACCTGTTTGATCTCCAAGCCGTACTTCAAGGCAAACGCAAAATCGCGCTCGTCATGCGCCGGTACACCCATGACCGCGCCATCGCCATAGCTCATCAACACATAGTTGCCAACCCTCACTTCCACTTGCGCACCCGTCAAAGGATGCGTCACGAACAAGCCCGTGGCCATGCCCTTTTTCTCTTGCGTGGCCAACTCAGCTTCGGTCGTGCCGCCCTCTTTGCATTCTTCCAAGAAAGCAGCCAGCTTGGGGTTGCTGGCCGCGGCATGCAAAGCCAGCGCATGTTCGGGAGCGACCGCGCAAAACGTCACACCCATGATGGTGTCGGCGCGGGTGGTGAAGACAAACATGCGGCCATCGTCAATCAACTGGCCGTTCGCGCCTGCGATGTTGTGCGTGAACGCAAAACGCACACCTTCGCTTTTGCCAATCCAGTTTTCTTGCATCAAACGCACTTTGTCGGGCCAGCCGTTCAAGGTGGCTTTGGGGTTGCCCACTTGAACATGGTCGAGCAACTCTTGCGCGTAATCGGTGATCTTCAAGTAGTAGCCTGGGATCTCGCGTTTTTCCACCACCGCGCCGGTGCGCCAGCCTTTGCCGTCAATCACTTGCTCGTTGGCCAACACGGTTTGGTCCACCGGGTCCCAGTTCACCACTTGGGTTTTGCGGTAGGCGATGCCTTTTTCCAGCATCTTCAAAAACAACCACTGGTTCCATTTGTAATAGGTGGCGTCGCAGGTGGCCACTTCGCGCGACCAATCGATGGCCAAGCCCATCGCTTGCATTTGCTTCTTCATGTAAGCGATGTTTTCATAAGTCCACTTGGCCGGGGGGACGCCGTTTTTCAAGGCGGCGTTTTCAGCAGGCAAACCAAACGCATCCCAGCCCATGGGCATCAAGACGTTGTAGCCCTTCATGCGCAAATGGCGCGTGAGCATGTCGTTGATGGTGTAGTTGCGCACATGGCCCATGTGCAGCTTGCCGCTGGGGTAAGGCAGCATCGAGCAGGCATAGTACTTGGGGCGGCTGTTGTCTTCGGTGACGCGGTAAACGTCTGCATCGCGCCAAGCGGCCTGGACGGCCTTTTCAATGTCGGATGCTTTGTAGTCGGCGCTGCTGTTGCCACCGGCTTGATCGAATGGGGATGGGGTGTGTTGCATGGGGCTCAATGAGAAACCCCGTACGCGCTCAGTTGCGCGGTGGCGGGGAGGTGGGCTGGATTTTAGGCGCAGGTGTTTGCACCGCCAGTGACAGGCTGAGCAGCTCGGATTTTTGAATCTCGGCCATCACTTCGGCCACGCGGCCATAGGGCACCGACTTGTCAATGCGCAACTGCACTTCGCTGGCCGCGCCATCCGCGGCACGCAGGCTCAGGGCGGCTGCCAACTGCTTCAAATCCACCGCCTGTCCGTCCACCGTCAACACCGATTGGCTGTCCAGCGCCACGTCCACCGGCACGCCTTGGCGCGACGCAGCCGGTGCATCCGCACTGGGCAACTCGAGGTTCAAACTGCCGCTCAAGAGGGGCGCGGTGATGATGAAGATGACCAAGAGCACCAGCATCACGTCCACCAAGGGCGTGACGTTGATGTCCTTCATCGGTGCTGATGCAGGGCTGGCGTCGAATTCACCAAAGGCCATGGGTGCCTCAGTGTTTGCCAGTTTGGGCCAGGGCACGCAAATCGAAGGCCAGGCCTTCCAAGCGGCTGTCCAAACGCGCCAAGCGACGGCCCAACAGGTTGTAGGCCATCACCGCCGGGATGGCGACGGCCAAACCGGCTGCGGTCATGACCAGCGCTTCGCCCACCGGCTGCGCCACTTTGTCGAGGGTGTACTGACCGGCGCCGGCCAGGTTGGTGAGCGCATGAAAAATCCCCCAGACCGTGCCGAGCAAACCGACAAACGGCGCGGTGGCGCCGATGGTGGCCAAACCGTCTTGGCCCCATTGCAAACGGGCTCGCACACTGTGCAAGGCCTCGCGCAAACGACGTGTCAGCTGGTCTTCAAATGCGGCGCTGGCAGCCAAGGCCCCGGTGGGGCTGGCTTGCACCGCCGCCATCAAGGGGGGAAAGAGTTGCCAGCGGTCGCTGTCGCGCCACTGGGCTTGCGCTTGGGCCCAATCGGGGGCTTGCAGCAAACAGGCTTGGCACAAGCTCAAGTCGCGCTGGGCCACATACAGCAAAACGGCTTTGTACAGGATGACCATCCAGCTGAATACCGACATGGCCAGCAACACCAGGCTGAGCAGGCGCAACAGCGCATCGCCTTGCGTCAAGAGCGAGCACATGCTCATGCCAGCGCCCGAATGGCTTCAAGGCCAAGCACGTCAAACATGTCGAACAGTCCGTGCGGCTTGGCCGACAAGAAACGCACGGCACGCAAACTGCCTTGCGCGTAGGTGCTGCGGCTGGCCGACTTGTGGGTGATTTCGATGCGCTCGCCTTCGGTGGCGAACATGACAGTGTGGTCGCCGACGATGTCGCCGCCACGGATGGTGGAAAAACCAATGGTGTTGGCCACCCGCTCGCCAGTGTGGCCATAGCGTTCGTAGACAGCGCAGTCTTGCAACTTGCGGCCCTGGGCTTGGGCGATCACCTCGCCCATTTTCAAGGCCGTGCCCGAGGGCGCATCCACTTTGTGTTTGTGGTGCGCTTCGATAATTTCAATGTCATAGCCCGAGGACAGCGCCTTGGCCGCCATCTCCAGCAGCTTCAAGGTGACGTTGACGCCCACGCTCATGTTGGGCGCCATGACGATGGCGATGTCTTGGCTGGCAGCTTCAATCTCGGCTTTTTGCGATTCCGAAAAACCAGTGGTGCCAATCACCATTTGCACGCCCATTTGGCGGCACACGGCCACATGCGTCATGGTGCCCTCGGGGCGGATAAAGTCGATCAGCACCTGTGCGTTCTTCAGGCCCTGCGCCAGGTCGGCAGTGATCAAGACGCCGCTGTTGTGCCCGGTGAAAGCGCTTGCATCGCTGCCGATGGACGGGCTGGCGGCGATGTCCAAAGCACCCGCGAGTTGGCAGTCTGGTGCCTCGGCAATGGCTTCGATCAGCATGCGGCCCATGCGGCCGCTGGCACCGGCCACGGCGATGCGAAGAGGGGTGGAGGCGTTCATGGCGGCGCTCACTTGCTTGCGGGTTCAAGCGGGGGATAGGCTTTGGGCGGGGCCTTGGCCGGGGCGGTTTCAACCGGCGCTGTGGCGGGTGAATTTTTGTTGAATTTTTCCAATTCTTGCGGCGTGGCCTGCAAACGCGGCACCGCCTTGCGGTCTTCGGGTGAAGAGATGCGCTCGGCAAACTCGGCTTCGCTGGGCAGGTCTTGTGCATCCACGCGATCAAACAAATCATTCTTGAAAAACACCGACAGTTTGCGTTGCTGCGGTGCCGTGCCTTTGCGTTGGATGGTGAAGGCGTAGTCCCAGCGGTCGGCGTGGAACACACTGGCAATCAGCGGTGTGCCCAAAATATCTTTCACCTGGTTGCGGTTCATGCCAGGGCGCAACGCTTGCACCTGTTCTTTGGAGACGAAATTGCCTTGAACCACCTCGGTGCGGTAGGGGGTGACACTGCGCATGGCTTGGGCCATGG
>CALBEV010000030.1 GCA_937891045.1 uncultured Burkholderiales bacterium | reverse complement strand
GGTGGACGCAGGCTATGCGCCCAACGATTGGCAAGTGGGCCAGACCGGCAAAATTGTGGCGCCGCAGTTGTATGTGGCCTGTGGCATCAGCGGTGCGATTCAACACTTGGCCGGGATGAAGGACAGCAAGGTCATCGTCGCCATCAACAAAGACCCGGAGGCACCGATTTTCAGCGTCGCCGACTATGGCCTGGAAGCTGATTTGTTTGTGGCCGTCCCCGAGTTGGTTGCTGCCCTGTAAGTACTTTTGAAAGGCACCCACGCGGTGCCTTTTTCTCATCTGTTTGGAGAATCTTGTGAGCTACACCGCCCCCGTGAAAGACATGTTGTTCAACATGCAGCACTTGGCTGCTTTGGATGAAATCGCCCAAATTCCTGGCTTTGAAGAAGCTGGCATGGAAACCGCCCAAGCCGTGTTGGAAGAATGTGCGCGTTTCAACCAAGACGTGGTGGCCCCGTTGAATTGGGAAGGCGACAAGAATCCTTCATCCTGGAAAGCCGGTGTGGTGACCACCACGCCTGGTTTCAAACAAGCCTACAAACAATACGCCGAAGGCGGTTGGCAAGGTTTGCAACACCCCGCCGACTTTGGCGGCCAAGGCTTGCCCAAAACCATTGGCGCTGCTTGCATTGAAATGCTGAATGCGGCCAACATGAGTTTTGCCTTGTGCCCACTGCTGACCGATGGTGCCATCGAAGCATTGCTGACGGCGGGCTCGGATGAACTCAAAGCCACTTACCTTGAAAAATTGGTGAGCGGTGAATGGACCGGCACGATGAACCTGACCGAGCCGCAAGCCGGTTCGGATTTGTCGATGGTGCGGTCCCGCGCCGAGCCGCAAGCGGATGGCACCTACAAAGTGTTTGGCACCAAGATTTACATCACCTACGGTGAGCACGACATGGCCGGCAACATCGTGCATTTGGTGTTGGCCCGTGTCACCGGTGCGCCCGAAGGCGTCAAGGGCATCAGCTTGTTTGTCGTGCCCAAATTCATGGTGAACAAAGACGGTTCATTGGGGGCCCGCAACGATGTGCATTGCGTCAGCATCGAACACAAAATGGGCATCAAAGCCAGCCCCACAGCGGTGCTGCAATACGGCGACCATGGCGGTGCCGTGGGCTTTCTGGTGGGCCAAGAAAACCGTGGTTTGGAATACATGTTCATCATGATGAACGCGGCCCGCTATGCGGTGGGCGTGCAAGGCATTTCGGTGGCCGACCGGTCCTATCAAAAGGCCACGCAATATGCGCGTGACCGTGTGCAAAGCCGCCCCGTGGACGGCAGCATCAAGGCCGCTGCACCCATCATTCACCACCCCGATGTGCGCCGCATGCTGATGACCATGCGGGCTTACACCGAAGGCTGCCGCGCCATGGCCACGGTGGCCGCTGCCGCCTATGACGCTGCGCACCACCACCCCGATGCCGACACCCGCCAACAAAACCACGCCGTGTATGAATTCATGGTGCCGCTGGTCAAAGGCTACAGCACCGAGATGAGTTTGGAAGTTACTTCGCTGGGTGTGCAAGTGCATGGCGGCATGGGCTTCATTGAAGAAACCGGTGCGGCGCAGTATTACCGCGACGCGAAAATCCTGACCATTTACGAAGGCACGACCGCGATTCAAGCCAACGATTTGGTGGGCCGCAAAACCGCGCGTGATGGTGGCCAAACACCCAAGGCCTTGGCCGCACAAATGCAAACCACTGAAGCCGCGTTGCACAAACTCGGCTCTGCCGATGCACTGGCCATCGCCAAGCGCTTGGCCGCAGGCCGTCAAGCCTTGTTGGACGCGGTGGAGTTCATCGTGCAAGCATCTGCCAGCAACCCCAACGCCGCCTATGCAGGGAGCGTGCCCTACCTGATGCTGGCGGGCAATGTGATTGCCGGTTGGCAAATGGCCCGCAGCTTTTTGGCTGCCCAGGCCTTGCTTGGCCAAGGCGACGACGCCTTCATGCAGGCCAAGATGACCACCGCGCGTTTCTACGCCGACCACATCCTCAGCAAAGCACCCGGTGTGCGCGACGGCATTGTGGATGGCGCGGACAGCGTGACCGCGATGGCCTTGGAATCTTTCTAAACCATTCACGCTCTCGGGCGTTTTATCAACGATTGGAGTCGTTCCATGTCCAAACTTCCCGCAGCCCTGTCTGCCGTGCCCTTTCCCGTCATCGCTTCGCCGCTGTTCATCATCAGCAACCCCAAGCTGGTGATTGCCCAGTGCATCGCTGGGGTTGTGGGCTCCATGCCTGCGCTCAATGCCCGTCCGGCGTCGCAGTTGGACGAGTGGTTGGCTGAAATCAGCGAAACCTTGGCGGCGTACAACAAGGCGAACCCCGATCGACCAGCTGCACCCTTTGCCATCAACCAAATCGTGCACAAGAGCAACGACCGTTTGGAACACGACATGGCGATGTGCGTGAAATACAAAGTGCCGATCATCATCACCTCGTTGGGTGCGCGTGAAGAAATCAACCAAGCCGCGCACAGCTACGGCGGCGTGGTCTTGCACGACATCATCAACAACAAATTTGCCCACAAAGCGATTGAAAAAGGCGCAGATGGTTTGGTGGCCGTGGCCGCTGGCGCTGGCGGCCACGCGGGAGTGAAAAGCCCGTTTGCATTGGTGCAAGAAATTCGCCAATGGTTTGATGGCCCCTTGGCACTGAGTGGCTCGATTGCCAGCGGCAGTGCCATCTTGGCGTCATTGGCCATGGGTGCCGACTTCGCCTACATCGGCTCGGCCTTCATTGCCACCGATGAAGCGCGTGCCGCCGAAGACTACAAGCAGTGCATCGTCGACAGCAATTCAGACGACATCATCTACAGCAACTTGTTCACCGGTGTGCACGGCAACTACCTGGCCCCATCGGTACGCAATGCGGGCATGGACCCCGACAACCTGCCCGAGAGCGACCCAAGCAAAATGGACTTTGGTGGCGACAAGAGCAAGGCTTGGAAAGACATTTGGGGCTGCGGTCAAGGCATTGGCGCCATCAACAAGGTGCAATCCACCGCCGACTTGGTGGCGCAGTTCAAACGCGAATTTGCCGAGGCCAAAGCCCGATTGGCGCACTATTGACTGCACGCGCTGTGCGCCTCATGAAGCTGCCCTGACGACTTCTTTGGCAGGCGAAAAAAAGGCCCCTCGCGGGGCCTTTTGCTTGCTGGAATAAACCGTCCATCAACCAAAGTGGCAGATGTAGTGATACGCCTCGGCCACTTTGATTTCAAATGACGAGTTGGCTGCGACATTGAATTTGTCGCCAGGGCCTGCATGTTGCCAAGCATCGGAGCCAGCCAATTTGTATTCACAAGCACCGGCCACGCATTCCATGATTTCAGCCGCAGCCGTGTTGAAAGTCAGGTGCGCGGGCAGCACCACGCCGACGGATTTTTTCTCGCCATTGGCCAACATCACCGTGTGGCTGACGCATTTGCCGTCGAAAAACACATTGGCTTTGGCGGCGACGCTTGCGCCTTGCAATTGTTCGGTCACCATGGTCAGGCCTTTTTCTTTGCAGTGGTTTTGCGGGTGGTGGTTTTGGCTGCACGTGCAGCGCGTTCGTTTTTCAAGTTGCCCGCAATGCGCATGCGCAAGGCATTGAGCTTGATGAACCCACCGGCGTCGGCTTGGTTGTAAGCACCGCCGTCGTCGTCGAAGGTGGCGATGCGGGTGTCAAACAAGCTGTCGGTTTTGCTTTCACGGCCCACGCACATGATGGTGCCCTTGTAGAGCTTCAGACGCACTTTGCCGTTGGCGGTGGCTTGCGACGCATCGATCAGCCCCTGCAACAGTTCGCGCTCGGGGCTGAACCAGTAGCCGTTGTAAACCAAGCGTGCATAACGCGGCATCAGGTCTTCTTTGAGTGCCAACACTTCGCGGTCCAGGGTGATGGACTCGATGGCGCGGTGGCCCGACAACAAAATGGTGCCGCCCGGGGTTTCATAGCAGCCCCGGCTTTTCATGCCCACGTAGCGGTTTTCCACTTTGTCCAAGCGGCCAATGCCGTGCTTGCCGCCCACCGTGTTCAAGTGCGCCAACACTTTGGCCGGGCTCATGCGCACGCCGTCGATGGCCACCACATCACCATGCTTGTAGGTGAGTTCGATGATTTGCGGTTTGTTCGGTGCTTTTTCAGGGCTGACCGTCAAGCGCCACATGCTGTCTTCGGGCGCGTAATTCGGATCTTCCAAAATGCCGCCTTCATAGCTGATGTGAAGCAAATTCGCATCCATGGAATAAGGCGCGGGGCCTTTGCGCTTGGCACCATCCACAGGAATACCGTGCTGGTCCGCGTAGCGCATGAGTTTTTCGCGTGACAGCAAATCCCATTCACGCCAAGGCGCGATGATCTTCACGTTGGGCATGAGGGCATAAGCGCCCAACTCGAACCGCACTTGGTCGTTGCCCTTGCCGGTGGCACCGTGGCTGATCGCATCGGCCTTGGTTTTGCGGGCAATCTCCACCAAACGCTTGGCGATCAGCGGGCGTGCAATCGAGGTGCCCAACAGGTATTCGCCTTCGTACAGTGCATTGGCGCGGAACATGGGGAAGACAAAGTCGCGCACAAATTCTTCGCGCAGATCTTCAATGAAGATGTTTTGCGGCTTGATGCCCATCTTGATGGCTTTGGCACGGGCCGGTTCGATTTCCTCGCCTTGGCCAATGTCCGCGGTGAAGGTGACCACCTCGCAGTGGTACTCGTCTTGCAACCACTTGAGGATGATGGAGGTGTCCAAGCCGCCTGAATAGGCCAAGACAACGCGTTGAGGGGCTTGGGTTTGGCCAGTGCTTGGCTGGGTTTTGCGCATGAGTCACACCAGTGAAAAACAAAGGCGGGATTCTAGGGCACGGGCACTGGGTTTGGCGAAACGATGGCGGCCACAAAAAAGCCGCTGGTTCGCAGCGGCTTCGTGTGGGACCTCGAGCAGGGCTCACATGGTGGGCGCAGAACCCGGTGGCGGCACCATGTTTTGGGCTGGCATGGGCACCACCGGCGGCGGTGCTGGCGGCAAGTTGCTAACCACCGGTGTGATTTGCAAACGCACCGTGGGGCCGGGGTCTTGCGGCATTTGCACGCTGTATTGTTTGCCCGCGTATTCATACAACACATGGTAAGAAACCGTGCGGTTTTCGTAGAAATTTTGGGTGGTGCAACTTTGCACTTGGCGCGTTTCGGGCGCTGGTGCACCTTCGATTTTGTCGCCCAAGATGGCGCCACCAAACATGCCGATGGCGGTGCCCAAAGCGCTGTCACGCCCCAAGGCATGGCCGATGGTGCCGCCTGCAATCGCGCCCATCGCAGCACCTGCGCCGGATTTGTTTTTCTGAACCGTGACTTGCTGTTGAGTGCACACCTGGCGCGGCACAGCCACTTGTTGAATGATGGGGGTGCTGGAAATGACCCGGCCAACTTCTTGGGCCAACACAGGGCTTGCAGGAATCAAAGCAGCTAAAGCCAGAGAGAGGGGGGTAAAACGCATGGGTTGCTCCTAAGTAGGGATAAGCGTGACACAAGGTTAACGCCATCTGGGCCTGCCTGGTTGACCCAGCACAAGAAACCATCCATTGTGAATGGGCGACAATTCTTGGATGAATTTACAGGACTGGCTTCGCCATTGCGAGCAATTGCACCCTCAAACCATTGACATGGGCTTGGAACGCATCAAGGAAGTTGCGCAAACCATGCAATTGACCATGCCATGCCCGGTCATCACCGTGGCTGGCACCAATGGCAAAGGTTCCACCTGCGCCATGCTGGAGTCGGTGCTGCGCCATGCGGGCTACAAAACTGGTTTGTACACCTCGCCGCACTTGGTGCATTTCGAAGAACGTTGCCGATTGCAAGGCAGGCCTGCGCAGGCCGCACAGCTGCTGCCTTATTTCGAAAAAGTCGAAGCCGCCCGTGGACAAGTGTCACTGAGTTATTTTGAATTCACCAGCCTGGCCTTGTTTGCTTTTTTGGCCGACGCGAATCTGGATGTGGTGATTTTGGAAGTGGGTTTGGGCGGACGCTTGGACGCGGTCAACATCTTGGATGCAGATTGCGCGGTCATCACCAGCATCGATCTGGACCACATCGAATTGTTGGGAGGCACGCGCGAGGCGATTGGCTTTGAAAAGGCAGGCATCATGCGCAGCGGCCGACCGGTGGTGGTGTGTGACCCTTCACCTCCTGCATCTGTCTTGGCCCATGCCCACAGCTTGCAGACCGATGTCTGGTGTGTCGGCACAGATTTTCAATTCTCGGGCGACGCCCAGCAATGGACCTGGAAGGGCAGGGGGCGCACCTACAGCGGCTTGGCCTACCCCGCTTTGCGAGGCGCCAACCAGTTGCTGAATGCTGCGGGTGTGTTGGCGGCGCTCGAGGCCATGCGGCCCCAACTGCCGGTCACGGCGCAAGCCATTCGCTTGGGGCTGTCTTTGGTGGAATGGCCGGGGCGTTTTCAAATTTTGCCGGGGCAACCGTCCATCGTGCTCGATGTCGCCCACAACCCGCATGCCACAGCAGCCTTGGCCCACAACCTGGATGCCATGGGCTTTTACCCTGGCACCCATGCCGTGGTGGGGGCCATGCTCGACAAAGATTTGCCAGGACTCCTCAAACGCTTGTTGCTCTTGGTGGAGCATTGGTATTTCTGCGATTTGCCCACGCCACGCGCAGCCACTGCCGCGCATTTGCACCAGGTTTGGCAGGCTTCATCGCCGCCCGCGAAGGCCACAGCGGTCGAGGTGGACAGCCCCTCGGCGGCACTGGCCTTGGCCCTGGGTCGCGCAGACCCCGCTGATAGAATTCTTGTTTTTGGTTCGTTCTTCACCGTTGGCGGGGTTCTTCAGCAGGGAATTCCTGGCCGCTTGACTGCCGATCTGCCTACCTGAAGTCACAAACATGGCGTTTTTCAAGTCCCGTTCCCCATCCACGGCTTCCGCCGAAGAACGCAACGCCGACAAAGGCGAAGCCCAAAGCATGGATGTGTTGCGACAACGCGCCCGCCACCGATTGATCGGTGCCACGGTCTTGGTGTTGATCGCTGTCATTGGGTTCCCCCTTGTGTTTGACACCAAACCGCGCGAACTGGCTTCTGACATTCGCATCGACATGCCTGAACGTGATGCGGTGCGCCCCAGCCAAGCCCCCACAGCCCCGCCTGTGGTGGAAGCCCAAGCGCCGGTTCCCGATGACGTGAAAGCACCTGCTTCGCAAGCCCCCGAACCCGAGCCCAAAGACATGGCCAAGCAGCCCGAGCTGCCTGTGGCCGACGTGAAGAAGCCTGAGGCCAAGCCCGCTGAGAACAAAGTCGCTGAGACCAAAGCTGCACCCAAAGAAGAAGTGCTCAACACCACCAAACCCGACACTGATGCTGGCAAAACCGATGACGCACCGCGCTTCATCGTGCAAGTGGGCGCCTTCTCTGACGAGGACAAGGTCAGGGAAGTGCGGGCCAAGTTGGAAAAAGCCGGTCTCAAAACCTATGTGCATGTGGCGCAAACCAAAGACGGCAAGCGCACCCGTGTGCGCATCGGACCGTTCGCCAGCAAAGAAGACGCTCAAAAAACAGTGACCAAGGTCAAGGCTTTGAACCTCACTGCAGCCGTGTTGACGCTCTGAACATGGGTGCACTGGATGGGGTTTTATTGGCCGTGTTGCTGATGTCTTGTTTGTTGGGTTTGTGGCGCGGCGTCATCCGCGAAACCATGGCCTTGGCGGCTTGGTTGCTGGGTTTTTTGTTGTCCTCCAAATATGCCGCAGACATGGCGGCGCAGCTGCCGCCCGACTGGGGTGACAACCTGCGCTACTTGGCGGGTTGGTTGTTGGTATTCGTGGCCGTGTGGCTGGGCATGAGCCTCTTGAGTGCTTTGGTGAGCCGCTTGGTGGCGGTGGTGGGCTTAGGGCTGTTAGACCGCTTCATGGGTGGTGTGTTTGGTGTGATGCGCGGTGGCATTGCCTTGATGGCGGTGTCGGTGGTGGTGGGCTTGACGCCTGTCAAAACATCCCCCGCTTGGATGAATTCTTGGGTGGCGCAGTCGGCCGATGAAGGTGTGAAGTTTTTCAAACCCATCTTGCCGGTGCAATTGGAAAGGTTGGTGTCCTGATGTGTGGCATTGTGGGCGTGGTCAGCCAGACCAATGTGAACCAGTTGATTTACGACGCGCTGTTGTTGTTGCAACACCGTGGCCAAGACGCCGCTGGCATCGTCACCCAACTGGACCGCAAATTCTTCATGCACAAAGCCAAGGGCATGGTGCGCGATGTTTTTCGCACACGCAACATGCGGGCCTTGCCCGGCAATGTCGGGTTGGGACAAGTGCGTTACCCCACTGCGGGCAACGCCTACAGCGAGGAAGAAGCACAGCCTTTTTACGTCAATGCACCCTTTGGCTTGGTGTTGGTGCACAACGGCAACCTGACCAATGCCCAAGCATTGAAGGCCGATTTGTTTTCCACCGACCATCGCCACATCAACACCGAAAGCGACTCCGAGGTGTTGCTGAATGTGCTGGCCCACGAGTTGGAGAAAACCACGCGCGGCTTGGTGCTCTCGCAGATCGATGTGTTTGCCGCTGTGGCTGGTGTGCACACGCGTGTCAAAGGTTCATATGCGGTGGTGGCCATGATTGCGGGCCACGGCATGGTGGCGTTTCGCGACCCCTATGGCATTCGGCCACTGTGTTTGGGCAAAGGGACGGATGGCACCTGGATGGTCGGCAGCGAGTCGGTGGCCTTGGAAGGCACGGGCCACAGGTTTGTGCGTGACATCGCGCCCGGTGAAGCCGTGTTCATCGACATGAAGGGCCAACTGCATGCCCAGCAATGTGCCAAGAACCCGCAGCTCATGCCGTGTATTTTTGAATACGTGTATTTGGCGCGGCCTGACTCGACGATGGACGGCATTTCGGTGTACCAAGCGCGATTGAATTTGGGTGAAACCTTGGCCAAGCGCGTGGTGTCCACCGTGCCACCTTCCGACATTGATGTGGTGATTCCCATCCCCGAGTCCAGCCGCCCCAGCGCCACCGAGTTGGCGCATTTGCTGGGCAAGCCCTACCGCGAAGGCTTCGTGAAAAACCGCTATGTGGGGCGCACCTTCATCATGCCGGGGCAATCGGTGCGCAAAAAATCCGTGCGTCAAAAACTCAACGTCATCGTCAGCGAATTCAAAGGCCGCAATGTGTTGTTGGTGGACGACTCCATCGTGCGCGGCACCACCAGCCGAGAAATCGTGCAAATGGCGCGTGACGCTGGTGCCCGCAAGGTCTACATGGCCAGTGCAGCCCCGCCCGTGCGCTTCCCCAATGTGTATGGCATCGACATGCCCACACCCGAAGAACTGGTGGCGCACAACCGCACCGTGGAAGAGGTGCGTGAACTCATTGGTTGCGACGCTTTGATTTACCAAGACATCGGGCCGATGCGCGACGCTGTGCGCCGCGCCGCATTGCCGGGTTCCCCAGCTTTGCAAGGCTTTGATGCCTCTTGTTTTGATGGCGTTTACGTCACCGGCGATGTCACCGCCGCCGATATTTCCAGACTCAACCAACAACGCGTGGGCAGCGAAGAGGACAGCGAAGACAATTCGCGCTTGGCCTTGCCCAACGCCAATGCCTGAACGCCATGACTGACCCCAAAGTTCCTCATCCATTGCACCTTGAAACCTTGGCGGTTCGCTTGGCTGTGGAGAAAAGCCAATATGGCGAAAACTCCGAAGCCTTGTTCCTCACCAGCGGCTATGTGCAGCCCTCTGCGCAAGCCTCGGCCGATCGATTTGCCGGTGACGAAGACGGCTACACCTATGGCCGCGCAGGCAACCCCACAGTCAGCAGTTTTGAGATGCGTTTGGCAGCCTTGGAGGGCACCGAAGCCTGCATCGCCACATCGAGTGGCATGTCCGCCATCACACTCATGTTGTTCAGCTTGCTCAAAGCGGGGGACCACGTGGTGTATTCGCAGTCGATGTTTGGCTCGACCATCAAACTGATTGGCTCCGAGTTTGCGCGTTTTGGCGTCACCTCCACCATGGTGCCGCAAACCGATTTGGCCGCCTGGCAAGCGGCGATTCAACCCAACACCAAGTTGTTGTTTGCTGAAACGCCCACCAACCCACTCACCGATGTGTGTGACATTGCCGCGTTGGCCGACATGGCGCACAACGCAGGCGCTTTGCTGGCGCTGGACAATTGTTTTGCCACGCCTGTCTTGCAGCGCCCCATCGACATGGGCGCCGACATCATCATGCATTCGGGCACCAAGTATTTGGACGGCCAAGGGCGTGTCATGGCCGGTGCTTTGTGTGCCAGTGAAGCCATGGTGCTGGAAAAGTTTTTGCCAGTCATGAAAAACAGCGGCATGGTGTTGGCACCGTTCAATGCATGGGTGGTCTTGAAGGGCTTGGAAACCTTGGACATCCGCATGCGTGCGCAGAGTGAGCGTGCCCATGCCTTGGCCCAGTGGTTGGAACAACACCCCAGCGTTGCCAAAGTGCATTACCCCAGCTTGAAAAGCCATCCGCAACACGCCTTGTCGATGAAGCAAATGTCCAACATGGGCGGCGCCGTCTTGTCCTTTGATGTCAAAGCCAAGGATGCCGAACAAGCCCGTGCCCGGGCCTTTCATGTGCTCGACAGCTTGCAGGTGTTGTCCTTGTGCACCAACTTGGGCGACACCAAAACCTTGCTCGCCCACCCGGCCAGCACCTCGCACGGCAAGCTCAGTGAAGATCAACGCCAAGTGGCGGGCATTGGCCAAGGCTTGATACGCGTGGCTGTGGGTCTTGAACACCTGGACGACATGAAAACCGATTTGTTGCGCGGCCTTGAAACCTTCTAAACACCTGCACATGCACACCCGCACCCGATTCGCACCATCCCCCACCGGCTTCATTCACCTGGGCAACATCCGCTCGGCGCTCTACCCTTGGGCGTTTGCGCGAGCCACCGGTGGCGACTTCATCTTGCGCATTGAAGACACCGATGTCGAGCGCTCTTCGCACGAAGCCGTGGATGTGATTTTGGAAGGCATGGCGTGGCTGGGCTTGAACCATGACGAAGGCCCGTTCTACCAAATGCAGCGCATGGACCGCTACAAGGAAGTGCTGGCGCAGTTGCAAGCTGCAGGCCATGTTTACCCCTGTTACACGAGTGTGGCCGAGTTGGATGCCTTGCGTGAACGCCAAATGGCGGCCAAAGAAAAACCGCGCTACGATGGCACCTGGCGACCCGATGAAGGCAAAACCTTGCCTGCCATTCCTGCCGGTGTGCAACCCGTGTTGCGCTTCAAAACACCCCTGACTGGCACGGTCAGTTGGGACGACAAGGTGAAAGGGCGCATCGAGATTCGCAACACCGAGTTGGATGATTTGGTGATTGCCCGCCCCGATGGCACACCCACCTACAACTTTTGCGTGGTGGTCGATGACATCGACATGGCCATCACCCATGTGATTCGCGGCGATGACCATGTGAACAACACGCCTCGGCAAATCCATATCTTCAACGCCTTGGCCTACACGCCACCGGTGTACGCGCATTTGCCCACCGTGCTGAACGAGCAGGGCGACAAACTCAGCAAGCGCACCGGTGCCAAGCCGGTGACGCAATTCCGCGATGAGGGCTTTTTGCCTGAAGCCATGGTGAACTATTTGGCTCGCTTGGGCTGGAGCCATGGGGACGATGAAATTTTCAGCAGCGCCCAGTTTGTGCAATGGTTCAACCTGGACCACTTGGGCAAAAGCGCCGCGCAATTTGACGAAGCCAAACTGCGTTGGGTCAACGCCCAACATTTGAAAGCCATGTCAGACGATGCCCTGGCCCCTTTGGTCCAAGCGCAGTTGCAACACCTGGGTATCACTTCAGATGCGCGTTTGCCAGCCATTTGCGGTTTGTTCAAAGACCGTTGCGACACCACCGTGGCACTGGCGCATTGGGCCAAAGCCTTTTACGCCGTTGTGCACCCCAGCGCCGAAGACGTGGCCAAGCACGTGACCGATGCAGTTCGTCCGGCCTTGCAACTGTTGTCTGACAAGTTGGCCGCGCTGTCTGAATGGTCCACACCGGCCATCAGCGACGCCATCAAAGCCGTGTTGACCGAGCAAGGCCTCAAGATGCCGCAATTGGCCATGCCAGTGCGGGTTTTGGTGATGGGCACACCCCAAACCCCCTCGCTGGATGCCGTGCTGACGCTGTGCGGCCAAGACAAAGTTTTGGCTCGAATCAATGGTGCTTGAAAATCTGGTTATACTGTCGGGCTCGACACCCAATGGGGGTATAGCTCAGCTGGGAGAGCGCTTGCATGGCATGCAAGAGGTCAGCGGT
>CALBEV010000029.1 GCA_937891045.1 uncultured Burkholderiales bacterium | reverse complement strand
TGGTTGCCCACTTACCTGATGGGTTGAACGCACCATGATGTCCTGGAAAAACCTGCTGGCTTTGGGGCAACGCGCCAAGGCCGATGGCGGCTTTGCCAAATTGGTCGATGCCTGCCATCAGCTGGTTTCGGAGCGGGGGCAAGCCAACATGTATGTGCTGGCGGCGGCGGTGGTGCGAGGCTGGGAGGCGCTCAGCCAAGACAGACAAGAAGCCTTTTTTGCGGTCTTGGCCACCGAGTTTGCACCCGATGAACGTGTGGTCAAGGCGGCCGCGACGGCTTACCTCAAAGAGGCCTCACCTGAGGCTTTGTCGCACTTGTCCCATGTGACCGAATCGCCTCGGCAAGAGCTGTTCCGGCGGATCAACCGCACCCCAAAAGGGACCGCAACCCTGTTGTCCATGCGGGTGGCCTTGATGGGCTGCATGAAAAACCGAAAAGGTTTGAAGGCTGTGGATGCGGACTTTCTGCACCTGCTCAGCTCGTGGTTCAACCCGGGATTTTTGCGTTTCGAGCCGGTCAGTTGGAACTCTTCAGCCGCGTTGCTTGAAAAAATCATCCAACACGAAGCCGTGCACGCCATCGACAGCTGGACCCACTTGCGCCGAAGGCTGGAGTCCGACCGCCGGTGTTACGCGTTCTTTCATCCGCAGCTGCCCAATGAGCCCTTGATCTTCGTGGAAGTGGCGCTGATGAACGAGATTCCCGGAGAAATTGCCCCCCTTATTGCACTGCGCAGCGAGGCCGTACTCGTCAAATTGTCCAAAGCCAGAAAAGCGCCGGCACCCACCACCGCCATTTTTTACTCCATCAGCAACTGCCAGCCAGGTTTGCGGGGGGTGTCGCTGGGCAACTTCTTGATCAAGCGGGTGGCCGAGCACCTGGCCGCCGAGGTCGAGAGTTTGAAGACCTATTGCACCTTGTCGCCGGTGCCAGGATTCATGCGCTGGATCGAGAAAGTCGACCCCGCCAAGTTGTCGGCCAAGGATGGCTTGGCCCATGCCACGTTGACCCACTGGTTGGCGGCGCACAAACTCCTGTTGGCCGACCATGTCAACACCATGCCGGCCAATGTCAAAGACTGTCTTTTGCGCTTGTGCACGGGCTTTCTGGTGGGCCAAACCCATGGCCAACTGGCAGATCCCGTGGCACGCTTTCACCTCGACAATGGTGCGCGCTTGGAGGCGGTGCATGTCGGCGCTGACCTGTCTGCCAAAGGGCTGCAGCAGTCAGCCTCTCTCATGGTCAATTATTTGTATGATTTGGGCTCCGTCGAAGCCCGTCACCAGGCCTTTGTGAACGAGGAAGTCGTGTACGCCAACCCATTGAAAAAATGGGTCAAAGCCTGAGTTTCTTTTGAGCGTTATCCCATGACTACCCACCCTAATTTTTTCGTCGCACTTCAAAACGCGTTTCCAGCCAACAAGCAAGCCACGGCCGTCTGGGCCGAAGAGGGGCTCACCTACAGCTGGCAAGACTTGGAAGACCAAACCGCCAGGTTGGCCAACTTGATTGACTCGCTCCAGTTGCCCCCCAGCAGCCGGATCGCGGTGCAAGTGGACAAGTCGGTGGAGATGCTGATGCTCTACCTGGCCACTTTGCGTGCCGGGCATGTGTTTCTGCCCTTGAACACCGCTTACCAAAGCAGCGAGGTGGATTACTTCTTGGGCAACGCCACGCCCGCGGTGGTGGTGTGCAGTCCGGCCAACTTGGCCTGGGTGACGCCCATTGCGGCCCAAAACAAAGTGGCCCACGTCTTCACTCTCGATGACAAACGCCAGGGCAGTTTGCTCGAAAGTGCGGCGTCCATGGCCAGCCAACATACCCCTGCCCGGGTCGCACCCGACGCGTTGGCCGTCATCATCTACACCAGCGGCACGACAGGGCGCAGCAAGGGGGCCATGCTGTCCCACAGCAACATCGCCAGCAATGCCCAAACGCTCAAGACATATTGGAACTGGCAGGCCGATGATGTGTTGATCCACGCGCTGCCGATTTTCCATGTGCATGGCTTGTTTGTCGCCATCCATGGGGCCTTGATCAACGGCAGCCCCATGATCTGGATGAACAAGTTCGACCCCAAGCGCAGCATTGAACACATGTCGCAGGGCACGGTGTTCATGGGCGTGCCCACGCTTTACACCCGCATGTTGGCCGAGCCCTGCCTGAACAAGGCGGCCACCGCCCACATGCGGCTGTTTGTGTCAGGCTCAGCCCCCATGTTGGCTGAAACTCACGCTGCTTGGCAAGCGGCCACGGGCCACGCCATTTTGGAACGCTACGGCATGAGTGAAACCGTGATGCTGACCTCCAACCCCTGCTTGCCGGATGCCCGTTTTAATGGCCAGTCCGAGCGGCGCGGCGGCACGGTCGGTTTCCCTTTGCCCGGCGTGACGCTGCGTGTGGTCGACGAAGCGAACCAGCCCCTGCCTGCGGGCGAAATCGGTGGGATACAAGTCAAAGGCCCCAATGTTTTTTTGGGCTATTGGCAAATGCCAGAAAAAACAGCGGAAGAGTTCACCGCAGACGGCTTCTTCAAAACCGGTGACGTGGGGCAGCAAGCCGCCGACGGTTATGTGACCATTGTGGGCCGAAGCAAGGACTTGATCATCAGCGGGGGCTACAACGTCTACCCCGCAGAGATCGAATCGTTCATCAACAACCTGGACGGCGTGGCCGAGAGCGCGGTGGTCGGCGTGCCCCATCCTGACTTTGGCGAGGTGGGTGTGGCGGTGGTGGTGGCCAAGCCGGGCGCCAGTGTCTCGCCGGAATCGGTGGTTCAGGCCATCAAGTCACAAATGGCCAACTTCAAAGTGCCCAAGCACTGCGTGCTGATCGACACTTTGCCCCGCAACATCATGGGCAAGGTACAGAAAAACGTTTTGCGCGATGCACACATCCACCGGTTTCAGAAGTAAAAACCAGCGGCCATCCATGCAAAACGCCCCGAGAGGGGCGTTTTGCATTGGGGGTTCTGGCGGAAGCGGTGAGATTCGAACTCACGGACCTTTTCAAGTCGCCGGTTTTCAAGACCGGTGCAATCGACCACTCTGCCACGCTTCCTTGGGGTGAGATTGTAGCGATTAAAAAACCGGATGCAGGGGCTGCAGTGCGGCCAACCAAGTCAATGTGGGCTGAGCATGCCTCTTTTTTCAATAAACGCCACCACCTCGGCCAAGCCATCCAGCGTTTTCAGGTTGGTCATGACCCAGGGGCGGGTTTCGCGGTTGGGGCGCATGCGCTGGGTGTCGTCGCGCATGACTTGAAGGTCTGCGCCCACATGCGGGGCCAAGTCGGTCTTGTTGATGACGAATAGATCGCTCTTGGTGATGCCGGGGCCGCCCTTTCGGGGAATCTTTTCGCCTGCGGCCACATCGATCACGTAGATCGTGAGGTCACTCAGTTCGGGGCTGAAGGTGGCGGCCAGGTTATCGCCGCCGCTCTCGATGAAGACCACGTCGGCGTTGGGGAACTTCTCCAGCATGCGGT
>CALBEV010000028.1 GCA_937891045.1 uncultured Burkholderiales bacterium | reverse complement strand
TGCAAACAACTTCACAGGGGCATCCGTGACAAAGGGCAAGGTGGTTCGCATCGGGGGGGCGTCCGGCTTTTGGGGCGACAGCAGCGTGGGTGCGCCGCAGTTGGTGCAGTCGGGCTTGATTGATTTTTTGGTGTTCGACTATCTGGCCGAAACCACCATGGCGATCTTGGCTGCTGCGCGGGCCAAACAACCCGAGATGGGTTACGCCACCGACTTTGTCGACATCGCCATGAAGTCGGTGCTGCCCGAGGTCATGAAGCGCGGCATCAAAGTGGTGGCCAATGCGGGTGGCATCAACCCGCAAGCTTGCGCGGCGGCTTTGCAGGCTTTGGCCGCGTCGCTAGGTTTGCAGCCGCGCATCGCGGTGGTCGAAGGCGACGACATCACGGCGCTGTTGCCTGCCTTGCGCGAACAAGGCTGCACCGACATGTTCAACGGCGAGCCCTTTCCCGAGAAAGTGCTCAGCGCCAATGCCTACTTGGGCGCTTGGCCGATCGCCCAAGCCTTGAACGCGGGGGCTGACATCGTCATCACCGGCCGCTGCGTGGACAGCGCCACCACCTTGGGGCCGCTCATCCACGCGTTTGGCTGGCAACAGCACGACTTTCATCAGCTGGCGGGCGGCAGTTTGGCTGGTCACATCATCGAGTGCGGCTGCCAAGCCACCGGCGGGCTGCACACCGATTGGCAAGCCATTCCCGATTGGCACCACATCGGATACCCCATCGTCGACTGCCAAGCGGATGGCAGCTTTGTGGTGCACAAGCCGCCCGGCACGGGTGGGAAGGTGTTGCGGGCGGCGGTGGCCGAGCAGCTGCTGTATGAAATTGGCGACCCCGGCAGCTACCTGTTGCCCGATGTGGTGTGCGATTTCCGCCAAGTGCAGATCGAGCAACTTGATGCCGAACACGTGCGTGTGAGCGGCGCGTTGGGCCGCGCCCCCACCGACAGTTTCAAGGTGTCGGCCACCAGTTTGCAAGGCTACCGGTGCACCGGCAGCATGGTCATCATCGGCATCGACGCTGCCGCCAAAGCGCAGCGCACCGGTGAAGCGGTGTTGAAGCGCTGCCGCGTCTTGTTGGCGCAAGCGGGTTTGTCTGATTTCACGTCCAGCCACATCGATTTGTTTGGGGCGGAAACCTTGTACGGCGAACAGGCCCGCACATCGGCGTCGCGCGAGGTGATGGTGCGCATCACCGCCAGCCACAGCAGCCGCCAAGCGCTGGATCTGTTTGCCCGCGAAATCGCGCCTTCCGGCACCTCGTGGTCACCCGGCACCACCGGCCCGGGCGCGGGGCGGCCCAGCGCCTCGCCGCTCATCAAACCCTTTGCTTTTTTGCTGCCGAAATCGGCGGTGCAAGTGCGGGTGCGTTTGGATGGAAAAGCGTTGGATGGGCCTATGGGGTTGTGGCGTGGTGAGGCTGAAAGCTTGGCTGCATTGTCGGAGACGCCTGTTTCACCTGTGACGCGTTTGGCCAAGCCTTCTGAGGCGCAAGTGCCAGCGGGGGCCGAGCGTTCTGAGGCGCCATCGCCAGGCTTGAGTGAGCCTTCTGATGCTCAAGTGCCAGTGTGGGCAGAACCTGCCGAGCCGCAGCAACGGGTGCGCCTGATTCAGCTGGCCTGGGCCCGCAGCGGCGACAAGGGCGACATGTCCAACATCGGCGTGGTGGCGCGGCGGCCCGAGTGGCTGCCCCTCATTTGGAACCGACTCACGCCCGAGGTCGTGCAGGCCTATTTCAAGCACCTGGTGCACGGGCCGGTGGAATGCTTTCACCTGCCCGGTATTTCGGCCATCAACTACCTGCTGCACCAAGCGCTGGACGGCGGCGGACCCGCCTCCAGCCGCATCGACCCCTTGGGCAAAGGCATGGGGCAAATGCTCTTGGACATCGAACTGCTGGTACCCGCCTCCGTCGCGGCGCACCTGAACAACTAATTGGGGTCAGATTCCAATTAATTAATTGGGGTCAGATTCCAATTGTTTCGAGGAGGGTGTTTTGGGGAGGCCTCAAAATGCCTTGTTTTGAGGGGGTGGTCAGCAGGGACGGGGCTTACAGGCGTTTTTATGATACATAAATTCAAAAAAATGCACGTTTCTTGTATCACGATTCAAGAATTAATTGGAATCTGACCCCAATTAGCCAGAGGCTATTTGTGCATGCACGCTCAGTCGGCGTGAGCCAGCAAACATGTCGCTGGGCTTCAAGCCATAAATCTGCCGGATGGAATGGCTGAAATGGGTCGAGTCGGGGTAGCCTGCGTCCAAGGCCACGTCCAGCAAATTGGCGTCGTGCCGCACCACATGGTGCAGCACATTGCGGGCCCGCTTCCAGGTGCGGAAACTGCGAAACGGCGCCCCCACCTCTTGCTTGAACAAATGCAAAAACCGCGAAAACGACAAATTCGCCATGACCGCGTGGTCCTGCGCCAGCAGCGAGGCCGTCGGGTCTTGCTTGATGCGCGACAGCACCGCCGCGATGCGAGCGTCAAGCAGGCGAGTTGGCAAAGCCGCGCGAAAGAAGGTGTGGTCAAAGTCCAGCGTGTTCAAGTCGAGGCGACGCGACAGTTGGCTCAAGTGCTGTTGCTTCTCGCGCAGCGCCGCCACGCGTTCGGGGTCGGCCAAGGCGCCACGGGTTTGCAGCCAGTCCGGCAGCTGTTGCAGGCTGACGCTTTCGGCCTCGATTTGCAACACGCTGATGCAGCGGTCTTCTGCCCACACCTGGTGCGGCACATAGGGCGGCACCACGGCCAGCTCGGTGGTTTGCCAGTCGCCGCCGTCCATCTGAATGCGGATGTGTCCGCTGACTGCCACGTACACCATGACCGCGCCCATGCTGCGCACCGAGGGTGCGCCCAAAAGCCCGAGGTAGAAAACCCGGTCCGGGGTGATCCACATCAGGGCTTGGTCGGGGGTGGTGGGAGACAACAAACGCACAGGCGAACTCGGCAGACAGCAACAACGCCTGAGTGTGGCCCCCTGCGACGCCGCGCGGACTGGTGTTTTCCCTGAAGTTTTAGCGGCCGGTCCAGACCGGTTTGCGTTTCTCGTTGAACGCCGCCAAGCCTTCTTTGGCATCCTCGGTTTGCGCCAGCAGGGCAATTTGGCTCTCGGTATAGGCCAAAGATTCTTCAAAGCCCATGTCTTCAATGGCTCGCAACGCGTACTTGCCGCGCCGAACCGCGGTGGGCGATTTGTCGGCCAAGCGGCCCACCAGCCAATCGGTTTTGGCGTCCAACTCGGCGGCGTGCACGACGTGGTTGACCAACCCGGCGGCTTGCGCCTCGTGTGCGCCAAAGGGCTCGCCGCTAAGCACCCATTCGCGCACCAAGCGCTTGGGCACTTGGCGTTGCAACAGGCTCATCACCTGCATCGGGAACACACCCACTTTCACCTCGGGCAAGCCAAACAACGCGTCATCGGCGCAGACCGCCAAGTCGGTCATGCACAACAAGCCCATGCCACCGGCCATGCACACGCCGTTCACCCGCGCGATGCTGGGCAGCTTGGCCTGGTGCGCCTCGCGCAGCATGTCGGCGTAGGGCACGTTGGGTTGGGCAAAGTCGAACACAAAGCCTTTGTCGGGCTGCAAATCGCCACCGGCGCAAAAGGCTTTGTCGCCTGCACCGGTCAACACAATGACGCGCACATCAGGATTGGCATGGGCCTGCGCATAGCCCGCGCGGATGCCCGCCACCACCTCGGCGTTCAAGGCATTGCGTTTGTCTGGCCGGTTGATGGTGATCCAAAACGCCGCCCCCTTGGTTTGCAACAACACCGCGTCGCTCATGTCTGCCCCTCTGTGTTCATCTCGATCTCGGCCACCACGCGGCTGGCCGCAACCTGCTCGCCCACCGCCACGCTCAGGCTTTTCACCACACCGCTGGCCGGTGCCACATGCACATGCTCCATCTTCATGGCCTCCAAGGTGAGCATGGTTTGGCCTTGCAACACCCGGTCACCCACGGCCACCGCCACCGCCACCACGCGCCCGTTCATGGCGGCCCGCAGTTTGCCGTCGCTGGGGCCGCCTTGTTGTTTGGCGGATGCCGCGCGGGTCTGGTCTTGCACCTGCCACACCTGTCCCTGCCATTGCAGCCACAACCTCTCACCTTCTCGGACAAACACCGCGTGTTGCCGAACTTGTTGCAGGCTGAAATCCACTTCGCCATGCAGGCTGTGCTGGTCTTCTAAAGCGCTCAGTTGCACCGCGTGCAACTGCACGTCGGAATGAGTATCTTCAATTTGCACTTGGTAATGGTGCGTGGGCGCTTGCAACACGCTGAGCGCATGTTGTTGACCCGCCAGCTCCAATTGCAGCACGCTGGGCAAGCGGTGCAACACCCGCCGTAGGCTGGGCACCGGAGCTGCCCCTGGCGCGGTGGCCAAGAACAGCGCAGCGGCCAAAGCCAAGGCTTGGGCTTGCAGCGCTTCATCGGTGGTCAGCAAGGCATCCAGGTGCTGGCCAATGAAACTTGTGGTGGCCTCGCCCGCCACGAACACCGGGTGCGCCAAACACTGCGCCAAAAACGCTTGGTTGGTGATGACGCCCAAGGCCACGGCCTCTTGCAAACCCTTCAAGAGTTGTCGCCGTGCTTCTTCGCGGGTGGGGGCGTGGCTGATGAGTTTGGCGATCATCGAGTCGTAAAAAGGTGGAATCTCTGCGCCACTGTGCAAAGCGTGTTCGACACGCAATGAATCCGGCATGGCCCAGCGCCGCATTTGTCCGCTTTGCGGCATGAAGCCTTGTTGGGCGTCTTCGGCGCACAAACGCACCTCGATGGCGTGGCCCTGGAACAGCACCTCGCTTTGGGTCAAACCCAGCGGCTCGCCTGCGGCGATGCGCAGTTGCAGGGCGACCAAATCCAAACCGGTGATGGCCTCGGTCACCGGGTGTTCCACCTGCAAACGCGTGTTCATTTCCATGAAGAAATGTTGGCCGTGCTCGTCCAGCAAAAACTCCAAAGTGCCTGCGCCTTCATAACCAATCGCTTGCACGGCGGCCACCGCAGTGGCACCCATGCGTTCTCGCAACGCGGCATTCACGGCAGGCGACGGCGCTTCTTCCATCAGTTTTTGATGACGGCGTTGCACCGAGCAATCGCGCTCGCCCAGATGCACCACCTGACCATGGCGGTCCGCCATGATTTGAATTTCGATGTGGCGCGGCGAGGGCACGGCTTTTTCAAGAATGACCGTGGCGTTGCCGAACGCATTCAGTGCCTCCGACTGGGCGCTTTGCAACAACGCAGCAAATTCAAGCGCACTACCCACCAGTCGCATACCGCGCCCGCCACCACCTGCGCTGGCTTTGATCATCACGGGGTAACCGATGGCCTGGGCTTCTTGCGCCAAACGCGCCGCGCTTTGGTCCTCGCCTTGGTAGCCCGGGATGCAGGGCACACCCGCTTGCAACATCAGCTGCTTGGCACCGGCTTTGTCGCCCATGCTGCGAATCGCTTGTGGTGAAGGTCCGATGAACACCAAACCTGCATCCGCACAGGCTTGTGCGAAGTCGGCGTTTTCGGCCAAAAAACCATAGCCCGGATGCACGGCATCCGCGCCACTGCGTTGTGCGGCTTGCAAGATGGCTGCGATGTTCAAGTACGACTGCGCAGGCAAGGCCTCGCCAATGCACACGGCTGCATCGGCCTGCTTCACATGCAGCGCATCCGCATCGGCCGATGAATACACCGCCACGGTACGGTAGCCCAGTGCTTTGGCGCTGCGCATCACACGCACAGCGATTTCGCCACGGTTGGCCACCAACACGGTGTGAAAAGGCGTGGCCTTCATCGCGGCAAGATCCCCATGCTTTTGCACAAAATTTGCAGCATCACTTCATCCGCGCCACCGCCAATCGAGGTGAGGCGGCCATCGCGGTAAATGCGCGAGATGGGGCTTTCATCCACATAGCCCATGCCACCCCAGTACTGCAAGCAACCATCGGCGATGGTGCGCATGAGTCGGCCCGCTTTGAGTTTGGCCACGGTCGCCAAGTAGGTGGCGTCACCGCCATCGACGATGAGTTCCACCGCTTGCCAACACACGGCTCGCAAGCATTCAAGTTCGGCTTGAAATTCTGCGAGTTTGAAATGCACGGCTTGGTTGTCCAACACGGCACGGCCAAACACTTGGCGCTCTCGGGTGTAGGCGATGGTGGTGTCGATGGCCCGCTGCGCCATGCCCACGTTGTTCATCGCGCCCCACAAGCGTTCAATTTGAAACTGCTCCATTTGGTAGATGAAGCCCATGCCTTCTTCGCCAATCAAATACCTGCGCGGCACCCGCACTTGGTCGAAATGCAGTTGCGCGGTGTCGGAAGAATGCATGCCCATTTTTTTCAAGGGCTTGGATGCTGTGACGCCGGGTGTGTTCATCGGCACGATGATCAGCGACTTGTTGCGGTGCGGCGCACCTTCCGAGGTGTTGGCCAGCAAACAGCAAAAGTCGGCTTGTGTGCCGTTGGTGGTCCACATCTTGCCGCCGTTGATGACGTAATCGTCGCCGTCTTTTTTCGCCGTGGTTTTGATCGAGGCCACGTCCGAGCCACCACCCACCTCGGACACGCCCAAGCAAGCCACCAGCTCGCCCTGGATGGCCGGGGTTAAAAATTCAGCACGCAATTCGGCGCTGCCATGCTCGGCCAGCGCGGGTGTGGCCATGTCGGTTTGCACACCAATCGCCATCGGCACACCGCCGCATTGCATGTGGCCCAAAGCCTCGGCCAACACCGCGCCATAGGAGTAGTCCAAACCGAGGCCACCGTTGTCGATGGGCTTGCACAAACCCAGCCAACCCATGTCGCCCATTTGCTTGAAGACCTGGTGCGCCGGAAAAATACCAGCCGCTTCCCACTCGTCCACATGCGGGTTGATTTGTTCATCGATCCAGCGCTTCACCGAGCGCTGCAGTTCATGGTGTTCGTGGCTGAGTTTCATGGGCGGGCAACAGAAAATTGCATGGCTTGGGGTTGACGGACATCGGCTTGGCGGCACACCGACAGCACCTCGGCCAACACGCTGCGGGTGTCGCGCGGGTCGATGACGCCATCGTCGAGCACATGGGCGCTGGTGACGAAGACACTCATTTGGCTGTCAAAGCGTTCGATGATGCGCTGCTGCAAGTCATCGAGTGCCGCTTGGTCCACTTCGCCTTTTCGCTTCATCGCGGCCTCGGTGACGATGGCCATGGTTTTGGCGGCTTGCTCGCCACCCATGACCGCGGTTTTCGCGTTGGGCCAACTGAAACAAAACCGCGGGTGAAAACCACGGCCACACATGCCGTAGTTGCCCGCGCCAAACGAGGCCCCGCAATAAAGCGTGATTTGCGGCACGGTGGCGTTGGTGACTGCTTGAATCATCTTCGAGCCGTGCTTGATGATGCCGCCCTCCTCGAAGGCTTTGCCCACCATGAAACCGGTGGTGTTGTTCAAATACAAAATGGGTGTGCGGCTTTGGCAACAGGCTTGGATGAAATGCGTGGCCTTGTTGGCCCCGGCCATGTCGATCGGGCCATTGTTGGTGATGATGCCCAGCGGCCAACCTTCCAGGGTGATGTGGCCACACACCGTGGCGCTGCCGTAGTTGGCACCAAACTCTAAGAAGTCGGAGTCGTCGGCAATCCGCGCAATCACTTCTTTCATGTCCACCGGACGCTTGTGATCGAGGGGCATGACGCCCAGCAATTCTTCGGCGTCATAGCGCGGTGGCTTGAAGTAGCGTGGGGTGTCTGTGGTGATGCGGTCCCAATCGATGTGCGCCATGACCTCCCGCGCCAAGCGAATCGCATCCCGGTCGTCTTCGGCCAGGTAGTCGCCCAAGCCCGAGATGCTGGTGTGCATCAGCGCCCCGCCCAATTCTTCTTCGGTGGCCACTTCACCGGTGGCGGCCATCAACAAAGGTGGCCCCGCCAGAAAAGCACGTGAGCGGTCCCGCACCATGATGATGTAGTCGGACAAGCCGGTTTGATACGCACCACCCGCTGTGGACGAACCGTGCGTGACAGTGACCACCGGCAAACCAGCAGCCGACAGCCGTGCGATGTTTCGAAACAAACTGCCGCCGCGCACAAAGTCTTCAACCCGGTAAGTCATGAGGTTGGCCCCTGCACTCTCCACCAACTGAATGAAGGGCAGTTTGTTTTCAAGGGCCAGTTCTTGCACCCGCAGTTGTTTGTCTATGCCCATGGGTTGCAACGCGCCTGCATCAATCCCCGAGTCCGACACATTCACCATGCAGCGCACACCACTGACCACGCCAATGCCTGCGATCACACCACCACCGGGCACGCTCTTGGCCAGGTCTTTCTGGTCCAAACCCAAACCGGCCAAGGTGGACAACTCGAGAAACGGTGTGCCGGGGTCGAGCAACAAAGACAGGCGTTCACGCGGCAACAACTGTTGGCGTTTGTCAAAGCGCGGTTTGGACGCGGCTGACTTTTGCACCGTGCGCTCTTCAAAGGCACGCACTTGTGCCAGCAAGCTCAGCATGCCTTGGCGGTTGGCTTGAAAGCTGTCGCTGTGAACAGAGAGTGCGGAGTCGAGTTGGGCCATGGTGTGTGCGTGGTGAAAGCGCCAGCCTACGCTGGTGCAGCGCGGCTGTCTTGTGCCAACTGGCTGAGCCGCAAACGGCACTTGGGCAACAAGAAAGCGGGTTGGTAGGACAGCTTGGTTTGGCGCAAATTCGGCAATCCCAAGTCTTGTTCGAAATTCAGCCATTGCAAGTCGGGCGTGGCCAAGCACACCTGCTGAAACATGTGTTGGTAAATGCCGTTCAAATGGTTCATGCCCTTGGCAAAGCGCATCACCCACACACCTGGCGCCAAGGTTTCGGCCAACACAAAACCTGCGGGCTTGCCATCTGCAAAAAACATCAAGCCGTGCAAGCCCAACAATTCATCATGTTGCAAAGCCTCCAGGCAGGGTTGTTCGTCGGCGTCGCCTGCTTGTTTTCCTTTGGCGCTCATCCAATCAGCCAACACGGTTTGCGCCTCTTTGGCCATGTCGGTTGAATAAGCCATTGAAGTGACCTCCACGCTGTCCAACAACTGGCGCACCAGGTTGCGTTTCTTGTTCAACAGGCTGCCTGCGTAATGCCTGAAGTTGTCAGCCGGGTACACATAGTCGGCATCGGCTTCTGCGGCATGCCATGCAAAGTTGTCGGTTGAAAAGTGGGCCATCTGTTCTTTCGCCAGCGGAAACAACATGGTTTGTTCATCTTGCAACAAGGTGTGCAACACGCTATGCGGGGCTTGGCACACATCAAACAGCGGCAACACATAGGCTTGGCCATCGTAGGTCACGCCGTGCAAACACGGCCAGTCGCCGCTTTGAAATTCATAGCGGTGCGCTTGGCGAAACAAATAAAAATTGGCGAAGCTGTAGTCCGACAAACTGTGGGCACCCTCACCGCGCTGGAAACGGCCCAAGGCTTGGTTGATCGCGCCTTGGTGTAGCAAAGACAAGGGCTCGCGCATGGCTAGACCCGCACACCCGCCATCGGTCCATCTGCGGGTGGCCCAGCGAAACACTGCGCCATCAGCAGCCAACGCTGCACATCCTCGCCCACGTATTGCAACGCGGTATCGTTCAAGTGTCGGCGTTGCGTCACCAGCAAACAAAAATCTTCGGCGCTGCCGTGCACACAGTAGCTGCTTGAAGATTCATTCCATGTCCAGGTGTCGCCATCGGGCGCGGTCAGCACCACATGCGGCAACACCTCGGGCACCGGCAATTGGCGGTTCACAAAGGTCCACTTGAAGGTGGTCACGCCCAAGTGTGCGATGTGTTTCAAGCGGTGGGATGCAGGCCGCTGTCGCTTGACCACGTCCCAAATGTCTTGGCCATGCGCCCAGGTTTCCATCAAGCGGGCCGAGGCAAACGACCGCGCACTCATGGGCGGGCCATACCAAGGCAAGCGGTCTTTGGCGTCATGGGCGAGCAAGGCGTTCACCAAGGCTTGGTGCAAGTCGCGCCAATGTGCCAACAGCGCGGGGCCGTCCAGATGCGCATAGCGCTCGCGGGCGATGCCACTGATTTGTTCACCGGCATACAAGCGTTTGGCCAAGGGCAAGGCCGCTTGGTTGAAGCTGTCTTCGTTGGTGGCGGATTGCAAACCAGTTTCATCAAAGTAGCAAAGATGCGCGATTTCATCCCAGGCGCTCCAACCATAAAACGCCGTGGGCTGCTTCCACTCGTCGGGCGAGAGCGTGTCGCACAGCGCAGCGAGTGCTTGGTATTCATCCAGCAGGTCTTGGCCAATGCTTTGCATGTGTTTCCTCAAATGCCCAGCTGCCGTGCAGCCAAGTCTTTCATGATTTCTTCCGAGCCGCCGCCAATCATCATCACCTTGACTTCGCGGTAAATGCGTTCGCTGCGGGTGCCGCGCATATAGCCCATGCCGCCCAAAATTTGCAACGCTTGATCGGCGCAAAACTGCATGGCTTGTGTGGCTAAGACCTTGGCCATGGCGATACGCGCCACCAATTGCGCCGGGTCACCCAGTTGGTGTTCGATGCGGTAGGCCAGCTCGTGCACCGTGCTGCGGGCCGTGTCGATGCGCATGTGCATGTCCATCAATTTGTGCCGCACCACTTGGCGCTCGGACAGCGCTTGGCCAAAGGTGTGGCGTTGCCGCGCCCAGTCCAGCGCCTCTTCCAAACACACTTGGGCAAAGCCATAGGCCTGGGCGGCCATGAACAAACGCTCGTTGTTGAAGTTGGCCATGATGAGTTTGAAACCGTGGTGCTCTTCACCCACCAACTGCGACACCGGCACGCGGCAGTTTTCAAAACGCAGGTGCGCGGTGTCCGAACACCACCAACCCATTTTTTTCAAAGGGCTGCGGTGCAAGCCCGGTGTGTTGCCTTCCAGCACCAACAAAGAAATGCCGTTCGCGCCTTGGCTGCTGGTGTCGGTGCGCACCGCCGTGGTGATGAAGTCGGCCCTCATGCCACTGGTGATGAAGGTTTTTTCGCCGTTGACGATGTAGTGATCGCCCTCACGCACTGCCGTGGTTTGGAGTGCGGCCACATCCGAGCCGCCGCCGGGCTCGGTGATGGCCAAAGCCGCCACCTTGTCGCCCTGCAAGACACTGGGCAAGACGCGTTGTTTCAAGTCATGCGAGCCCGCCACGGCGATGGGTGGCAAGCCAATCGTGTGCGAGTTCAACGAAGCCTGCACACCGCCGCTGCCGCAACGGGCGTATTCCTCGGCCAAGATGATTTTGTGAAACACATCGCCCGGTGTGCCACCAAATTCTTCGGCAAACCCCACGCCGGTGGCGCCCACCTCGGCGGCCTTTTTGTACAGCGACAGCGGAAAAGTTTCGGCCTCGTCCCAATCGTTCACAAAGGGCGTGATTTCACGCGCCACGAAGTTGCGCAGTGAAGCGCGAAACGCTTCGTGCTCGGGCGAAAAATAATGCGAGAGAGGTGGGAGTTCGGGCAGGCTCATGGTGTCTTATTGGCAAGACCCAAGGCTACACAAACAAAGGGGCGCTTGGCTTGTGCTTATTGGCTGATTCCTGGGGCCAGCAGAGGGGGTTTTCCCTGAGTGATTCGCCACCAATACAACCAGCCCTCATGCCGGATGCAGGTGATCTCCGCAACCCATTCCGCCACGCCATGTCTTATTCAACGTCATCAAGCAGCAGTTTTTGAATATCTCTGGCGTGATGCAAGACTCTCAAGACATGAACACCATCATCAAAGGGCTCATAAAACAAGATGTAACGTGTCGAAGTTGGCCAACTGCGAACCCCTTGCGCAAGTTCATGTCGTTCGCGACCCATCATGGGCTGCAATGAAAGTGTTTGCGCCTCTTGATGGATGGCATCGATGACACCATCCGCGGCGTCCATATTTTCTTCAGCAATGAAAAGCCAAGCATCCAGAAGATCTGCCTTGGCGGAGTCGGCAAACAGGAGCCGAGACATTATTTGGCCGCTTGTTTGAGCCGTTTGCGGCCCTCTTGTTTCAAAGCCTGAACATCGAGCGTACTGACTCGGTTTGACCGGACATCTGCCAATCCTTGATGAATATCTGACCGCAAGGCTTGCAAATGACCAGCTTGTGTTGCTTGATAGGCCTCAAACAACCGCAATGCTTCGCGTATCACCTCACTGGCTGATCCATACAAGCCGCTGGCCACATGCTCGCGTACACGGTTTTCAAGTTCGACAGGCAGAGATACATTGAGTGACACCATGGACTCCTTGGATGGCAATTTCTGCCATTTTATGCCCCGACTGTTATTCCACGGTGACACTCTTGGCCAAATTCCTCGGCTTGTCCACATCCGTGCCCCGGGCGCAGGCCGTGTGATACGCCAACAACTGCAAGGGCACCACATGCAGGATGGGTGACAGCACGCCGTAGTGCTCGGGCATGCGAATCACATTCACGCCTTCGCTGTTTTCAATTTTCGTGTCGCCATCGGCCAGCACATACAGCACGCCGCCACGGGCACGCACTTCCTGCATATTGCTTTTGAGTTTTTCCAGCAGGCTGTCGTTGGGGGCCACGGTCACCACGGGCATGGCGCTCGTCACCAGCGCCAATGGGCCGTGTTTGAGCTCGCCAGCGGCATAGGCCTCGGCGTGGATGTAGGTGATTTCTTTCAGCTTCAAAGCGCCTTCCAGCGCAATCGGGTAATGCGTACCACGGCCTAAAAACAAAGCGTTTTCTTTGGACGCAAAGTCTTGCGACCAGGCCATGAGTTGCGGCTCCAGGGCCAGCACCGCTTGCAAAGCTGCTGGCAAATGGCGCATCTCCTTGATGTGCAGGGCTTCGGCCTCGGCGCTCAAATGCCCTTTGGTTTTGGCCAACGTCAGTGTGAGCAAAAACAAACCGGCCAGTTGCGTGGTGAAGGCTTTGGTGGAAGCCACGCCAATTTCGGTACCAGCGCGGGTCACATAGGCCAACTCGCATTCGCGCACCATGGCGCTGGTGGCCACATTGCAAATCGTCAAGCTGTGTTTCAGTCCCAAGCTTTGGGCGTGGCGCAGCGCGGCCAAGGTGTCGGCGGTTTCGCCGCTTTGGGTGATGGTGACCACCAAGGTGCGCGGGTTGGGCACGGAGTCGCGGTAGCGGTACTCGCTGGCAATTTCCACTTGGCAAGGCAGTTTGGCAATCGCCTCGATCCAATACTTGGCCACGCAGCCGCTGTAATAGCTGGTGCCACAGGCCAAGATGAGCACGTTGTCGATGGCCTTGAACACGTTGTGTGCACTCTGCCCAAACAGTTCGGGTGTGATGCCCACCACGCCTTCGAGCGTGTCGGCAATCGCCCGTGGTTGCTCGAAAATTTCTTTTTGCATGTAGTGGCGGTAGGGGCCCAAGTCGGCGGCACCGCTGTGAGCGTGCACGGTTTTCACCTCGCGGCTGACGGGCTGGTGATGGCGGTCTTGCACTGCATACTTGCCCAGCTGAATATCCACCACATCGCCTTCTTCCAAATACACAATTTGATCGGTGACCCCGGCCAAGGCCATGGCGTCGCTGGCCAAAAAAGTTTCGCCCTGGCCCACACCCAAGATGAGCGGCGAGCCCGCGCGAGCGCCCACCACCCTGTGCGGTTCGTCTTTGTGAAACACGGCTATGGCATACGCGCCGTGCAGTTGCAACACCGCGGCCTTGACGGCTTCGAACACGTCGCCCTGGTAGAGGCTGTCCACCAAATGGGCAATCACCTCGGTGTCGGTTTGGCTGCTGAACACATAGCCCTTGGCTTGCAAAGCAGCACGCAGCGCGTCGTGGTTTTCGATGATGCCGTTGTGCACCAAGGCCACCCGGCCTGGTTGGCTGGCGTCACCCGTGCCGTGGCTGAAATGCGGATGCGCGTTGTGCACCGCCGGTGCGCCATGCGTGGCCCAGCGGGTGTGGGCAATACCGGTGCCGCCTTGAATATGGTCAGCTTGCACCTGCTCCATCAACTCGGACACCCGCGCTGTGCTGCGGGCGCGTTGTAAACCGCCCGTTCCGCCATTCAAGCTGGCGGCATGCACCGCCACACCGCACGAGTCGTAACCCCGGTACTCGAGGCGCTGCAAACCTTGGACGAGGATGGGGACGATGTTGCGGCCGGATACCGCGGCGACGATGCCACACATGTGCTGTTCCTTATTTTTTGTTTTTAACCGGACGTTGGTAGTTGGCAATGCTGGCCTGCTTGCCACGGGCCACGGTCAGCGCACCGGGCTCGGTATTTTTGGTGACGGTGGAGCCTGCGCCCACGGTGCCGCCCGCGCCAATGGTGACCGGGGCCACCAAGACGCTGTTGCTGCCAATGTGCACATCGGCCTCGATGATGGTGCGGTGCTTGTTGGCCCCATCGTAGTTGGCGGTGATGGTGCCTGCACCGTAATTCACACGCTCGCCCACGGTGGCGTCTCCCAAATACGCCAAGTGGTTGGCTTTGGCACCCTTGGCCAGCGTGGAGTTTTTCACTTCCACAAAGTTGCCAATGTGCACCTCGGCTGCCAGCACGGCACCCGGGCGCAGGCGTGCAAAAGGCCCCACCGAGGCCCCCTCACCCACCGTCACACCGAGTGTCTCGCCATCGATGTGGGTGAGCGCATGGATCACTGCACCGGCTTGAATATGGCAATTGGCAATGAAGCAGTTGGGGCCAATGCGCACACCATCGCCCAAGTGCACCACGCCTTCAAACACGCAGTTCACATCAATCTCTACATCCTGACCACAGGTCAGGGTGCCGCGCACATCAAACCGTGCAGGGTCGGCCAAGCGCACACCATCGTTCATGAAGCGCTGGGCTTGCAGGTGTTGGAAAGCACACTCTAAAGCGGCCAGTTGAACGGGCGTGTTCACGCCTTCCACCTGCCATGCTTGGCTGATGCCATGCGCTTGCACGCTGCAGCCATCGGCCACCGCAAACTTCACCACATCGGTCAGGTAGTACTCTTGTTGGGCGTTCTGGTTGTCCAAACGGGCCAGCCAGCCGCGCAACAAACGCGTGGGCACAGCCATGATGCCGCTGTAAATTTCTTGAATCTGGCGTTGCTCGGGTGTGGCGTCTTTTTCTTCGACGATGGCTTGCACCACGCCTTGGGCATTGCGCACCAAGCGGCCATAGCCTGTGGGGTTGTCGGTTTGCAAACTCAACAAGGCCAAATGTTGGCCATCGCAAACACTGAGCAAGGCTTGCAAGGTGTCGGCTTGAATCAGGGGCACATCACCTGACAACACCAAGGTGATGCCGTCGTCGGCCAACACCTGCACGGCTTGTTGCATGGCGTGGCCGGTGCCCAACTGCGGCATTTGACGCACACATTGCAAACCGGTTTGCGCAGCCAAGCTGGCTTCCACTTGGTCGGCACCATGCCCAGTGATGACCACGACACGCCGGGCTTCAATAGCTGAAGCCGTGTCAAGTACATGCTGCAACAAAGCCCTGCCACCCAAACGGTGAAGAACTTTAGGCATACTGCTTTTCATGCGGGTGCCTTTGCCCGCCGCCATCACCACCACATCCACCAGTGCCATGAACTTGATTCCTTCTTCTGATCAGATTATCAGTCAGCGTGGCTGGGTTGGGCGGCGGCTCGGCTGGTGCTTGGCTTTGGGCCTGACAGCCTGCTTGAGCGCTTGCAGCTTGGTGGTCACCGGCTACAACAATGCCCCGCAAGCGCTGATGTTCACTTGGATTGACCCGCACCTGGACTTGACCGCCGCGCAAAGCCGCCAAACCAAGGCCGACCTGACGCAAGTGCTGGCCTGGCACCGGCAACAGCAATTGCCGCTGTATGCGGATTGGTTGGTGCGCATGCAACAACTGGCGCCCCAGCAGGTGCAAGCCGATCAGGTGTGTCGCTTGGCAGATGAAATACGTGACAGCTTGAAACCCTTGGCTGCCCAAATGGAGACGCCGCTTGCCACCTTGGCCTTGAGCTTGCAAGCACCGCAACTCGACACCATGAAGGCCCGCTTCGACAAGGACAACAGCACCTGGCGAAAGGATTGGAAACTCGATGGCGGCAGCCAAGACCGTTTGGAGGTTCAAACCGAAAAAGGGCAAAAGAACGCCGAACGTTTTTACGGAAAAGTGAGCAAAGCACAACAAGCGCAATTGCGTTTGCTGGCACAGTCGTCCGGGTTTGATGCAGAACGCACCTACGCCGAGCGTTTGCGGCAACAAGCCGACATGCTGCAGACCTTGCAAACCATTGGCACGGCGCAGCGCAACCTGACAAGCTCTCGGCAAACGGTGCGTGATTGGCTGCAGCGCAGCCTGAACACCCCGGATGAAGATTACGCCGCGTATTTGAAAAAGCGACAAGCATTGAACTGCCAAGCAGCAGCGCAGTTTCACAACAGCACCACGGCCGAACAACGCGCGAATGCAGTGAACGTCCTTAAAGGCTATGAAGCCGATGTGCGCGAATTGATGCGCACCAACCCCTGAACATCAAGACTGCAACGAGGCCCACATTTCTTTGTCGCGCTGCGCCGTCCAGATGCGCGGGTTGCGGATGCCTTGGGCTTCGTCGTAGGCGCGGCTCACATCAAACGGCAAGCAGTGTTCATAAATGAAGACTTGGCCAAACACCGGGTCCATGTATTGGCGCGTGTGGGCCATGGCGGCTTTCAAATCCATCTTCTTCGCCACGGCTTCTTGGCCGCACTTGAACAAGGTTTCCACCCACAGCTTGGTGTAGTCCAAGGCTTTGTTCACATCAGCATGGCCTTGCATGGCTTCGCCACGTCCCGGCACGATGGCCTGGGCGTTCAAGGCCCGCAGGGCTTCCAAGGTGGCGGGCCATTGGGCCAAGTGCGCGTCTCCGGTGTACACACCGGCTTGGTATTCCACCAAGTCACCGCTGAACAAAACTTTCTCGGCTTCCACCCACGCGATGGTGTCGCCACTGGTGTGGCCAGCACCTGGGTGCCAAATCTCCACTTTGACGCCGCCTAAATCGATGGACAAACTGCCTTGACGACCGGGCTGGCCGTCACCAATGACCATGGTCGGCCAAGTGAGGCCCGGCACGCTGTCTGCACCTCTGAACAAGCGCGGGAAACGGTCCATCTCGCTTTGCATGTCTTCGGCACCACGTTCGACGATCAGGTCGCAGGTGCCTTTGCTGGCAATGATTTCAGTGGCACCTTCGGCAAAGTAGGCGCTGGCCCCCAACACCCGCACCGCGTGGTAGTGGGTGAGCAACACGTATTTGATCGGCTTGTCACTCACGCTGCGGATCTTGGCAATCAAGTCTTGCGCCATCAAGGGCGTGGCGGTGGCGTCACTCACCAAAATGAATTTATCGCCAATGATCACGCCCGAGTTGGGGTCGCCTTCAGCCGTGTAAGCCCAGCAGTGGGGGCTGAGTTGGGTGAAGCTGATGTTTTTATCGCTCAGGTCGTTTTGACTGGCGAAGGACTTGGCTTGTGACATGGTGACCCTTGGTGGCTGTGATGAAGAACCGGGTCATCATAAGCAATCAAGCCTGCGCCTGGCTCAATAGCCTGCTGTGGGCCACACCACCCCGTTTTCATTCAGCAAGGCATCCAAGGGCACATCGTGTTTTTCGGGCAAGAAGTCGGGCAAGAACCCCGAGGTGAAACCCAAACCCACGGTGTAGGGCTGGGGTTGCAAACCCGCCAAAGTGCGGTCGTAGAAACCGCCGCCATACCCCAAGCGGTAGCCGCCTGGCCCATAGCCCACACAAGGCACAAACAACAGTGTGGGCACCACCACTTCGGTGTCTTTGGGTTTGGGGATGTTGTAGGCGTCTTCTTCCATGTCGCAGCCCGGATACCACGCATGGAAATTCAAGGTCTTGGTGAGTTTGTCCACCACTGGCAAACCAATGCGGCGCAGCACCGTGTCATCCAGCAACTCGCCATCTTCTTTCCAGCGGTGCAAAGCGGGCAGTGGGTCGAACTCGCCTTTGATCGGCCAGTAGGCGCCAATGACGGTGTCTTTGCGGTCAAACAACCAAATGCGCAACAGACGTTGTAAAGCTTCGGCCCGCTCTAACCGATCAGGCAAATCCAGCCTTGCTTGAATCAATTCTTGTCGAAGGGCTTTTTTGTCCATGGGAGAATAGGTCTCATCTGTGGAGTCTCTCGATTGTGTCATGGTCACCTTTCTAACCCGTCGCAGCTTGGTTGCATGGCTTTTATGCAGCGTTATCGGGGCCCAGGCCGCAACCACAGCCTCCTCTGCCAACACTGACAAAGCCGATGCCGTGTTGCTGGACATGGCCAATGCTTTCCAAAAAAACGACCGCAAAAAACTCAGCCAATTGCTGCCGCAAGCGCGTGGTCATGTCTTAGAACCTTGGGCCGCTTATTGGGAACTCAGGGTGCGTTTGGGTGGCGCCTCAGACGCTGAGGTGAAAGAGTTCCTGAACCGATACAGCGGCACTTACCAAGAAGACCGATTGCGCAATGATTGGTTGTTGGTGTTGGGGCAACGCGAAGAATGGACGCAGTTTGAACGTGAATATGCGCTCTACCGCATGCACGATGACAAAGAGGTTGAGTGTTACGCCGATTGGTTAGAGGCCAGCCAGAAGAAGTTTGTCGGCACTGTGGCACTGGAAGAGCAAATCCGCAAAACCTGGCTCGCACAACGTCAAGCCGACGATGGTTGCTCCTACGCCATGGAGCAGTTGTTGTTGGCCAACAAAGTCAGTGCGCAAGACATTTGGCGCAAAGCGCGATTGATGGTGGAGTTCAACCGCAAGTCAGCCGCCCGCGACGCCCTGCGCATGGTCTCTGGCAAAAGCCTGTCGCCGCTGGACGAGTTGATGAACAACCCCGCCAAGTTCTTGGCCGGTCGGGGCCACACCATGGGCAAAGAGTCGCCCGAATGGATGACTTTGGCCCTGGTCAAATTGGCGGACAACGACCATGAAGTGGCGGTTCGTCAAATGCAAGGCAAGGCCAGCAACACGCTGACCAAAGAACAAAAGCAATGGGTTTGGGGGGTGATTGGACGGCAATCAGCGATGAAACTCGACAGCGATGCGGCTGAGCACTTTGCCAAAGCTGGCTCGGGCAGTGGCTTGACAGATGACATGTTGGCTTGGAAAGTGCGTGCCGCTTTGCGTGCTGCCAACAAACCGCAATGGACGATGGTGGCGTCTGCCATTGAAGCCATGAGCGCCACAGCTCAAAAAGAAGCCGCTTGGGTGTATTGGCATGCCCGCGCCACCTTGGCGCAAGCCAACCCCAGCGCAGCAGCCAAGGCACAGGCCCAAACGGCCTTGCAAAGCATTGCAGGCTACCAAGGTTTTTACGAGCAACTGGCCGAAGAAGAATTGGGTCGCAAAGTCAGTTTGCCACCGCGCCCAACCCCAGTCACAGTGCTGGAGTTGAATGCCGCGAAAGCAAATCCTAGCCTACAGCGCGGTCTCTACGCTATTCGCATCGGTTTGCGCCAAGACGGTGTGAAGGAATGGAACTACGGTACGTCCCTGGTGGATGGTCAAGGTCAAAAGGGCCGCATGAGCGACCGCGAAAAACTCGCAGCGGCTCAATGGGCTTGTGACGAGCAAGTGTGGGACCGCTGCATCAACACCAGCGAACGCACTGCCCTGCCAGAGATGACGCACCGCTTTCCCATGCCCTTCAAAGTAGAGGTGATGGCTCGCAGTAAAAACATACAGCTCGACCCTGCCTATGTGTATGGCCTGATTCGCCAAGAAAGCCGCTTTATTTTGGATGCACGCTCCAGTGTGGGTGCCTCGGGTTTGATGCAAATCATGCCTGCCACCGCCAAATGGACCGCTAAAAAAATCGGCTTGAAGAATTTTCAGACCGAGCAATTGAACCATCGCGATACCAATATCGCCATCGGCACGACTTATTTGAAGTTGGTGCTAGATAGCTTCCAAGGCTCCATGCCCCTGGCCGCTGCCGCTTACAACGCTGGCCCCAGTCGCTCGCGCAGATGGCGCAATGGTCCGGTGCTTGAAGGTGCCATTTGGGCCGAGTGTGTGCCCTTCACCGAAACCCGCGACTATGTGAAAAAGGTCTTGGCCAATACCACCTTGTATGCGGCCATCCTGTCAGGTGAGCCGCAGTCTTTGAAAGCCCGCTTGGGCAAAGTGGGTCCGATTGAAAGCAGTGAGCTCGCGGGTGACCCCGACTTGCCCTAAGGACTTTCGTCTTGGCTTTGCTGCAAAGACCACATGTGGGCATAGCGCCCTTGAGCCGCCAGCAGTTGTGCATGGGTGCCGCGCTCGATCACATGGCCTTGGTCGAGCACGATGATTTCATGGGCATCGACCACGGTGGACAAACGGTGGGCAATCACCAAGGTGGTTTTGTTGTTGGCAGCGTCACGCAACTCGGCTTGAATAGCACGCTCGTTGGTGCTGTCCAACGCTGAGGTGGCTTCGTCAAAAATCAAGATGGATGGGTTCTTCAACAAGGTGCGGGCAATCGCCACACGCTGCTTCTCGCCGCCCGACAACTTCAAGCCCCGCTCGCCCACCATGGTCTCGTAGCCTTGCGGTGTGGAGGCAATGAAATCGTGAATCCGAGCCGACTTGGCCGCCTCTTCCACCTGTTCTTTGGAGGCAGCGGTTTGTCCATAGGCGATGTTGTAGTAAACCGTGTCATTGAACAAGACCGTGTCTTGCGGCACGATGCCAATGGCACGGCGCACACTGTCTTGGGTCAGTTGCTTGATGTCTTGACCGTCGATGCGAATGCTGCCATCTTGCGCATCGTAAAAACGAAACAGCAAGCGGGCCAATGTCGATTTACCGGAACCCGACGGGCCCACCACCGCCACTGTTTTGCCAGCAGGAATGGTCAAGCTGATGCCATGCAAGATGGGGCGGTCTGGTTCGTAGGCAAAAAACACATTCTCAAACCGTACCTCGGGGGGTTGTGTCAGTTGAAGTGCTTGGGCAGAGGGCAGGTCGGCCACTTCACGTTGCTTTTCAAGCAACTCAAACATGCGCTCTAAATCGGTCAGGCTTTGTTTGATTTCGCGGTAAATCACACCAAAGAAATTCAATGGAATATAGAGCTGGATCATGAAGGCATTGATCATCACCAAGTCCCCCAAGGTCATGCGCCCATCGACCACGCCTTGGGTGGCACGCCACAGCATGCCCACCAAGGCCACAGCAATGATGAGTTGCTGGCCTATGTTCAAAGCACTCAAGGAGTTTTGTGCCTTGATACGCGCTTTGCGCAACTTGTCCAAGTTGTCGTCGTAGCGCTTGGCCTCAAAGGCTTCATTGCCAAAATACTTCACGGTTTCATAGTTCAACAAGGAGTCGATGGCGCGGCTGTGTGCGTTCGAATCAAATTCATTGACTTGCTTGCGAAATTGGGTGCGCCACTCAGTGATGGTGACCGTGAAATAGATATAGGCCGCCAGGGCAATGAGGGTGATGATGGCGTACCACTTGTCAAATTTCAAACCCAAGATGGTGAGGACCAACACCACTTCAATCAGAGTGGGGACGATGCTGTAGAGCGAATAGGCAATCAAAGATTCAATGCCACGCACACCGCGCTCGATGTCCCGGCTCATGCCGCCGGTTTGCCGCTCGAGGTGAAAGCGCAAACTGAGTCGATGCAAATGCTCAAAGGTTTCCAAAGCGATGCGCTTGGCCGCACCTTGGGTGGCTTCGGCAAACACCAATTCCCTTAATTCAGTGAAGGCTGACACCGACAAACGCAGCAAACCATAAGCCACCAACAAAGCGATAGGCACGACCAACACAGCCTGCGCCACCGTGGGTTGTGGCGTCATGTTGTCGATCAGTTCTTTCAACAGCAGAGGAACACCGACGTTGGCCACCTTGGCTCCGACCATGAAGGTCAGCGCCGCCATCACCCGCCATTTGTATTCCCACAAATAGGGAAACAAGCGCTTGAGCGCATGCCAATCCGTATCCTGCGCGAGCGTGACCGTGCTGGAAGGAATGCGGGGATAACTGGAGCCGGGATGACGCATGACGCACAATAGAGTTGACTTCAACAACATCCATTGTGCCTGTGACCCAATCCGCCGACTCCAGAACATCCACAACCACCTTGCCCACCGATGCGGAATTGGTGCTCAAAGTGATTCCCATGCCCGCCGACTGCAACGCCAACGGCGATATTTTTGGTGGCTGGGTCATGGCGCAGGTGGACTTGGCCGGTGCCGTGTTGCCCGCCCGTTATGTGCAAGGCCGCATCGCCACCGTGGCGGTCAATGAGTTTGTATTCAAGCAACCGGTCAAGGTGGGTGACATTCTGAGTTTTTTCAGCCGCATCGCCCGCATAGGCAACACGTCCATCACGGTCACGGTGGAAGTGTTTGCCGAACGCATCAGGCAACAAGGCAGCTACTTGAAGGTGACCCAGGCCAACATCACCTATGTGGCGATTGACGACAACGGCCAACCCAAAACCATTGAGCGCAAAGGCTCAGCTGCTTGACACGGGTTTGCGTTTGCCCAAGAACGCACTGAACGCTTCAATCGCCGCTGGCTCTTTGAGCATGCGGCCAAATGCAACCGCCTCTTCTTGAATCCGTGCCAGCACTGCCGGTGTTTGCGCTGATTTCATCAAGCGCTTGGTTTCCATCAGCGACGACAAAGGTTTGGTGGCCATTTTGCGGGCCTGCAGTTGTGCATACGCATTGACTTCAGTGGGCGGCAACACCCTGCTGATCAAACCCATTTCGAGCGCAGCCTCCACCAAAAAAGGCTCGCCCAACAACAAGGCTTCGGCGGCGCGTTGGTAGCCCATGAGTTGCGGCGCGAGCAAGCTGGAGCCTGCTTCGGGGCACAAGCCCAAATTCACAAAGGGCATGGAAAACGCGGCGTTGTCACCCGCATACACCAAGTCGCAATGGAACAACATGGTGGTGCCCACACCCACCGCAGGTCCACACACCGAGGCCAACAAGGGTTTGGGAAAGACCGCGATGGCTTTGAGAAAGCGAAACACCTCAGAGGCTTCGATGGCGGGCGGTTGCTGTAAAAAATCTGCGATGTCGTTGCCAGCGCTGAACACGGTTTCGTGGCCTTGCACCAGCACCACTTTCACCTCAGGGTTCTCGGTCGCCATCTGCAGGGCATCAGCCAACGCGGCATACATGCTGGCATTGAGCGAATTCTTTTTGTCCACCCGGTTCAGGGTCAGGGTGAGGACGCCGCTTTCTTGGTTTTGAAGAATGCCAGTCATGCGTGTTTTCCTTTGATTACTGCACACGCAACCAAACTTGGGTGCGGTAGAGGGGACCAATGTAACCGCGCACCTTCATTTTTTTGCCGCCTTCGATAGGCTCCATTTCGACGGTGTAAATCTTGCCGTTGCCCGGGTCGAGGATTTTGCCGCCGCCGCCCCAAACAGGTTTGCTGCCTTCTTGTTTGACACCACGAATGAACTCCATGCCAACGATGGCTTGGTCTTTGCGATCGTCTTTGCACAAGTCGCAAATGGTTTTGGCTTTGGGGTCATCCACCAAGGATTTGCCGACCACGCCAGTCAACACCCCATTGGTGTCGGTGATGGTGACTTCACCCTTGGGTTTTTTGGTTTCATCGTCAATCGTGTGCCAAGTGCCCACGGGGGTCATTTGGGCAAAGGCTTGCAAGCTGAGCAACAGCAGGCTGGCAGTGATTGTTTTTTTCATGTCGAGTCTCCGTTTGGTTGGAATGTGTGAGAAGTGAATCAAGAAAACACGTCGGCAGTGTCCATCAAGACCTCACTGCCCGCACGTGCGGTTTGCATCAGCGATGCGGTTTCAGGGAACAACTTGGCGAAGTAAAAGCGTGCGGTTTGCACCTTGGATTTGTAATACTGATCTTTTTGCCCTTGGGCGATTTTTTGCAAAGCCGCTTGCGCCATGCGGGCCCAAAAATAACCGAAAACCAAATGCCCTGCCACCCGCAGGTAATCCACAGCAGCAGCGCCCACTTCATCCGCATTGCTCATGGCTTTCATGCCAATTTCACCGGTGAACGCGGTCATCTGGCTGCCCAATTTGGTCAAGGGTTGCAAGAAGGGGGCCATGTCTTCGTTGTCTGCTTCGGCAGCGGCCAACTCGGCGATCAGCTTGCCAAATTTTTTCAAGCTGGCCCCTTGGTTGCCCAAGACTTTGCGTCCCAACAAGTCCAAGCTTTGGATGGTGTTGGTGCCCTCATAAATCATGTTGATGCGGGCATCGCGCACATACTGCTCGATGCCCCATTCGCGTATGAAACCATGGCCACCCAAGACCTGCAAACAAGCGGAGGTGGCGGTCCAGGCGTTGTCGGTGATGAAGGCCTTCACGATGGGCGTGAGCAAGGCCACCATTTCAGCGGCGTCTTTGCGCACTTGTTCATCGGGATGGTTGAGTTCTTGGTCAATCAGCAAGGCACAGTACAAACTCAGTGCCCGACCGCCTTCGGCGTAGGCTTTGGCGGTCAGCAGCATCTTGCGAACATCCGGGTGCACCAAGATGCTGTCGGCGGCTTTGTCAGGGCTTTTCACGCCCGACAAACTGCGTGATTGAATCCGCTCTTTGGCATAAGCCAGGGCATTTTGGTAGGCCACTTCGGTCAGGCCCAAGGACTGCATGCCCACGCCAATGCGGGCGGCATTCATCATCACAAACATGGCGACCAAACCTTTGTGGGGTTGACCCACCATGGTGCCCACGGCGTCTTCCAAAATCATTTGGCAGGTGGCGTTGCCGTGGATGCCCATCTTGTGTTCCAAGCCGCCGCAATGGATGCCATTGCGGGCCCCCAAGCTGCCATCGGCGTTCACCATGAACTTGGGCACGACAAACAAGCTGATGCCTTTGCTGCCTGCGGGCGCGTCGGGCAAACGGGCCAACACCAAGTGGATGATGTTTTCAGCCAGGTCGTGTTCGCCTGCGCTGATGAAAATTTTGGCTCCCGTGATTTTGTAGCTGCCGTCGGCTTGTGGCTCGGCCTTGGTGCGCAACAAGCCCAAGTCGGTGCCGCAATGCGCTTCGGTCAGGCACATGGTGCCGGTCCATTGGCCACTGGTGATCTTGGGCAAATACATTAGCTTTTGCGCCTCCGAGCCATGGGCATGCAAGCACTCATAAGCACCATGGGTCAGGCCCGGGTACATGGTCCAGGCTTGATTGGCGCTGTTGAGCATTTCATAAAAACATTGGTTCACCACCAAGGGCAAACCTTGACCACCATAGGCGGGGTCGCAACTCAAGGCCGTCCAACCGCCCGCCACAAACTGTGCATAGGCCTGCTTGAAGCCATCGGGTGTTTTGACCTCATGGGTGCTTTGATTCAGCTGGCAACCTTGCTGGTCGCCAATCGCGTTCAAGGGCAGCAGCACTTCAGCGGCAAATTTGCCACCCTCTTCCAACACGGCGGCAATCGTGTCGGCGTCCATGTCGGCATGGGCTGGCAAGGCTTTCAAGGTGTCGGGCACATGCAAGACCTCGTTCATGATGAACTGCATGTCGCGCAGGGGTGGGGTGTAAATGGCCATGGTGATGTTCCTATAGGAGAGATGCGCCATTGCGCAAGAGCAACTGCTCGAACCCTTGCAAGGTGCGTTGAAGACTTTTGGTGGATTTCAAAAAACGGGCTTCGTAATGCAAGGCCAAGATCAGGCCGTGGATTTCAAAGCACATTTGGGCGGCATCGGTTTCTTTGGCCAAATGCTGCTCGTCGCGGGACTGCACCACGGCTCGGTGCACCGCGGCCAACCAGGTTTTGACGGAACTGGCCAAGGCATCCCGCACTGGGCCGGGACGGTCGTCAAATTCGGCTGCGCCGCTGATGTACAAACATCCCGAGTCAATTTCTGCGCTGGTTCTTTGCATCCAGTGATGGAACAAACTGCGCAAGCGAGGCAGGCCACGTGGGTGTTGCAAGGCCGGCTCGAACACCTCCAGCTCAAAGCGCTGGTGGTATTCACGAATCACCGAAATTTGCAATTCTTCACGCGAACCAAAATGCGCAAAAACGCCTGACTTGCTCATTTGCATGACCTCGGCCAAGGCACCAATGCTCAAGCCTTCCAAGCCAATTTGGGTGGCCAGGCCCAACGCCGCATCGACAATGGCCGCCTTGGTTTGCTGGCCTTTGTGCACGCCGCGTTGCCTGGGCGCATGGCCATCGGCTTCTGAAATGGGGTGGATGTTGGAACTCACAGGATGCTCAAAAAAGAACGACCGTGCTATTTTGCACGATTTTGGACTCCCCTAAACTTTCTCCATGACATCCACCCGCATTTTGGCGATCCGCCACGGAGAAACCCCTTGGAATGTGGACACCCGCATTCAAGGCCACACCGACATCGGTTTGAACGAAGAGGGCCAGTGGCAAGCCCAACAATTGGCCAAGGCTTTGGCATCCGAAGACATTGATGCGGTCTATGCCAGCGACTTGTCCCGTGCTTTCAGCACCGCCCAAGCCATCGCCGCCACACACCAACTGAACGTGACCGCCTTGCACGGTTTGCGTGAACGCCATTTGGGGCAGTTTCAAGGACAAACTTGGGCAGAGATTGAAGCCCAGCATCCCGAAGACGCCGCCCGATGGCGCCAGCGTGAGCCCGATTGGACGCCGCAAGGTGGCGGTGAGAGTTTGGTGATGCTGCACCAACGCATTTCAAGTTTGGCACGCGACATCGCGTCGCAACACTTGGGTCAGCACATCGTGTGGGTGACCCATGGCGGCGTGCTGGACATCTTGTACCGATTGGCCACGGGTCAAACGCTGCAAGCGCCCCGCACCTGGGGTTTGCGCAACACCGCCATCAACCGTTTGCTGTGGACGCCCGAGGGTTTGCAGTTGGTGGGCTGGGCCGATGAGCGCCACCTGGACAGCAACGAAGCCCGCGAAGAAAACAGCGCTTGAATGGCAGATGGCTGGTCTTCAAGCGCCTTCGGCGTCAAACAAGCCCACACCACTGGCGGGCGGTGCCACCCCCAAATGCCGATAGGCCGCCAACGTGGCAACGCGACCACGCGGCGTACGCTGCAAAAAACCTTGTTGAATCAAAAACGGTTCGATCACGTCTTCGATGGTGTCGCGCTCTTCGCCGATGCTGGCGGCAATGTTGTCCAAGCCCACAGGCCCGCCATCGAAACGGTGAATCACCGCCTCCAGCAATTTGCGGTCCATCAGGTCAAAGCCTTGTGGGTCCACATCCAGCATGGCCAAGGCAGCATCGGCCACGGCTTTGCTGATCTGGCCATTGGCTTTCACCTCGGCGTAGTCGCGCACCCGGCGCAACAAGCGGTTGGCAATGCGCGGTGTGCCGCGTGAACGGCGGGCAATTTCAAACGCACCCTCTTCATCCAACTGCGCTTTGAGCAAACCGCCACTGCGCATGACGATGCGCAACAACTCTTGCGGTGAATAAAACTCCAAACGCGCGACGATGCCAAAACGATCGCGCAACGGGTTGGTCAGCATGCCCGCACGGGTGGTGGCACCGACCAAGGTGAAGGGCTGTAAGTCGAGCTTGATGCTGCGTGCCGCGGGCCCTTCGCCAATCATGATGTCGATTTGGTAGTCCTCTAAGGCGGGGTACAAAATCTCTTCCACCACCGGCGACAAACGGTGAATCTCGTCAATGAACAAGACATCGTTTTTTTCCAAATTGGTCAGCAGTGCGGCCAAGTCCTTGGGTTTTTCAAGCACTGGGCCGCTGGTTTGTCGCAGGTTCACGCCCAACTCTTGGGCAATGATGTGGCTCAAGGTGGTCTTGCCCAAGCCCGGCGGCCCAAACAACAGCACGTGGTCCAGGGCTTCTTGGCGATTGCGGGCCGCGCCAATGAAGATTTCAAGCTGTTCGCGCACCTTGGTCTGGCCCACGTACTCTTGAAGCAGCTTGGGGCGCAAGGCGCGTTCGATGGCCTCTTCTTTCGGGCTGACCGGGGCGGCAGACACCACGCGCGGCGCGGGGGCGAAATCGTCGGTTTGAATGCTCATGTGGCCAAGGCTTTCAAGGCTTGTTTGATGCCTTCACTCACACCAATGTCAGCAGGCAGTTGTTTGAAAGCGGCCGAGGCTTCTTTGTCCGAGTAGCCCAAGGTCATGAGGGCTTGCAGAATGTCGTTTTGGGCACTGTGGATGTGCGCCGCAGGGCTCAAGCCCAAGTCGCTGCCCATCTTGCCTTTGAGTTCCAGCAGCAAACGTTCAGCGGTTTTTTTGCCAATGCCCGGGATCTTCACCAAGCGTGCGGCCTCTTGCAGCGTGATGGCTTGGGCCAACTCGGCCACACTCAGACCGCTGAGCACACCCAGCGCCATGCGCGGACCCACACCGGAGATTTTGATCAGCTGTCGAAAAGCGGTGCGTTCTTCGGCGCTGGCAAAGCCGTACAAAATTTGCGCGTCTTCACGCACCACAAAGTGTGTGAGCAAGCTGACGGGGGCGCCCACCGCAGGCAGGTTGTAGAAGGTGCTCATCGGCACGTCCACTTCATAACCCACGCCTTGGCAATCCACCAACACCTGGGGTGGGTTCTTTTCGCTGAGGATGCCGCTGAGTTTGCCAATCATGATATTGATGCAGTTGTTCGAGTGGATTATCAGGCCTCATCAGCCAGCGCTTGCGGTGCGCCGAACAGGGCTTGCGTTATGCTTTGCGCTCATTTCAATTTCGCCTCGAAAGTACTGCATGCCTCTTGTTCGCATCGACCATGGAAAAAGCCACCCCGCCGGATTTGGCAAGGCCGTAGGTGAGATTGTTTACCGCGCCATGATTGAAGTCATCAACGTCCCCGCTGACGACAAATTCCAAATCATCACCACCCATGACGGCAGCGAGTTGAACGTGGCCCTCAGTTACTTGGGCATTGAATACAGCGAGCACATCGTCTTCATCCAGGTCACCTTGAATGCTGGCAGAAGCATCGAATTGAAGAAGGCGTTCTACCGCCGCATCGCCGACGATGTGTCCAAAGAACTCCAGATGCGCCAGCAAGATGTGTTCATCAGTCTGGTGGAAGTGGCCAAAGAAAACTGGTCCTTTGGCAACGGCGAGATGCAATACGGGCCCACCGCTTGATCCTGCGCCACAGCTTCTCTCCTGCCAACAACACGCGTTTGGGCCACCTGTGTGGTCCCTTGGATGAACACCTGCGCACCATCGAACTGGCCCTGGAGGTCAAGATCGCGCACAGCCACGAAAAATTCAAAATCGATGGCCACAAAGCCAAGGCTGAACGGGCTTTGGAAATGCTGCAAGCCATGTATGAGCGTGCGGCCAAACCGATTCCCAAAGAACAAGTGCAGTTGATGCTGGCGGGTGACGAACACATGGCCGCACAAGGAGACGGCAGCTTGAGCTTGGCCACGCGGCGCAACGATGTGCGTGCCCGCACGCCTACCCAAGGCGTCTACTTGGACAATATTGCGCAGCACGACATCACTTTTGGCATTGGCCCGGCAGGCACCGGCAAAACCTATTTGGCGGTCGCCAGTGCGGTGGACGCACTCGAACGCAGCGCGGTGCAACGCATCATCCTGACACGGCCTGCGGTGGAAGCGGGTGAAAAACTTGGGTTTCTGCCGGGTGACTTGGGTCAAAAAGTCGACCCGTATTTGCGTCCGCTGTATGACGCGTTGTATGAATTGATGGGTTTTGACAAGGTGCAAAAAGCCTTTGAGCGCAGTGCCTTGGAAATCGCGCCGCTGGCCTTCATGCGCGGCCGCACCCTGAACAACGCCTTCATCATCTTGGATGAAGCGCAAAACACCACGCCCGAGCAAATGAAAATGTTCCTCACACGCATCGGTTTTGGTGCCAAAGCGGTCATCACAGGCGACGTGAGCCAAATCGATTTACCCAAAGGCGCACCCAGCGGTTTGGTGGATGCGGAACGCGTGTTGCGCCGTGTGCCGGGCATTGCCATCACCCACTTCACCAGCAAAGACGTGGTGCGCCATCCGCTGGTGGCTCGCATCGTCGATGCTTACGACAAGCAGCGCAAAGCAGGTTGATGCGCGTGGCCTTGCCCCAGCTTCAGTTGTCGCTGCAATTTGCCGACATCCCCTACACCGCCAGACACCGCGCCGCGTTGCCAAGACATGCGGTGCGCCGCTACCTGCGTCATGCTTTGGCGCATGACGCTGAAATCACGGTGCGCATCGTGGGCGAAGATGAAGGCTTGGCCCTGAACAGCAGTTATCGGAAGAAAAAATACGCCACCAATGTGCTGACCTTTGACTATGCCCAAGCGCCCTTGGTGATGGCCGATCTGGTGTTGTGTGCGCCGGTGATTGCCAAAGAAGCCAAAGAACAAGGCAAAACCTTGGCGGCGCATTACGCGCATTTGCTGGTGCACGGTTGTTTGCATGCCCAAGGTTGGGACCATGAAACGTCTTTGAAAGATGCCCAAGCCATGGAAGCGCGTGAGGTTGCCATCTTGGCAGGCTTGGGTTTCGCCAACCCCTACCGTTGATCCGCCTCGTCGTCTAACAAGCGCACCCGAACACTCTTGCCCTTGATGCGGCCTTTGGCCAAACGCTCAACCGCCGTGGCGGCAATGGCGCGGTCCACCGCCACGTAGGTGGAAAACTCATTCACATTGATCTTGCCAATTTGATCTGCGTTGAAGCCCGCTTCACCGGTCATGGCCCCCAACACATCGCCTGGACGGATTTTTTCTTTGCGTCCACCCACAATTTGCAAGGTGCGCATCGGGGCTTGCAGCGGCTCATCTGAGGCCGGTGACAAGGTGTCCAAAGATGCCCATTGGGAGGTTTGGGATTGCAGCACTTCGATGCGACCCACGGCACCCATCTCGTCCAAACTGGCCAGGGTGAGCGCCAAACCTTGGGCGTCGGCGCGACCCGTGCGCCCAATGCGATGAATGTGAATTTCAGCGTCGGGGGTCACATCCACATTGATGACAGCATTGAGTTGACTGATGTCCAGGCCACGCGCGGCCACATCGGTGGCCACCAACACCGAGCATGAACGATTGGCAAACTGCACCAACACTTGATCGCGTTCGCGCTGATCCAATTCGCCGTACAACGCCAACGCATCAAAGCCTTGGGCTTGCAACACGGCCAGCAGTTCGCGGCATTGCTGTTTGGTGTTGCAAAAGGCCAGCGTGGATTCGGGTCGGAAATGGTTCAGCAACAAAGACACGGCATGCAGACGCTCGTCTTCACGCACCTCGTAAAACACCTGCCGGATTTTGTCGGGCTGGTGCACGGTTTGCACTTTCACGGTTTGCGGTTCGCGCATGAACTGCGACGCGATCTTGGCAATACCTTCGGGGTAGGTGGCCGAGAACAACAGGGTTTGTCGCTTGGGCGGGCACTGCTGAATCAGTTGCTTCATGTCGTCGAAGAAGCCCATGTCGAGCATGCGGTCGGCTTCATCCAGCACCAAGGTTTTGACGGAATCCAAGCGCAGGTTGCCGCGCGTCAAGTGGTCGAGGATGCGACCCGGCGTGCCCACCACCACATGCGCCCCGTGTTGCAGGCTTTGCTCTTGACCGCGCAAAGCCACGCCACCGCACAAGGTGACCACTTTGATGTTGGCCGTGGCTCTGGCCAAGCGGCGAATTTCCGTGGTGACTTGGTCGGCCAACTCGCGTGTGGGGCACATCACCAAGCCTTGCACCGCATGAAAATTGGCGGTGAGTTTTTCAACCAGTGGCAAGCCAAATGCGGCGGTTTTGCCGCTGCCCGTGCTGGCTTGTGCAATCAAGTCTTGGCCCGCTAAAGCCAGCGGCAAACTGGCGGCTTGAATCGCGGTCATCTCGGTATAACCAAGTTGATCCAGGTTGTTGAGGGTGTCGGGTGAAAGAGAAAGCGTTTTGAAAGAGGAAGACATGGTTGATTATCAACCCATGCTTTGCAAGCAAGGGTGAATGCTCTACTTCAAATCCCGCACATCGTCAAAATGCGCTTCCACGTCATTGGGCAGTAGTTGGATGGAAGCACGCAAGCCCGGTACCGCACTCATCAGCGCTTGCTCGACGCTGGTGCGCAATGCGGCCGCGCGACCCAAAGACCAACTGGACGGCATGTGCATGTGCATGTCCACAAACCGACGTTGCCCAGCGCGGCGCGACACCACATGGTCGAAACGAATGATGTGCACCTCACCCCGCATGTGCTCGAAACCATCCAGCACTTCTCTGATTTGACCCAAGACCTCGGGCTCGACGGCCTCGTCCATCAGGCCTTGTGAGGAACGCCAAATCAGCCGCACCCCTTCTTTCAAAATATTCAAGGCGACACCCATGGCGACCACGGCATCGAGCCACAACCAGCCCGTGAAATAGACCAAGGTCAGGCCGATGACCACGCCACCCGAGGTCCACACATCGGTGACCAAATGCCGGGCATCGGCTTCCAAAGCGATGGAGCGATGCACCTTGGCCGCGCCAAACATCACCCAGGCCAGCAAACCATTCAGCGCTGAACTGGCCACCGACAAAGCCAAGCCCCAACCCAGCGACGCCACAGGCTGGGGGTCGAACAAGCGGTGCGCCGAGGCCCAGATGATGGCGGCGGCGGCACCTACGATGAGAATGCCTTCAAAGCCCGAAGAAAAATACTCGGCCTTGTGGTGACCGTAGGGGTGTTCTTCATCAGCCGGCTGCTGCGCCACCGTGACCATGACCAACGCAAAAATAGCGCTGGCCAAATTCACAAACGACTCCATGGCATCCGACAGCAGGCCCACAGAATCGGTGATGTACCACGCCATGGTTTTCATCACGATGGTGATGATGGCCACGACCACCGAGGCCCACAGCAGGGTTTTCGGGGACACCTTGGTGAACAAGTTCATGGGCTGGGTTCTCGGTTGAACACGCAGCGTGTCAACTCAAGTGCACGCGGGCGAATTTGCGTTTGCCCACTTGCACCACGTGCACACCTGCATCGAGCTTCAGGGCTTTGTCGCTGACCACGCTGCCTTCAATGCGCACACCACCTCCTTCGATCAAGCGATTGGCTTCGCTGGTAGAGGGTGCCAAACCCGCCGCTTTCAACAAGGCTGCAATGCCCAGCGGTGCGCCACCGATGTGCACATCGGGAATCACATCCGGAATACCGCCTTTGCTGCGGTTCACAAAATCTTGTTCGGCGGCATCGGCCAAGGTGGCGTTGTGAAAACGGGTGGTGATTTCTTTGGCCAGCATCACCTTGGCGTCGCGCGGATTGCGCCCACCGTCGACCTCCGCCTTCAATGCGGCAATGGCTTCCAAGCTTTGAAAACTCAGCAAAGTGAACCAACGCCACATCAGGGTGTCGCTGATGGACAGCACCTTGGCAAACATGGTGTTGGCTTCTTCGGTGATGGCGATGTAGTTGTTTTTGCTTTTGGACATTTTGTCCACGCCGTCCAAGCCTTCGAGCAAAGGCATGGTCAAGATGCATTGCGGCTCTTGGCCGTACTCCTGCTGCAAATGGCGTCCCATGAGCAAGTTGAATTTTTGGTCGGTGCCGCCCAACTCCAAATCGCTTTTCAAGGCCACGCTGTCATAGCCTTGCATCAAGGGGTATAAAAACTCGTGCACGCTGATCGATTGGCCGCTGTGAAAGCGTTTGTGGAAGTCGTCGCGTTCGATCATGCGGGCCACGTTGTACTTGGCTGCCAGCTGAATCATGCCGCGCGCCCCCAGCGGGTCGCTCCATTCACTGTTGTAGCGAATCTCGGTTTTGGCCGGGTCCAACACCATGCTGGCTTGCTTGTAATAAGTGTCGGCGTTGGCCTTGATTTGCTCTGCCGTCAAGGGTGGGCGGGTGCTGTTGCGCCCAGAAGGGTCGCCAATCATGGAGGTGAAGTCGCCGATCAAAAAGATGACTTGATGGCCCAAGTCCTGCAACTGGCGCATTTTGTTCAGCACCACGGTGTGGCCAATGTGGATGTCGGGCGCGGTCGGGTCCAAGCCCAATTTGATGCGCAAAGGCTGGCCCGTGGCTTCGGAGCGCACCAGTTTTTTCACCCATTCGTCTTGGGGCAGCAATTCTTCACAACCCCGACGCGACACGCTCAAGGCGTGCTGAATATGCGAAGACAATGAGGTTTGTGTTTCAGGTGCTTGATTCATAAGTCTTTTCGATTTTGGAGGAGCAGGATTGCACTGTATACTGCACCCCCCAAGTGTTGGATGAAGCCTTTAGGGGGTCTACCAACCCAAGAGCCTTTCATTCTAAAGCGCCATGCCTTGTGCAGCGCTTGTCATCTCGCTTTTTTGGACGACTGAATTGCAACAACTGGCCCCTTCAGAATCAACCGAGAACCTGCCAAATGCCCGCGCATGGGTATGGCGCATTGGTGCGGTATTGATGCTTGGCGCAGGTGGCGCTTTCGCCGTGGCGGGTCTGAGCCGTTTTGAACAACCGGTGCAGATTCAACAATTGGTTGAAGCAGTCTCCACACTCTCTACAGACAGTCAAATTCAGAGCCTGACCAGCAATGGCATGCGCCTGTACCGGTCTGATGCGTCCCGCTCGAATGACACGGCTGACAGTTTGCTCATGCGACTTGGTGTGGTTGACAAGGCTGCAGCTGATTTCTTGCGTAGCAATCCCTTGGTGCGTGACAACCTGCTCGGTCGTGCCGGTCGTTTGCTCAATGCCGAGTCTGATGGTGACAACCACTTGCTCAAGCTGACCGTTCGTTGGACCACCGACAGCAGTACCAGCTTTGAGCGCTTGGTGATCGAAAAGACCGACGCCGGCTACAGCGCTTTTCGTGACACTGGCCCACTTAAATCATCTGTGCGTTTGTCTGGTGGGCTGATACAGAGCTCATTGTTTGCTGCCACCGATGACGCCCGCATCCCTGACAGCATTGCTGTTCAATTGGCAGAAATTTTCAGTGGCGATATCGATTTTCATCGCGCATTGCGCAAAGGTGATCGCTTCACTGTCAGCTACGAAAGTTTAGAAGCCGATGGCGAAATTTTGAAATCAGGTCGTGTCCTGAGTGCAGAATTTGTCAACAAAGGCAAGAGCTACCAAGCCATGTGGTTTCAAGAGGCAGCGGATAAACAAGGCGGCTATTACAACTTGGACGGCCAAAGTTTGCGCCGCGTCTATCTGGCTTCTCCTTTGGCTTTTTCTCGCGTGAGCAGTGGTTTCAAAATGCGCTTTCACCCGATCTTGCAAGAGTGGCGAGCCCATTTGGGCGTGGACTACGCCGCAGCCAAAGGGACCCCTGTGCGCAATGTGGGTCTCGGCATGGTGGAGAGCGCGGGCACCATGGGCGGCTATGGCAATGCCATCGTGATCAAGCACAACAATGGTCACAGCACGGTCTATGCCCACCTCAGCAAAGTGTTGGTCAAGCGTGGCCAGCGTGTCAACCAAGGGCAAGTCATTGGCTTGGTTGGCGCTACCGGCTGGGCCACGGGTCCGCATTTGCATTTTGAATTCCGTGTCAATGGTCGCCACCAAGACCCCTTGCTGCTGGCAAAGCAAAGCGAAACCATTCCTGTGCCAGCTCATGCGCGTGAGCGTTTCAACCTCCAAGCCAAAGAAGTAGCACAACAGCTGAGCGCTTCGGCTGTCGCCTTTGCCAACACCCCACCCTGATCCTTCCATGTCCACGCTGTTCATTGGCGTGATGTCCGGCACATCCTTAGATGGTGTCGATGCGGTGCTGGTGGATACCGCTGAAGGTTTTCATTGCTTGGCCCATGTGGCGGTGCCCATGCCCCAAACACTGCGTGAACATTTCTTGCAGCTGAACCAAACAGGACCCCATGAATTGCATTTGGCCGCGTTGTCAGCCAATGCCTTGGTGGCGCTTTATTCGCAAGCGGTTCACAGCCTGCTGCGCACAACCAATCACCCAGCACAAGCGATTGCAGCCATTGGCGCCCATGGCCAAACTGTGCGGCACCAGCCTCAAATGCACGATGGCGTGGGCTACACCTTGCAATTGAACAACCCGGCGTTGCTGGCCGAGCAAACTGGCATCAGCGTGGTGGCCGATTTCCGCGCCCGCGATGTGGCCGCAGGTGGCCAAGGTGCGCCCTTGGTGCCAGCTTTTCACCAAGCTGTTTTTGGACATGCCGAAGAAACCGTTGCGGTGCTCAACATCGGGGGCATGAGCAACATCAGCATCTTGCAACCTGACAAGGTTCTGGGCTTTGACTGCGGGCCAGGCAATGTGTTGATGGACCTGTGGTGCCATCAGCACCTGGGTCAAAACTACGACCACCTTGGTCAATGGGCTGCTTCTGGAAAGGTATCGCAAGCCTTGTTGATCCGCTTCATGAACGACCCGTTCTTTAATGCGCCTCCTCCCAAAAGCACGGGCCGAGATCTGTTCCATGCAGACTGGTTGCAAGCGCATTTGAGTGCCGTGCCTGCATTGTCGGCAGCAGATGTGCAAGCCACCTTGGCTGCACTGACTGTGCAGACGTGTGCACAAGATGTTCTTCGCCATGCACCCACAGCCAAACGTTTGCTGGTGTGTGGCGGCGGCGCTTACAACCAACACCTGATGTCCTTGCTCAGCCAAGCCTTGCCTGAGGTGGACGTGGCGTCTACCGAAGCCCACGGTTTGCCGCCTTTGCAAGTGGAGGCTGCGGCCTTCGCATGGTTGGCGCGGCAAACCCTCTTGAACCTGCCCGGCAATCTGCCTGCCGTGACGGGTGCTCGCGGTCCTCGGGTACTGGGTGCCATCTATCCAGCATGAGGGTTGGCAAGCCCCATAAAAAAGGCCGCGAAGCGGCCCTTTTTTTGTTGCGCTCTAAAAACTCATGCAGAGAAAGATGAACCGCAACCGCAGGTGGAGGTGGCGTTGGGGTTCTTGATGACGAACTGAGCGCCTTGCAGGTCTTCTTTATAGTCAATTTCAGCGCCCAACAGGTATTGGTAGCTCATGGCATCAACCAGCAAGGACACGCCATTTTTGGTCATGGTGGTGTCGTCTTCGTTGGTGATTTCGTCGAACGTGAAGCCGTATTGAAAGCCAGAGCAACCGCCGCCTTGCACAAACACGCGCAGTTTCAAGTCGGGATTGCCTTCTTCAGCAATCAGGTCAGCCACTTTGGCGGCAGCACTGTCGGTGAAAACAATCGGTTCGGGCATGGCGGTGGGCAGGGATTCGGCTAATGCACTCATGGCGAGCTCCAAAACAGGTGATTCATCAGATGAAGTGAATAGTAACGTATTTCAGTCAACAATTTCCGCAGCAAGGTTATACAAACCCCAAGAAAAAAGCCGCCGGGGCCAGGCCACCAGCGGCTTGAGGAGGCCCCAAGGGCCCTCAAAGATCAGCGTTTGCTGAACTGCTTGCGGCGACGAGCACCGTGCAAACCGACCTTTTTACGTTCCACTTCACGCGCATCGCGGGTGACAAAACCGGCTGCGGACAGCACGGGTTTGAGGGATGCGTCGTAATCAATCAAAGCGCGGGTGATGCCGTGGCGGGCAGCGCCCGCTTGGCCAGATTCACCACCGCCTTGCACGTTGATTTGGATGTCAAACGACTCGCCGTGCTGGGTCAGCAACAACGGTTGTTTGGTGATCATGATGGAGGTTTGACGACCGAAGTACTCGGCGATGTCTTTGCCATTGATCTTGATGTGGCCTGAGCCTTTTTTGAGAAACACGCGGGCGACGCTGGATTTGCGACGGCCGGTGCCATTGTTCCAATCACCAATCATTTCATAGCTCCTTAGATGTCCAGCGTTTTAGGCTGTTGGGCCGTATGGGGATGCTCGGCACCGCCGTACACCTTGAGCTTTTTGATCATGGCGAAACCCAAAGGACCTTTGGGCAGCATGCCTTTGACCGCTTTTTCCAGCGCACGGCCAGGGTGCTTGGCTTGCATGTCGCGGAAGTTGATGCTGGAGATGCCACCGGGGTAGCCAGAATGGCGGTGGTACATCTTGTCCAAGGCTTTGTTGCCCGTGACACGGATTTTGGATGCATTGATGACAACGATGTAGTCGCCGGTATCGACGTGAGGCGTATAAATGGCTTTGTGCTTGCCGCGTAAACGGAGGGCTGCTTCGCTGGCAATCCGTCCGAGCACCTTGTCGGTGGCGTCAATCACAAACCACTCATGCGTCACGTCAGCGGGTTTTGCGCTGAAGGTGGACATGTGTTTTCCTAGAGTGGGTTGTGGGGTCCTTTTCCACGGTCGGCGTTCTTCTGATGAGAACCTCTTAGGTGGGGGTGAATTCCTCGCCGCGGGACCTTGTTCGCTGCGAAGCCTGCCATTCTATGGCATTTCCACCCCTTTTCCTGTCCACAAGCCCTGGCGGTTACCATGGGGGCATGTTCAGTTACCGCCATGCCTTTCACGCCGGCAACCATGCCGATGTCCTCAAACACACGGTTTTGATTGCCGTTATGCATCATTTAGCACTCAAAGAGGTGGGTTTCACGGCGTTGGACACCCATTCAGGGCCCGGTTTGTACCGCTTGGACGGTCCGGATGCACAGCAAAGTGGTGAAGCCCAAGAGGGCTTGTTGGCGTTAATGCGCAACAAATCCAAACTGGCCGGTCCGATGGCCCCGGCTTTGCAGGCTTACCGCGCCGTGTTGGACCACTTCAATCCCAAGGGCGGCTTGCTGAACTACCCCGGCTCGCCCTTCATCGCCCAGCATTTGCTGCGCGAACAAGACAAGCTGAAATTGTTCGAGATGCACCCCACCGACATCCGCACCTTGCAAACCAATGTGGATGAATTGCGGGTCGGCAGGCAAGTGGCGGTGTTGCATGAAGACGGCTTCAATGGCTTGCCCAAGTTTTTGCCCCCGCCCACGCGTCGTGGTGTGGTGTTCATCGACCCCAGCTATGAAATCAAACTCGACTACGAGCGCGTGGCGGTCACCGTGTCCATGGGCATCCAACGTTTTGCCACCGGTACTTTTGTGGTGTGGTACCCCATCATCCCTCGGCCGCAAGCGCACAGCCTGCCAAGGCATTTGATCAATCTGGCCAAGCAAGCCGACAAACCTTGGTTGCACGCCACTTTGCGCATCAAGTCTGGGGCGCGTACAGAGGCCGTGACCGGTGATCCCTTGAAGCGATTAGGTCTGGTGGAAAGTGGCGTGGTGGTGATCAACCCGCCCTTTACCTTGCACGACCAATTGAAAGAGGCTTTGCCTCAAATGGTGCAGTTGATGGGACAAGACAAGGTGGCGGGCTTCGAACTGACCCAGGGCTAGGCCAACGACAAGGCCTTGCACAAAGCCGTGACTGCTGCAGATTGGTTCATGGTGTAGAAGTGCAATCCAGGTGCGCCGCCCAAGCGCAGTTGGTCGCACAAATCAGTGACCACATCCAAGCCAAAGGCTTTGATGGACGCCGTGTCATCCCCAAAACTTTGCAAACGCAAGCGAATCCAACGCGGGATTTCTGCACCACAGGCATCTGAAAAACGCATGAGTTGGGTGGAGCTGATGATGGGCATGATGCCGGGCACCACGGGGATGTCTGCGCCATGTTTGTGGGCTTCGTCGACAAAGCGAAAGTAAGCGTCGCTGTTGAAGAAATACTGGGTGATGGCGGAGGTGGCACCGGCTTTCACCTTGGTCACAAAGGCTTGCACATCCGCATCAGGCGACTTGGCCTGCGGATGCACTTCCGGGTAGCAGCCCACTTCGATGTGGAAATGGTCACCGGTTTCTTCACGGATAAAGGCGACCAACTCGCTGGCATAGCGAAACTCGCCGAAGGTGCCGTGGCCGCTGGGCAAGTCACCGCGCAGCGCCACCATGCGTTTGATACCCGCTGCTTTGAAATCGGCCAATTGGGCACGCACGCTGTCACGTGTGGCCCCAATGCACGAAAAATGCGGTGCGGCATCAAAACCATCGTTCAGGATGGCCTGCACTTGCTGCAAAGTGCCGTCTTGGGTGCTGCCGCCTGCGCCATACGTGACGCTGAAAAATTCCGGCTTGAGCGCGTACAAATCTTGGCGCACTTGCTTCAACTTCGCTTCCCCCTCAGGGGTTTTCGGTGGAAAAAATTCAAAACTGATGGGACACAAGTCCTTCATGCTGCCCTCCTGGCATGGATGAAAAATTCTTGGTTGCCGTCACCCCCGGTGATGGGACTGGGCAACCACTGCACAACGTCTAGATTCAATGTTTGACACGCTTGCCGCAAGCGTTGTTCCACTTGGCTGTAAAGCGCGGGGTTCTTCACCACGCCGCCTTTGCCCAGGTCTTGCGCCTGCAATTCAAACTGCGGTTTGATCAACAACAGCGCTGGTGCTTGGGGTTTCATCAAGGTGGCGATGGCAGGCAATACCAGTGTCAGCGAAATGAAACTCAGGTCGGCGACGATGAACTCAAAGCCTTGGACACCCAACAGCTCGGGTGTCATGGCACGGGCATTCACCTTCTCGATGACCTTCACACGCGCATCATTGGCCAAGCGGGGATGCAACTGCCCATGGCCCACATCCACCCCCCAAACCTGCGCCGCCCCGTGCTGCAACAAGCAATCGGTAAAGCCACCCGTCGATTGCCCCACATCGAGACAGACCAAGCCTTGCGGGTTCAAGCCGGTTTGCTGCAAAGCACCTTCCAGCTTCAATCCACCGCGCGAGACAAACCGGGTTTCGGCATCGTCTAGCAACAGCAGTTCACAGCCTTCAGGCAGCACGGCACCGTTTTTGTCGATCTGGGACCACGCTTGTTGGCCCAGTCGCCAGCGCACGCCTGCAGCAATCAAACGCTGCGCTTGCGAGCGCGTGGCGGCCAAGCCGCGCTCGACCAGCAACTGGTCAGCGCGCACAGCGATCAATAACGGTAGGTGTCGGCTTTGTAGGGACCGGCTTTGCTCACGCCAATGTAGGAAGCCTGCTCGTCGGTCAGTTCAGTCAGCATGGCGCCAACTTTCTTCAGGTGCAAACGCGCCACTTTCTCGTCCAAATGCTTGGGCAGCACATAGACCTTGCCAGATTCGTAATGGTCTTGGCGGGTGAAGAGTTCGATTTGCGCAATGGTTTGATTGGCAAACGAGCTGCTCATCACGAAGCTGGGGTGGCCGGTGGCGCAACCCAAATTCACCAAGCGGCCTTTGGCCAACAAGGTGATTTTTTTGCCGTCAGGGAAGATCACGTGGTCAACCTGGGGCTTGATTTCGTCCCACTTAAGTTTTTCCAATGAAGCGACGTCGATTTCATTGTCGAAGTGACCGATGTTGCAAACGATGGCCTCGTCTTTCATGGCGGCCATGTGTTCGTAGCGAATCACGTTTTTGTTGCCGGTGGCCGACACAAAAATGTCGGCTTTGTCAGCGGCGTATTCCATGGTCACCACTTTGTAGCCTTCCATCGCCGCTTGCAAGGCGTTGATCGGGTCGATTTCAGTCACCCACACTTGGGCGCTCAAAGCACGCAGGGCTTGGGCAGAACCTTTGCCCACGTCGCCATAACCGGCCACCAAAGCCACTTTGCCAGCGATCATCACGTCGGTCGCACGCTTGATGGAGTCGACCAAAGATTCGCGGCAGCCGTAGAGGTTGTCGAATTTGCTCTTGGTGACGGAGTCGTTCACGTTGATGGCGCGGAACATCAGGCTGCCTTTGGCGGCCATTTCGTTCAAGCGCAACACGCCGGTGGTGGTCTCTTCGGTCACGCCGATGATGTGCGCTCCTTTGCGGCTGTACCAAGTGGGGTCTTGCGCCAGCTTGGCTTTGATGGCGTTGAACAAACACACTTCTTCTTCGCTGCCAGGGTTGCTGAGCAAAGAGGCGTCTTTTTCAGCACGCTTGCCCAAGTGCATGAGCAAGGTGGCGTCGCCGCCATCGTCCAAGATCATGTTGGGGCCTTCGCCATCGGTATTGGCCGCGCCAAATTCAAAAATGCGGTGGGTGTAATCCCAGTAGTCGTCCAAGGTTTCGCCCTTGTAGGCAAACACCGGTGTGCCATTGGCCACCAATGCAGCAGCGGCATGGTCTTGGGTGGAGAAGATGTTGCAAGAAGCCCAACGCACTTGGGCGCCCAAAGCTTGCAGTGTTTCAACCAACACGGCGGTTTGGATGGTCATGTGCAAAGAGCCGGTGATGCGCGCGCCTTTCAGGGGCTGGGCTTTGGCGAACTCTTGGCGAATCGCCATGAGGCCGGGCATTTCGGTCTCGGCGATTTTGATTTCTTTGCGGCCCCAATCGGCCAAGGACATGTCGGCGACGTGGAAGTCGGTGGTTTGGGTGGGTTTCAGCGATGCATTCATGGTGAGGCTCCAAAAGGTTCAGGGCCACTGACACGACATGCAAGCACTTGGGAGGACCGAGGTGCTCACCTCACGTTGTCAGTGGGTGAGCGCGGTTGGAAAAGGGTCCGAGCCTCACGCCACTGATGTGGCGCTGCAGCGCTCCTCGGATGCGGCGTATTTTAAACACCCTTTGCTGACAAGCGCCTGCCTTGGAAAAACCACTGCGGCTTGGGGGTGTAATGCCTCAAAATGTCCCTTAACATTACCGCATGATCAATCGTCGGTTACTCATCAATATCAAGCGGCGACTGCCGCGAACCCGACGTAACACTTTTGATATTTACTATGTTTTTTTCTCGGTTTCGTCATTGATGTTTTTGGTGCCCATGGCACCTTTGTTGTATTTCCTCGATCTGCCCGATGTTGCCCTGTCCGGGCTGGTGGCATCCTTGCTGGTGTTTGTGGGTTTGAGCTTGTGGTTCAGAGGTTTGCCCCGCGTTTGGGCCCTGACCATCTACCAAACCAGCATCATGGGCGTCATTTTGTACAACGCTTGGAATCTGGGAGGGGTCACATCCCCGGTGATGGTTTGGTTGGGCATCGTCCCCATCCTGCCTTTGTTCACATCCAAATCGCGCAGTGGCGTTTATTTTTGGCTCAGCATGTCCTTGCTGTCGGTCTTGGCCACCTTGGCGATGCAGCTGACGGGCATCATTCCGATGCAGGCACACCAGACTTGGCAAGAGTTGGCGCTGGGGGCGATGATGTACACCTTGTTGGTCCAGACGCAATGGAGTTTGATCAACTCGGTTGACTTGATGACGTTGACCTCCGTCAAGCATGTCAGTCGAACCAACCAACGCTTGAAGATTCTGTCGCAAGACCTGACCCAAGCCAATGCCCACAAGGATCAATTTTTAGCCATTGTCAGCCATGAAATGCGCACGCCGCTGAATGCCGTCATGGGTTATTTGAGCCTGCTCAGCACCGACCAACGCTTGACCGCCGACTCCAAGGAATTCGTCAATGGCGCACAAAATTCTGCCGCTCACCTGCTGACCGTCATCAATGACTTGCTGGACTTTTCGCAAATTCAAAATGGCAGCATCACGCTCAACCCCCAGGTCTTTGATTTGCACACCATGCTGCAAAAGACGCACGGCACGCTCAGTCCTCGAGCGAGCGACTTGGGTCTGAGTTATGAGATTTTCATTGAAGACAAAGTCCCCGTTTGGGTCAGCGCCGACCAGCATCGTTTGACCCAGATTTTGATCAACTTGCTTGGCAATGCGCTCAAGTTCACTGACCACGGCAGTGTCCACACCTATGTCGGTTTCACACCGCTGGACAATGCCTTCGATCAAGGCATGCTGCATTTATGTGTAGAGGACACCGGCCCGGGTATCGATGCAGCCCAACAGCAACGCATTTTTGAACCTTTTGTCCAGTTGTCGCATGCTCAAAGCCGTTCCTCACGCGATGCACTGCGCGGCAATGGCCTGGGTTTGAGCATCACCAGCACCTTGGTTCAAAGCCATGGCGGTCGGATCGAATTGCAAAGCAGTGTCGGCAAGGGCTCGGCGTTCACCGTGCATCTTCCAATTCAACTGGCCACGGCGCCGCCGAAAACCGCGCCAGTGATGGAGTTGATTGACATGCGACATATGCGATTGCTGATCGTCGACGACCATCCGGTCAACCGTTTGGTCGCCAAGGCCACCATACATCGCGCCTTGCCCAATGCAACCATAGACGAAGCAGTCGATGGCACAAGCGGTTTGGCTCGCATGAGCGACACAATTTACGATCTGGTGTTACTCGACTTGGTGATGCCTGACATGGACGGCATCGAAGTCATGCGCCAAGTCCGTCACACCCTGCCTTCCCCTTTCAACCAAGTGCAAGTGATTGCCCTGACGGCCAATGTGGCCAGCGATGCCCTAAGGGCTTGCAAAGAAGTAGGCATCAACGAAGTCATGCCCAAGCCCTTTGATCGACACACCCTGATCAACCGCATCTTGCACTACTGTCTCCCTGAAGAAAAAAAACACAACTCATGACCTCATTGCTAGAAGAAGTGCGCCGTCGCCGCACCTTTGCCATCATTTCCCACCCTGATGCGGGCAAAACCACGCTCACCGAAAAACTCTTGCTCTTTTCGGGTGCGATTCAAATCGCCGGTTCGGTGAAAGCACGCAAAGCCTCGCGCCACGCCACCTCGGACTGGATGGAAATCGAAAAACAACGCGGCATCTCGGTAGCCTCGTCGGTCATGCAAATGCTCTACCGCGAGCATGTGATCAACCTGCTTGACACCCCCGGCCACAAAGATTTTTCGGAAGACACCTACAGGGTGCTCACCGCCGTGGACTCGGCGCTGATGGTGATTGACGCGGCCAACGGTGTGGAGGCGCAAACCCGCCGATTGATCGAGGTGTGCCGTCAGCGCGACACGCCCATCATCACCTTCGTCAACAAAATGGACCGCGAAGTGCGCGACCCGTTGGACATCTTGGACGAGGTTGAGCGCGAACTCGGTATGCCCTGCGTGCCCATGACCTGGCCGGTTGGTCAAGGCAAATTGTTTGGCGGCATCATCAACCTGCGCACCCAAGCCATGACCGTGTTCGACTCCGGCTCAGAGCGTTTGCCGCAAGACTTTGAAACCCATCCTTTGACCGCACAAACCTTGCTGGCTGAACGCTTTGGCATGGAATGGGCCACCGCCATGGAAAGCATGGAGTTGGCCACCGGAGCCTCACCCAAGTTTGACCGCGAGGCTTTTTTGGCTGGCAAACAAACACCGGTGTTTTTTGGCTCTGGAGTGAACAACTTTGGCGTGATGGAAGTGCTGGATGCCTTGGTTGATTTGGCGCCCTCACCCGGCCCACGCACCAGCCATTTGGTGGTCAACAAGCAAGCGGTGGACAAAACCGTGCAGCCTGAAGACGCTGGTTTTTCCGGTGTGGTGTTCAAAGTGCAAGCCAACATGGACGCCAACCACCGGGACCGCATCGCCTTTGTGCGCGTTGCCTCGGGTCAATACAAACCCGGCATGAAACTCAAGGTGCAGCGCAGCGCCAAAGAGCTGCGCCCCACATCGGTGGTCACCTTTTTGAGCCAACGACGCGAAGCGGTGGACGAAGCGTTTGCCGGTGACATCATTGGCTTCACCACGCATGGTGGTGTGCAGTTGGGCGACACCATCACCGATGGCGCAGCCTTGCAATTCACCGGTTTGCCTTTTTTTGCACCCGAGTTGTTCATGACCGTGATTTTGAAGAACCCACTGCGCACCAAGCAATTACAAACCGGCCTCGAGCAGTTGGGCGAAGAAGGCGCGATTCAGGTGTTCAAACCCGAAGTGGGTGGCGCCATGCTGTTGGGCGCTATTGGTCAGTTGCAATTTGAAGTGGTGCAGCACCGTTTGCGGGCCGAGTACGACTGTGATGTGCGCTTGGAAAACAGCAGTTACACCGGTGCGCGTTGGATCACTGCCGACACCCCTGCCGAGTTACGCGAGTTCACCAACGCCTACCCGCAACGCATGGCCCTGGACGCGGCCAGCACCCTGGCCTATTTGTGCACCTCACCGTACGACGTCCGCTTGGCGCAAGAGCGGTTTCCGAAAATTCATTTCCATCCGCTGCGCGAGCACGCGGGTTTGGCGCTGAGCAGCGCGGGCTGACGCTACAGCCTGGCCAAAACCGGCTTCAACGCATTGCCGGTGTGGGTGCCCAGCTTCACCAAGGCTTCAGGCGTGTTGGCTGCCACCACGCGGCCACCCCCATCGCCACCTTCGGGTCCGAGGTCAATCACCCAGTCGGCTTCGGCAATCACATCCAAATCATGTTCGATGACCACCACGCTGTGGCCACCATCGACCAAGCGGTGCAGCACCCGAATCAGTTTGTCCACATCGGCCATGTGCAGGCCCACCGTGGGTTCGTCCAACACATACAAGGTGTGCGGTGCTTTGTTGCCACGGCGTGCCACATCGTCACGCACCTTGCTGAGTTCGGTCACCAATTTGATGCGCTGTGCTTCACCACCGCTGAGCGTGGGTGACGGCTGACCCAAGGTCAGGTAGCCCAAGCCCACGTCTTTCAACAACTGCAACGGGTGGCTGATGTTGGGCATGGCGGCGAAGAAATCGACCGCTTCGTCCACTTCCATTTGCAGCACCTCGCCGATGCTTTTGCCACGCCAGCGCACTGCCATGGTTTCGTGGTTGAAACGCGCACCTTTGCAGACCTCGCACAGCACTTTCACATCCGGCAAAAAACTCATCTCGATGGTGCGCATGCCTTGGCCTTCACACCCCGGGCAGCGCCCTTCGCCGGTGTTGAAACTGAAGCGCCCCGGGCCATAGCCCCGCGCTTTGGCTTCCAAGGGTTCGGCAAATAACTTGCGAATCACATCCCAAAACCCGATGTAGGTGGCGGGACAACTGCGCGGTGTTTTGCCAATGGGTGTTTGGTCCACTTCCAGCACGCGGTCGATGCTTTGGTAACCATCCACATCGGTGCAACCCAACCAAGCCGGGTGTTTGCCCGCCTCGTCTTGTTTGCGACCTGCTTGTGTGCTGCGCTGCGCCACCACCACCGCTACGTTGTGCAACAACACATCGCGGGCCAAGGTGGATTTGCCCGAGCCGCTGACGCCGGTGACCGCCACCAAGCGCCGCAAGGGGAGTTGAATATGGACCTGTTGCAAGTTGTGCAGGAACGCACCATGCAAGCTGAGCCAGCCAGCCGGCTCTTCAAGAACGGGTGTTGGCACGACAGGCGTTTTCTTTTTGGCGCGCACAGGGGCTTTGCCGGACTCCTCATGCGGCAAGCCGAAATCGTCGCCCGGCAAACCCCTGCGCCCGCCTTTGGCCAATGCGGCTGTGGCACCGGCCACATCAACCAGTCTGCGTGCTTGCAAAGGATGCTTGATCGCGTGCATTAAATAACGACCCGTTTGTGACTCAGCAGCACCCATCACATCAGCGACCGAGCCTTGCGCCACCAAGTGGCCGCCACGCTTGCCCGCACTCGGGCCGATGTCAATGATGTGGTCGGCGCGGCGAATGGTTTCTTCATCATGCTCGACCACCACCAAGGTGTTGCCTTTGTCGCTCAAGGAGCGCAAGGCGTCCAACAAAATATGGTTGTCGCGTGCATGCAAGCCAATGGTCGGTTCATCCAGTACATAACAAACACCTTGCAAATGGCTGCCCAGTTGCGCCGCCAAGCGGATGCGTTGGGCTTCGCCACCGCTCAAGGTGGGTGCGCCCCGGTCCAAGGTGAGGTAGCCCAAACCGACACGCTCTAAAAAGTCGAGGCGGCTTTCAATCTCGGGCAACAAATCGCGCGCAATCTCGGCATCGCGGCCTTGCAGTTTCAGTTGCTTGGCCCATTGGTGAATTTGAATCACGCTCATGCTGGCCAAGTCGGTGATGCCCACACCCGCAAACTTCACGGCCCGTGCAGTGGCATTCAAACGGGTGCCTGCGCACGACTTGCACGCTTGGTCAGATGCGTCCTCCAACTCGGGCTCGGCAAAGCTTTGTTCGCGTCCACGTTCTTTCGGGTCTTGCACCGAATCGTCCATGGCTGCGCGTTGGGCTTTGGACAAAGCGATGCCGGTACCCACACAGTCGGGGCACCAACCGTGTTTGCTGTTGTAGGAAAACAAACGCGGGTCGAGCTCGGCATACGAGGTGTCGCACTGCGGGCAGGCGCGGCGGGTGGAATAGGCTTCTAGTTTCCCAATGTGGGTGGTGGCTTCCTGAGCCAACAAAGCCTCTTGCAAACCATCAAGCTGGCTCAGCACATGCACCACGCCTTTTCCGTGCTCCAAGGCCGTCAAAAGCGACTGGCGCAACAAGGCTTCGTTGGCCGGGTCCACTTTCAAACTCGCCGCCGGCAATTCAATCGTGTGTTCTTTGAAACGGTCCAAGCGTGGAAAGCCCAAGGTGGGTAAAAACTGACCATCGACACGCAAATGCGTGAAGCCGCGTGGACGCGCCCAATCGGCCAACTCGGTGTAAACACCTTTGCGGTTCATCACCAAGGGACTGAGCAAGCCAATGTGTTGGCCGCGGTATTGACGCAGCAACAAGGCGGCCAATCGGTCAGGGGTTTGCGGCTGGACAGCAGCGCCGTCTTTGGTGCAATGCTGGGTGCCCAACTTCACATACAGCAAGCGTAGGAAATGCCAGACCTCGGTGGTGGTGCCCACCGTGGACTTGCGACCGCCTCGGCTGAGTCGCTGTTCAATGGCGACCGTGGGTGGAATGCCATACACCGCATCCACCTCGGGCCGCCCTGCAGGCTGCACGATGCTGCGGGCATAGGCATTGAGGCTTTCCAAATAACGCCGTTGGCCCTCATTGAACAAAATATCAAAAGCCAAGGTGGATTTGCCCGAGCCGCTGACACCCGTCACCACATTGAACTGGCCACGCGGAATGTCCACACTCAGACTTTTCAGGTTGTGTTCTTTGGCGTTGATGATGCGGATGTTGTTGTTGAGCACCGCACCAAGGTACTTGGCGCTGGGCTCGGCAACCAACAGCGGTTTCGTTGACGCGCTTGCAACGAGATCAGACTCGGCAACGCCCTCAGCCAACGATCCCATCGCCTTCACATACTCACGCAAAGCCAAACCAGTGTGTGAACTGGCATGCTTCATCACGACTTCAGGCGGGCCTTCAGCGACCAACAAGCCCCCGCCCTCACCACCCTCGGGTCCCAGATCGATCAGCCAATCGGAAGCGCGGATCACATCCAAGTTGTGCTCGATCACGATCAAGGAATGTCCGGCATCAAGCAAGCGGCGCAAGGCCCGCATCAACTTCGCGATGTCGTCAAAGTGCAAACCGGTGGTGGGCTCGTCAAACAAAAACAGCATGCCTTTGCGGGCCAAGGTTTGTTTGCTGGACGACGCAGACTTGGCCGCCTCGGCCAAATAACCGGCCAATTTCAAACGCTGGGCTTCGCCACCACTGAGCGTTGGAACGGGTTGACCCAAGCGCACATATTCCAAGCCCACATCCACGATCGGTTGCAAGGCACGAATCACATCCCGGTCGTTAGCAAACAAATGCGCTGCTTCGCTGACCGTGAGTTGCAACACATCGGCCACATTCAAAAAACGCCCACCGCGTTCGATCTTCACTTCCAAAATTTCAGGGCGGTAGCGCTGGCCATCGCAGTCGGGGCAGCGCAAATAGACATCGCTTAGGAATTGCATTTCCACGTGCTCGAAGCCTGAACCGCCACAGGTGGGGCAGCGGCCATCGCCGCCATTGAAACTGAACTTGGACGCGGTGTAACTGCGTTGGCGCGACATGGCCGTGTTGGCGAAAATTTCGCGTACCGCGTCCCACGCACCAACGTAGCTGGCTGGGTTGGAACGCGCGGTTTTGCCAATCGGCGACTGATCGACAAACACCACATCGCTCAAATGGTCTGCGCCCAACAAGCGGTCGTGGGCACCCGCACCTTCCGTGCTCTTGCCAAAGTGCCGCAACAAAGCCGGTGCCAAGATGTCTTGGATCAAGGTGGATTTGCCCGAACCACTCACCCCTGTGACCGTGACCCAGCGTTGCAAGGGAAATTCAATGTTCAGGTGCTGCAAATTGTGTTCTCGTGCACCTTCCAATATCAGGCGCGGTGTGGCGTCGGTCACCAAGCGTTTCAGACCCACACCCACTTGTTTGCGAGCGCCCAAATATGCACCCGTCAAGGTGTCGGCTTGCTTCAAACCCTCGGGTGTGCCGTCAAACACCACTTGGCCACCGCGCTCGCCGGGGCCAGGGCCCATGTCCACAATCCGATCGGCGGCCAGCATGACTGCTGGATCGTGTTCGACCACCACCAAGGTGTTGCCGGCATCACGCAGTCGCAACATGGCTTGGGTGATGCGGTGCATGTCGCGCGGGTGCAAACCAATGCTGGGCTCGTCCAACACAAACAAGGTGTTCACCAAGGACGTGCCCAAGGCGGTCGTGAGATTGATGCGCTGCACTTCGCCGCCACTGAGCGTTCGACTTTGCCGGTCCAGACTGAGGTAGCCAATACCCACATCGCACAGGTATTTCAAACGGGTGCGGATTTCTTCCAACAGCAAATGCAGGGCTTGCTGCTCGGCCTGCACACTGGCCGACAAGGAGGCGTCTGTGGCCATGTGGTCGAAAAATCCTCGCAAACGTTCAATCGACAACAACATCAGGTCGTGCAAACACAGGCCTGGCAATGCTTCCAACTGGCTGCGCGTCCACGCCGTGCCCTGTGGCAGAAAGCGTTTGTCAGCTGGCATGGCGGCCAAGGCACCGGCATCGCTGCCGATGCGCCACAACAAGCTTTCGGTTTGCAATCGCGCCCCGTTGCATTCGCCGCAGGTGGTGTAGCTGCGGTACTTGGACAACAACACCCGGATGTGCATCTTGTAGGACTTGGTTTCCAGGTATTCAAAGAAGCGTTTGACGCCATACCACTGCTGGTTCCATTTGCCATTCCAATTGGGCGAGCCTTTGATGACCCAGTCGCGTTGTTCGGCCGTCAGCTTGTACCAAGGCGTGTCGCGTGGAATACCTGCTGTTTCGGCATGGCGCATCAAATCGTCTTGGCACTCTTGCCAAGCTGGTGTTTGCATTGGCTTGATCGCACCCATGCGCAAGGTGAGTTTGTCGTTGGGAATGACCAAGCCGTAGTCGACACCAATGACACGACCAAAACCCTTGCACACCGGACACGCACCGGCGGGAGAGTTGAACGAGAACATCGATGGGGTGGGGTCGCTGTAGCGCAGATCGCTGTCGGGGCAATGCAAGCCAGTGGAGTAGCCAAAGGCCTCGCCCAGGTCATCGGCCGCAGCATCGGCAGACATGCGAAATGCCGTCATGCGGCCGTTGCCGCGTTGCAAGGCCAATTCAATGGCTTCCATGACGCGGGACGGCTCAACCGTTTGCAAACGGAAACGATCGGCCACCACGTCCACCACCTCGCCTTGGCGGTGCACTCTGGTGAAGCCGCTGGCACTCAACCAAGCTTGCAATTCCTCGGCCGTGGTGTTGTTGGGCAATTTCACCGGGAAGGTGATGATCCAACGCGGGTCGCCACTGCTCAGGGCCAACAGTTTCTTGAAAATCGAGTCAGGGGTGTCGTGCTGCACCGCTTGCGCGGTTTGCTTGTCAAACAAATGGGCGGCGCGGGCGAACAACAATTTCAAATGGTCGTTCAACTCGGTCATGGTGCCCACGGTGGAGCGCGAACTGCGCACCGGGTTGGTTTGGTCGATGGCGATGGCAGGCGGCACGCCTTCCACCTTGTCGACGGCCGGGCGATCCATGCGGTCAAGGAACTGTCGGGCATAGGCGCTGAACGTTTCCACATAGCGCCGCTGGCCTTCAGCGTACAAGGTGTCAAACACCAGGCTGGATTTACCCGAGCCACTGAGGCCGGTGAACACCGTCAACTCGTTGGTGCGGATGTCTATGTCGATGTTTTTGAGGTTGTGCTGTCGAGCACCTCGGATGCGGATCAGGCCTTGGGTCATGCCCGCATTATTCCCCGAGGTAAGCCGCCCTGACTTTGGGGTCGTGCAGAAGGGTTTTGGCGTCGCCTTGCATGCTGATTTCGCCCGATTCCATGACATAAGCGCGTTGCGCCATCTTCAAGGCGCGGCTGGCGTTTTGCTCGACCAACAGGACGGTGACGCCCATGGCTGCCACCTGGGCAATCACCTCGAAAATTTTGTCCACCATGATGGGCGATAAGCCCATGGACGGCTCGTCCAACAACAACAGCTTCGGACGGCTCAACAAGGCGCGGCCCATGGCCAGCATTTGCTGCTCGCCACCGGACAAAGTGCCTGACAACTGCCCGCTGCGCTCTTTCAAACGTGGGAACAGGGCAAACACCCGCTCGATATCGGCGTTGATACCTGCCTTGTCGTTGCGCAAATACGCACCCATGTGCAGGTTTTCCAAGATGCTCATGCGGGTGAACACGCCACGCCCCTCGGGCACCATCACCAAGCCTTGCTTGACCAAGTCCCATGGGCCTTGGCCTTGCACATCCTCACCCAAGTAGCTGATGCGACCACCGGCCGCCTGCAAAGAGCCGGTGATGGCTTTCATGGTGGTGGTTTTACCGGCTCCATTGGAGCCGATGAGCGAGACCAATTCGCCCTCGCGCACTTCAAAGCTCACACCCTTGACGGCTTGGATGCCACCGTACGCCACGCGCAAATCTTGCACTTGCAGCAACACATTGGCTTGACTCATGTCAGTGTTCTCCAGTGCCCAAATAGGCTTCGATGACTTTGGCGTCACGTTGCACTTCGGCAGGCGAGCCCTGCGCGATTTGTTTGCCGTAGTCCAACACGGTTACCGCATCACACAAACCCATGACCAATTTCACATCATGCTCAATCAGCAAGATGGTGCGTCCGTCATGGCGGATGCGGTCAATCAACTCGCGCAGCTGCACCTTTTCGGTGGCGTTCATGCCCGCGGCCGGCTCATCCAAGGCTATCAACTTGGGGTCAGTGGCCAAAGCCCGAGCAATCTCCAAACGGCGTTGGTCGCCATAGCTCAGGGTGCGGGCCTTGTAGGGACCCAACTGTCCGATGCCCACGTAGTCCAACAGCGCTTGCGCACGCTGGGCAATGGCGAGCTCTTCTTGCACAAACGCCTTGGTGCGAAACACCGCCCCGAGCACACCCGAACGTGTTCGCACATGCCGCCCCACCATCACATTTTCAAGCGCGGTCATGTCGGCAAACAAGCGGATGTTTTGAAAGGTGCGGGCAATCCCCGCTGCGGCCACTTCGTGGACCGAGCTGGGCTGATAGGACTGCCCCGCCAACTTGAAGCTGCCACTGTCGGGTGCGTACAAGCCCGTGATGACGTTGAAGAACGTGGTTTTGCCAGCCCCATTGGGACCAATCAGCCCATACACCTGCCCGGGTTGAATCGTCATGCCCACATCGCTCAAGGCTTGCAATCCACCGAAACGTTTGGAGATGCCTTGGACTTGCAACACCGGGGGGCTCATGCGGCCTCCTTGGTGGGCAAGGCCTTGCCATGATCAGGGCTTGGCCACAAACCACGCGGACGCCACAGCATGATCAGAATCATGGCCAACGCAATCAACAACTGGCGCAAGATGCCTGCATCCAAACGCCCGTCCGTCATCTCTTGCAAAGGTCCGGCCACGTGACGCAACACTTCCGGCAAAGCAGACAACAACACAGCACCCAAAATGACGCCAGGCAAATGGCCCAAGCCACCCAAGACCACCATGGCCACGATCATGACCGACTCCATCAGGCTGAACGACTCGGGCGAGACAAAGCCTTGGAAGGAGGCAAACAACACACCGGCCACACCACCAAAAGTGGCCCCCATGCCAAACGCCAACAGTTTCAAGTTGCGCGTGTTGATGCCCATGGCTTTGGCCGCAATCTCATCTTCACGAATCGCCATCCAAGCCCGTCCTACCCGAGAGGTTTGCAGCCGATAACAAATCAATGTGCTGATCAACACCAGTGCCAAGAAAAGGTAGTAATACTGCGTGACACTGGGTAATTGAATGAAGCCCAGGTCTAGTTTTTGCGACAACGGGTGGCCAAACACAGTCAGCGGATCAATTTGGCCCAAGCCTTTGGGCCCGTTGGTGATGTTCACCGGGTTGTCCAAGTTGTTCAAGAAGACTCGGATGATTTCACCAAAGCCCAGGGTGACAATGGCCAAATAGTCGCCGCGCAACTTCAAGGTGGGCGCCCCCAACAACACCCCGAACAAACCCGCCAAGCCCGCACCGATGGGCACCACAGCCCACAAGGGCAGGTGCAAGCCGTTTGGGAACATGGCGGCCATCGCTGGGAACGTATCCGTCAAGTGCGGCGAGGCCAACAAGCCAAACATGTAGGCACCCACCGCAAAGAACGCCACAAAACCCAAATCGAGCAAGCCCGCATAGCCCACCACAATATTCAAGCCCAGCGCCAACAAGACATACAGCAACGCCATATCGGCAATGCGCACCCAAGCGTTGCCCAGAGGTTGCAACAGCAAGGGCAGCAACAGCAAAGCCACAGCCCACAAAAGGTAATGAAGAAGGCTGGTTGGCTTCATGTTCATGCCCGGTCTGCCACCCGTTCACCCAACAAGCCAGAAGGACGCAAGGTCAGTATCAGAATCAACACCACAAACGCAAATATATCGGCATAGTGGCTGCCCAACACACCGCCAGTCAGCTCGCCGATGTAGCCGGAGGCAATCGCCTCGATCAAGCCCAGCAGCAATCCACCCACCACCGCACCAGCCAAGTTGCCAATGCCGCCAAACACAGCGGCGGTGAATGCCTTCAACCCTGGCAAGAAACCCATGCCGTGCTGCACTGTGCCGTAGTTCGAGGCCCACATCACGCCTGCCAAGGCGGCCAACACCGCACCCATGATGAAGGTGGCTGAGATAACGGTATCGGGTTTGACGCCCATGAGTGTGGCCACGCTCGGGTTCTCAGCGGTAGCCCGCATCGCACGACCCAAACGCGTGCGGTGCACCACCCACATCAACACCGCCAAGGCCACGGCGGTCACCCCCAAAATCATCACCTGGGTTGGCGTGATGACCGCACCACCAAGGGCCAACGGCTCGCTGGGCAACAACGTGGGGTAAGCCTTGTGATTGGGTTTCCAAATCACCATGGCCAAGGTTTGCAACAAGATAGACACGCCAATGGCGGTGATGAGCGGCGCCAACTTGGGTGCGTTGCGCAACGGTCGGTAAGCGATTTTTTCGATGGCAAAGTTCAACACCGCCGCCGCAACACAAGCCACCAACAAGGCCATGATCAACATGACCCAGCCCGGCAACCAAGGGGCTATGTCTTGCAAGATGCTGATCGTTGTCCAACTGACCAAGGCGCCCACCATCAGCACCTCACCATGCGCAAAATTGATCAGGTTGATGATGCCGTACACCATGGTGTAACCCAGCGCCAGCAAGGCATACATGCTGCCCAACACCAAGCCGTTGATGATTTGTTGCAGGAGGATGTCGATGGCAGTCTCCGAAAGGTGGGCGATTGTAGGCAAAAAAAGCCCTCCGCTGGGGGAGGGCTTACACGAAGTTCAAGCTTGTTCAATCGTCTGCGTAGATGTCCACGTCTTTGGTTTCAGTGATGAACAAGGTGCCAATCACGAATGTGGCGCCAGCGATGATGATGGGATACCACAAGCCGTTGTACATGTTGCCGGTTTGCGCCACGATGGCAAAGGCCATGGTGGGGAGCAAGCCACCAAACCAGCCATTGCCGATGTGATAAGGCAAAGACATGGAGGTGTAGCGAATGCGGGTGGGGAACATTTCAACCAGCATGGCAGCGATCGGGCCGTAAACCATGGTCACCAAGATCACCAAATACGTGAGGATCAAGGTCACCACCACCAAATTGATCTTGGCCGGGTCGGCTTTGACGGGATAACCAGCCGCTTTGAGTGTGGCACTCAAGTTGGCAGAAATCACAGCATCGCGGCTTTTCTTTTCATCCGACAAGTTTTTCATGGCGTCTTCGGCTTTCTTCACCGCTTTGGCGTCCACGGGCACGGCAGCTTTCAACTCATTGAGTTTTTGCTCGGCCACTGCTTTGGCGGCGGCCACATCGTCTGGTGTGACGATGGTGGAGATGACGGTGTCGCCAACTTTGATGACTGCAGGTGTGCCTGCAGGTGCGATTTCATTCGAGTAACTCACTGAACTGGCGGCTAACTTTTGCTTGGCGATGTCACAGGATGAGGTGAACTTGACCGTGCCCGTGGGGTTGAACTGGAAAGAACATTCAGCCGGATCAGCCACCACCACCACTTTGTTGGCTTGCTGGGCTGCATGCAAGTCAGGATTGGCCGCCTTGGTGAGTTGCTCAAAAACGGGGAAGTAGGTGAGCACCGCCAGCAAACAACCCAACATGATGATGGGCTTGCGGCCCACCTTGTCAGACAGGGCGCCGAAGATGATGAAGAAAGGTGTGCCAATGATCAAAGAGGCCGCCACAAACAAGTTGGCGGTCGCACCATCGACTTTCAGGGCCTGGGTCAAGAAGAACAGCGCATAGAACTGTCCGGTGTACCAAACCACGGCTTGGCCAGCGGTCAGGCCAATCAAGGCCAAGATCACGATTTTCAGGTTTTTCCATTGGCCAAAGGATTCAGTCAATGGTGACTTGGAGGTTTTTCCTTCGGCTTTCATTTTCACGAAAGCGGGAGACTCGCTCATCGACAAGCGGATGTAGACAGACACACCAAGCAACACGATGGACAGCAAGAAAGGAATGCGCCAGCCCCAGGCTTCGAAGGCTTCTTCACCCAATGCGGTGCGGGTACCCAAAATCACCAACAGTGACATGAACAAGCCCAGCGTGGCCGTGGTTTGAATCCAGGCGGTGTAAGCACCACGCTTGCCATGCGGCGCGTGTTCGGCTACATAGGTGGCGGCACCACCGTATTCCCCACCCATCGCCAATCCTTGCAGCAAGCGCAAGCCGATCAAGATGACTGGCGCAGCCACACCAATGCTGGCGTAGGAAGGCAAGATGCCCACAATGAAAGTGGACAAGCCCATGATCAGGATGGTCACCAAGAAGGTGTATTTGCGACCAATCATGTCGCCCAAGCGGCCAAAGAAGATGGCCCCAAACGGACGCACGATGAAACCAGCAGCAAAGGCCAGGAGCGCAAAAATGAAAGCAGAACCTGCGTCCAAACCGCTGAAGAATTGCTTGGCGATGATGGCGGCCAATGAGCCGTACAGATAGAAGTCATACCACTCAAACACGGTGCCGAGTGAGGATGCAAAAATCACTTTTTTCTCTTGCGACGACATTGGTCGGTCTTCATGCACGATGGCCATGGGGGTCTCCTGGTGATGCCCGCCTGATGGGGGGTCTGGCGGCATTCTCTAGGCCTGTGCTTGCCGGCGACTGACTCTAAACTGAACCTTTGCTGACAATCCAAGGGCAAACCCGAATCCGGCATTTCACGATGCGAATTAAGGCCGCTTGCGCTCCAAGGTTTTGGGCAAATCCGAGCATTCATTCCAATGGCCAGCTTTGAACCATTCACCGCCTTGCAAGTAATCGCGCAGTATCGGCAAAGCATCTTGGCCCCAAAACAATTTGTCATCCACTGTGATGCTGGGCACGCCAAACACCCCCGCCTCAATCGCTGCTTGTGTGGCTTCGCGCAGCTGCGTTTTCACCAAGTCAGAATTCGGGTCGCGCGATGGGGCCAAACGCGCTTGCAAGGCGGCTAGACGTTGCGGGTCGGAGGCTTCTAAGCCTTCGCTCCAGACGTGTTCAAACAACTGCTGGCAGACAAATCGATTGGGTTGACCGTGTTCATCGCAAGCAGTGGCCAAACGCAACAGCCCCAGGGGGTTGAAGGGATGACTGGCTGGCATGCGCAAGGGACAGCCTTGCTGCTGCGCCAACCACAGCACCTGGCGGTAGGTCCACAGACGTTTGGCGGGAATTTCAGCAGGGCCTAATTGGCCATGGTGCTGCAACACCGCGCCAAACAAAATGGGTTGGTAACGCACTTGGTAGCTCAGCCCTTCCAAGGCGCGGGGCAAAGCATGAAACGCCAAGTAGGCGTAGGGGCTGATGAAGTCCACATAAAAAGTGAGTTGGTGCATGTTCAAACCCCAGCGCTGTGTTGATCAATCTGTGCGCCAATGCGTTGCCACACGATGTGTTGCTCGGTTGGCGAATACACCGACCAGTTCGCAATCTCTTCCAAGCTGCGCAGACAGCCCCAGCACTCGTCAGCGTCGGTTTTCATGATGCAGACCGACATGCACGGCGATACGCAAGGCTCGTTAGCGGCACCAGCTCGCACCTGTTGCCAGCGTTGGTGCAAACTGGGCCATGGCGTCATCATGCGGCGGCCACTTCCAAACGCAGCAAGGGCGCACCTTCGGTCACTTGATCGCCGGGCACAAACAACAACTCCGCCACGGTTCCGGCGGCAGGGGATGCCACGGTGTGCTCCATCTTCATGGCTTCCATCACGGCCAAAGCTTGCCCTGCCGTCACGTGGTCGCCCACCTTGACCGCAAATGACAGCAACTTGCCAGGCATGGGCGCGGACAAATTGCCGCCCGCTGCCGCGTTTTGCACCACATGGGCCAAAGGGTTCTGCCACAACAAACAACCACTGCCTGCATCGGCAAACACATGGAAGCTGTCTTCGGCGCGATAAACATGCGCTTGCCAACGCTGTGAGCCCCATTGCAACTGACACGCATTGCCATGCCATTCAACAGTCAAGCTGTGGATTTGTCCATTGATCTCCAATCTGGATGGGCCATGGCTTTGCGTGGTCAGCACCGCTTGTTGCTTGTCTTCGCCATGCTGAAAGTCAAAGCGACGCGTGTTGAGTCCTTGAAGGCACCAGCTGTCGCAGCGTGACCAAGGATCTTGCCAACCATGTGCGAATGTTTGCTCAGCCTTCAACAAGGCCGCAACAGAAGCCGCCAACAACAAGGCAGTCGGCAAACTTTGCTGATTGAAAAGAACGGCCTTCTCGCGCTCGATCAAAGCAGTGTCGAGTTGGGCCTGTGCGAAGGACTTGGACCGCAACACCTGGCGCACAAAGGCCACGTTGTTGGCCACGCCGACGATGTGCAACTGCGCCAAGGCTTGGTCCAAGCGGGTCAAGGCTTGGGCGCGGTTCTCGCCGTGCACGATCAGCTTGGCGATCATGGAGTCGTAATGCGGACTGATGTCGTCGCCCTCGCGCACGCCGCTGTCCAAACGCACATCACCGATGCTGAAACATTGCGCTGCAGCACTGCGCAAAACAGTCAAGTGACCCGTGGCCGGCAAGAAATCGTTGTCAGGCGACTCTGCGCAAATACGCGCTTCAATCGCGTGACCTTGCACTTTCACTTGGTCTTGCGTCAGCGGCAAGGGCTCACCCGCCGCGATACGCAATTGCCACTCCACCAAGTCCAATCCTGTCACCGCTTCAGTGACTGGATGCTCAACTTGCAAGCGGGTGTTCATTTCCATGAAGAAAAAATCCATGCCGCGATCAGACTGCTCGACGATGAACTCCACGGTACCTGCACCCACATAGTTGACCGCTTTGGCCGCAGCCACAGCCGCCGCACCCATGCGCTCGCGCAGTTCGTCACTCAAGCCCGGGGCTGGGGACTCTTCCAGTACTTTCTGGTGCCGACGTTGCACCGAGCAATCGCGCTCGTGCAAATGGATCAAATGGCCTTGGCGGTCACCAAAAACTTGAATTTCGATATGGCGGGGTCGCTGCACATATTTTTCAATCAGCACCGCTTCGTCACCAAAGCTGTTGCGGGCTTCGCGTTGGCAAGAGGCCAAGGCTTCGGTGAAATCAGCAGCCTGGTGCACGATGCGCATGCCTTTGCCGCCACCGCCAGCACTGGCTTTGATCAGCACCGGAAAGCCAATGCGTTGCGCTTCTTGCGCCAGCATGGCGGGGTCTTGGTCGGCACCGTGGTAGCCGGGCACCAAGGGCACACCGGCTTTTTCCATCAGTTGTTTGGAGGCCGCCTTCAGCCCCATCGCTTGAATTGACGCAGATGAGGGGCCAATGAACACCAGACCGGCTTGAGCGCAGGCATTGGCGAAGTCGGCGTTCTCACTCAAAAACCCATAGCCCGGGTGAATCGCTTGCGCGCCGGTTTTCAACGCAGCTTCCAAGATGCGTTGCCATTGCAAATAGCTGTCTTGCGGCGCGTTGCCGCCAATGTGCACGGCTTCATCACAGGCCTGCACATGGGCGGCTTGTGCATCCGCATCTGAATAAACGGCCACCGTGCGCACACCCAGCCGTTTGGAGGTGGCAGTAACACGGCAGGCAATTTCGCCCCGGTTGGCAATCAGGATTTTGCTGAACATGTTCAGTATCGCTTGGCCACTTCTTCCAACATGACCTCCGTGGCACCGCCGCCAATGGCCAGCACACGGGCGTCCCGCCACAAGCGCTCGATCGGCGCTTCGCGCATATAGCCCATGCCACCCCAAAACTGCAAGCAGCCGCCCACCACTTCGTTCACCAATTCACCGGTCAGCGACTTCAGCATCGACACTTCTTGCACGATGTCGTGGTCTTGCGTGACCGACCAAGCGCAGTGGTACATGAACTCGCGGGCGGCGCGGGTTTTGGCATCCAGCATGGCGATGCGTTGGCGAATATGCTGCATCTCCCACAATGATTTCCCGAAGGCCTGGCGTTGCCGCACATAGTCCAGGGTCAGCGCGATGGCTTGTTGACAATGCCCGACCGCCATGGCGGCCAAAGCGATGCGTTCGGTTTGCAGGTTTTTCATCAAGGCGTAAAAACCTTTGTCTTGCTCGCCCAGCAAAGCCTCAGGCCCCAAGCGCACGTTGTCCAACACCAGTTCGGCCGTGTCTGAACACAACCAACCGGTTTTGTCCAAAGAGCGGCCAACGCTGAAACCAGGCGTGCCTTTTTCAACAATGAACATCGACATCTGGTGTTTGCCGGGGCCGGTCTTGGCGGCTACGAAATACAAGTTGGCATGCACGCCATTGGTGATGAAAATCTTGGTGCCGTTGAGCACCCAGTGGTCACCGTCTTTTTTAGCGGTGCTGCGCATGCCAGCCAAGTCAGAGCCCGCGCCGGGTTCGGTCATGGCAACCGCACAAATGGTGTCGCCTGCAATGATGCTGGGCATGTACTTGGCTTTTTGCGCCTTGGTGCCCGCATGGTGCAAATGCGGGCTGGCCATGTCGGTGTGCACCAGCACGCTGACGATAAAACCGGCAAACGTGGATTGCGACAAGGCCTCGGCAAACACCACATTGGTCAGGGCATCAGCTTCAGCACCGCCATATTCACTCTCAAACATCAGGCCAAAAAAGCCGGCATCGCCCATTTTTTTCAACACCTCGCGCGGCACCTTGCCGCTCTTTTCCCATTCCAGGCCATAGGGCTCCACCTCACGCTCAAGGAAGCGCTGCATTTGGTCGCGCAGGGTTTGGTGTTCGGGTAAGTGGTAGATGTGGTTCATGGTGACTTGACTCCATTTACATACGGAAGACACCGAATCGGGTGTCGGGAATCGGCGCATTCAAGGAGGCTGACAGCGCCAGCGCCAGCACCCGGCGGGTGTCGGCAGGATCGATCACGCCGTCGTCCCACAAACGGGCGCTGGCGTAATACGGATGGGATTGGTGGGCGAATTGATCGAGCAAAGGTTGCTTGAATTGGGCTTCTTCCTCAGCAGTCCAGGTGCCGCCTTTGGCTTCGATGCCATCACGGCGCACCGTGGCCAAAACACTGGCGGCTTGCTCGCCGCCCATGACGCAAATACGGGCGTTGGGCCACATCCACAAAAACCGCGGATTGAAAGCGCGGCCACACATGCCGTAGTTGCCCGCGCCATAACTGCCGCCAATGATGAAGGTGAATTTGGGCACTTGGGCACTGGCCACTGCCGTCACCATCTTGGCGCCATGCCGAGCAATGCCCTCGTTTTCATACTTGCGACCCACCATGAAGCCGGTGATGTTTTGCAAAAACACCAAGGGGATTTTGCGTTGGCAGCACAACTCGATGAAGTGCGCTCCTTTTTGAGCCGACTCGGAAAACAGCACGCCGTTGTTGGCAATGATGCCCACCGGCATGCCCTCGACATGGGCGAAGCCGCACACCAAGGTGCTGCCAAAACGTGGTTTGAATTCATGCAGCTCAGAGCCGTCCACCACCCGCGCAATGATTTCACGCACGTCATAGGGCTTGCGGGTGTCGGTGGGAATCACGCCATGCAACTCTTGCACGTCGAAAAGCGGCGCACGGGCTTCTTGCACCGCCAGTTGAATGTGTTTGCGTCGATTCAAGCGCGACACAGCCTCGCGGGCCAAGGCAATCGCGTGGGCATCGTTGTCGGCCAAATGGTCGGCCACGCCCGACAAACGGGTGTGCACATCGCCGCCGCCCAGGTCTTCGGCGGACACAACTTCACCAATCGCAGCTTTCACCAAAGGTGGTCCGCCCAAGAAGATGGTGCCTTGGTTTTTCACGATGATGGTTTCATCGCTCATGGCAGGCACATAAGCACCGCCCGCCGTGCAGCTGCCCATGACCACTGCGATTTGGGCAATGCCCTGGGCGCTCATGTTGGCCTGGTTGTAGAAGATGCGGCCAAAGTGTTCTTTGTCGGGAAACACATCGTCTTGGTTGGGCAGGTTGGCCCCGCCAGAGTCCACCAAGTAGATGCATGGCAACTGGTTTTGCTGCGCAATTTCTTGCGCCCGCAAATGTTTTTTCACCGTCATCGGGTAGTAAGTGCCGCCCTTGACTGTCGCGTCATTGCAAACAATGACGCAATCGACCCCACTGACGCGGCCAATGCCCGCGATGACACCTGCACAAGGCGCGTCGCCGTTGTACATGCCGTGCGCCGCCAATGGGCTGAACTCTAAGAATGGGGTGCCCGGGTCGAGCAACAAAGCCACCCTTTCACGCGGCGGCAATTTGCCGCGTGCGAGTTGTTTGGCGCGGGCCGCCTCTCCGCCGCCCAGCGCACTGGCCTGGATTTGTAAACGCAGGTCTTCAACCATGGCCTTCATGGCCAAAGCGTTGGCCTGAAAAGCAGCTGAGCGGGTGGAAAGTTGACTGGCCAGAACACTCATGGGCTTAGATCATTTCAATGGCCATGGCGGTGCCTTCGCCGCCACCAATACACAATGTGGCCAGGCCTTTTTTCAACCCCTTGGCTTTCAAGGCATGCATCAGGGTGACGATGATGCGGGCACCCGACGCGCCGATGGGGTGACCCAAGGCACAAGCACCGCCATTGATGTTGACGATCTCGTGGGGCACTTTGAGTTCGTGCATCAAGGCCATGGGCACAACAGCGAAGGCTTCGTTGACTTCCCACAAATCCACATCACCAACTTTCCAACCCGCCCGGGCCAAAGCCTGCTGGGTGGCGCCCACAGGTGCCGTGGTGAACCACTCGGGCTCTTGTGCAAAAGTGGCGTGGCTCACAATGCGTGCCAAGGGGGTACAGCCTAATTTCTTGGCTGTGCTTTCACGCATCATCACCAAGGCAGCCGCACCGTCATTGATGGAGGAGCTTGAAGCCGCTGTGATGGTGCCGTCTTTTTTGAAGGCGGGGCGCAAACTGGTGACTTTGTCGAGCTTGACCTTGCCAGGACCTTCGTCGATGCTGACCACGCGGTCGCCCGCACGTTCTTTGACGGTGACGGGCGTGATTTCAGCGGCAAAGGCGCCTGATGCAGTAGCTGCCTTGGCACGCTCTACGCTGGCCATGGCGAACTTGTCTTGGGCTTCGCGGGTGAAGTTGTATTTGGCAGCGCAGTCTTCGCCAAAAGTACCCATCGAACGACCCGCTTCGTAGGCATCTTCCAAACCATCAAGCATCATGTGATCGTAAATTTTGTCATGGCCCATGCGGTAACCGCCGCGGCCTTTGAGCATCAGATAAGGCGCGTTGGTCATGCTTTCCATGCCGCCTGCAATCAACACCTCTTGCGTGCCCGAAGCCAGGATGTCGTGCGCAAGCATGGCGGCACGCATGCCGGAGCCGCACATCTTGGACAAGGTGACGGCACCGGCGCTTTTGGGCAAACCACCTTTGAACGCCGCCTGACGCGCAGGCGCCTGGCCTTGACCAGCCATCAAACAATTGCCAAACAACACCTCGGTGATGGCATCAGGTGACAAGCCAGCACGCTGCACAGCAGCGGCAATGGCAGCACCGCCCAAGTCGTGCGCGGCAAGCGCGGAAAAATCACCTTGAAAACTGCCCATGGGGGTCCGGGCGGCACTGACGATCACGATGGCATCTGACATCTCTGTCTCCTTTATCAATCGGGGGAATAGGTAAGGCGTTGAACGGCAAAGCGTTTATCAGCCTCATAGGGGAACACATCGTGGACATGTCCTTGGCTGATTTTCTCTTTGTGACCTTGCCAGAAACTTGCGTCCAGCAAGTCGCTGTGGTGCTTCATGAAGACTGATCGCACAGCTGGATTGCCCAGTAGGAAGGGGCCAAATGTCTCAGGAAATACGTCGCGCGGCCCCACGTGGTACCAAATCTCGCCCGACATTTCGTCTTCTTCGTTGCGGGGTGCGGGCACCTTGCGGAAATTGCAGTCGGTGATGTACTCGATCTCGTCATAGTCATAAAACACCACTTTGCCATGACGCGTCACACCAAAGTTTTTCCACAGCATGTCGCCCGGAAAAATATTGGCCGCCACCAAGTCTTTGATGGCGTTGCCGTACTCCAGCACGGCCCGCTCCATTTGGCTTTGTGCTCTTGGGTTGTCCAAGCCCGCATCAAAGGCTTCTTGCAAATAGATGTTCAATGGGATCATGCGTCGCTCTATATAGGCGTGCTTTATGACAACTTCTTGTCGACCCGTATCAGGATGGACGCTGATTTCAATTTGACTGGGTGCAAATTTTTGAATCTCAGCAATCAGCTCGTCTTCAAAGCGCTCACGTGGAAACGCCACATTGCTGTACTCCAAGGTGTCGGCCATGCGACCCACCCGGTCGTGCTGCTTCACCAACAAGTACTTGCCCTGTATTTGCTCGCGGGTCGTGTCTTTTTGCGGCGGGTAAAAGTCTTTGATGACCTTGAACACATAAGGAAACGAAGGTTGATCAAACACCAACATCACCATGCCTTTGATGCCAGGCGCAATGCGAAATTTGTCGGTGCTGTGGCGTTGGTGGTAGAGCAAGTCCCGGTAGAACAAGGTTTTTCCTTGCTTGGCCAATCCAAGAGCGTTGTAGATTTCCGCTCGTGGCTTGCGCGGCATCATGCTGCGCAGAAACTGCACATAAGCCGACGGAATGTCCATGTCCACCAAGAAGTACGCACGGGCAAAGCTGAACAGCATCAGCATGTCGTCTTCGCCAAACAAAGCGGCGTCAATCACCAACCGACCTTTTGGGCTGTGCAAGAGTGGCAACGCGAAAGGAATTTCTTGAAAACCATTGATCACCTTGCCAACGATATAGGCACCCTTGTTTCTGAAAAACAAGTTGGACAACACCTGCACTTGGAAATTCGCTCGCAGTTTGGTGTTTTCCAGGCGACCTTGCACGTTGCGCAGCACGTCAGCTGCATCACGCTCCAAGTTCTCAAACGGGCAGTCCAATTTGAAGTGCTGAATCATCTTGACGATGACCATGTGCAGGTCTTGTCCTGCGGGGTACCAAGCTTTGTAGGTAGGCTGGGCATCGGCTTCATCGTTTTCGATGTACTCGGTGCTGACCGCGGGCCGCACAAAAATAAAGTCGTTTTGAAAGTAACTGCGATCCAAAATTTTGGTGGTGACCGAGTTGAAAAATGTTTCAGCCAACTCGGGTTGAAAGTGATCCACCAGCAAACCGATGTAGTGGAGCTTGACCTGCTGCCAAATTTCCATCGGTTGGTTTTCCGCTTGAAACTCGGTTTCCAAGCGAGCTGAGCACTCCTTGACACGCAAGTCATAAAACTCAATGCGCTCTCGTTGCGCACGCTGTTGACCATGCCAGTCTTGCTGTTCAAAGCGTTGTTTGGCCTGAGCTGACTCTCTTCGGAACAACTCGTAGTGGCGGTTGAACCCGTCCATCATGGCTTTGGCAATGCCATAGGCCACGGTGGAATCAAGTCGTTGAGGGAACATGGTTCAGACCTTGTTCAAGTGCCGCGTGGATAGCGTTTGAAGGCGGCGCGAAACACATTCACCACTTCGTCAGAATGGCTCATGGTCACATTCAAGTCTTTCACCAGGCCATCGTTCAAGCCATAAACCCAGCCGTGCACGCTGATTTTTTGACCGCGTGACCAAGCGTCTTGCATCACATTGGACAAAGCCACGTTACCCACTTGTTCAATCACGTTCATCTCGCACAGCACGGCTTCCATCTCGAGCTGAGGCAAATGGTTCAACCGTTGGCGATGCCGCAAATGCACATCAGACACATGGCGCAACCAGTTGTCGGCCAAGCCAATGCGGGTGCCACGTGCCGCAGCCAACACACCACCACAGCCGTAATGCCCCACCACCATGATGTGCTCAACCTTGAGAGCGTCGACGGCGTATTGAATGACCGACAAGGCATTCAAATCCGAGTGCACCACCACATTTGCCACATTGCGATGGACAAACACCTCGCCAGGGTCCAAGCCAATGATTTCGTTGGCCGGTACGCGACTGTCCGAGCAACCAATCCATAAATATTTGGGCGATTGCTGACGGGCTAATTTCTCAAAAAATCCGGGTCGCTCTTGAACCATCCGCTGCGCCCAAGACCGGTTGTTTTCAAACAAGGCTGTCAAATTGTTGCTCATGTATCAATCTTTTCTCTGAACGTGCTTGACCATCAGTTGCCTGGCCTCGCGTTCGTGTTGTTTCACTTCGTCTAAATTGGCTTGGATTTCTTGCATTTGCAATTCCAATTGCTTGCGATGTTCGGTGAGCACCGTGATGAATTTTTGCAACTGCGGCACGGTGTCACGTGGGCTGTCATACATGTCGATGATGTCCTTGGCCTCGGTCAAAGACAAGCCCAATCGCTTGGCTCGCAAGGTCAGGCGCAACCTGGCCCGTTCACGCGCACTGTAGATCCGGTTGCGCCCACCGGGCCCATGGCGCTCCGGGCGCAGCAGGCCCATGTCCTCGTAAAAACGGATAGCCCGGGTGGTGAGATCGAACTCTTTGGCGAGGTCGCGGATCGTGAATTGGGTCGCCATGTGGACAGTGTAGTCAAGTTGACGTTTACGTAAACGTTAATTATCAAGCAAAATCATGTCCATGAACCTCCTCGAACAAGAACTGCACTACCCCCTAGGGAATACCCTAGTCCCGGTAGGTCAAGCCGTGGAAGTTGCCGAAGAGGTGCACTGGATCCGCATGGCCCTGCCCTTTGCCTTGGACCACATCAACCTGTGGTTGCTGAAGGACCGCATTGATGGCGTTGAGGGCTGGACCATTGTCGATTGCTGTTTGGACAACCCGCAAGCCCGAAGTCAGTGGGCCGAGGTGTTCGCCAGCAGTTTGCAAGGCTTGCCCGTATTGCGCGTGGTGGTCACCCACATGCACCCTGATCACCTGGGCTTGGCCCATTGGCTCTGCGCCCATTGGCAAGTGCCTTTGTGGATCAGTGCCACCGACTACCACACCGCTAAAAATTTGATCGCCATCATGCCCACGCACGACGGCCAACAAGCCATTGGGTTTTTCAAGTCGCATGGCCTGGAAGATGAATCAGTACATGACGCACTGCGAGACCGCACCTTGCAATTCGGCCACATGGTGCCAGCTTTGCCTCGCCAATTTGTGCGCTTGTACGACGGCTTGAAGTTGCACATTGGCGGCAGGACTTGGCACTGCATCAGTGGCTATGGCCACGCGCCAGAGCACATCGCCTTGCACTGCCCATCGATCAACACCTTGATCAGTGGCGACATGGTCTTGCCGCGCATCTCCAGCAACATCAGCGTGTACGACAACGAGCCTGAAGCCAATCCCTTGCAAATGTTTTTGGAATCATTGAACAAGTTCGCCCACCTGCCCGCTGATTGCTTGGTCTTGCCATCGCATGGCAAGCCCTTCACTGGATTGCATCAACGCATCACCCAACTCAAACACCACCATGCTGAACGGCTGGAGGACATCATGAGCGCGTGTCCACCGACGGGCTTGACCGCCAATGATGTGCTGCCGGTGTTGTTCAAACGCGAGATGGACGCGCACCAAATCACTTTCGCCCTGGGTGAGTCCTTGGCGCATTTGCATTGCTTGTGGTTTGCGGGCGACCTGACCAGGCAGCTTCGGCCTGATGGGGTCTACAGCTTCAAGCCCAGCGTGGCAACAATTCGTCCTTGAGTTGCGCACGACGCTTTGCATAGTCGGGCACGACGGTGCGCACCGTGTCCCAAAACAGCGGACTGTGGTTCATCACCCGCAAATGGCTCAACTCGTGCACCACCACATAGTCGATGATGTCTTGCTTGAAATGAATCAAGCGCCAGTTCAAGCGTATGGAACCATCGGCACTGGCTGTGCCCCAGCGGGTGTTGGCATTGCTGAGCGAGAGTTTTTTCCACGTCACACCCAAACTGGGCGCAAACTGGTTCAGGCGTTGCGTGAAGTTTTCTTTGGCTTGAAGCATCAACCAAGCCTGCACCGCATCGCGGATTTGCGGCTGACTGGCCGTCTGCGCCACTGCGACATGCAACACTGCTTGTGTCAAACCGGTTTGCGCATCGGTATCCATGCGCAAGGCCGCACCTCGGTTGCTGAATGCATGGCTGGCATCGAAACGCAACACCACATCAGCGCCCAAGAAGGGCAACACCGCACCATCGCGCCATTGGATGATGGTGGACTGCATTTGCTGTTGGCGCTCTTGCATCTCTTGCAACTTGCGCACAATCCATTCGGCCTTTTCCAGCAACACGGCCTCGACCGCGCCAACACTGACCCAGCGCGGCGCCCGCACATCCAAGCCATCGGGGCCAACCGACATGCCGATCGTGCTGCGCTTGCCGCGTTTTAAACAGTAAGTCACGGAGCTGTCGCCCAAATGAATAGAACGGTTGGCACGGGGATGCTCAAAATGCGCCGCAGTCATCACCTCCGACAAAGGCAGAACCGGTTTGTGGTCCTCCAACGCCAGTGGGGGCAAGCTCGTGGGTTTGGGGTCGAGCCAATCCAAGGCGAGTTGCACAAAGCCTTTCATCTGGACCCTGCGCGGTAAGCATCGGGGTCCAAGCGGTGCATCTCGGTTTCGATCCATTGCTCGACTTGCTGCATCAATTCTTCAGGCTCACGACCCAAGCTTTCAATCGGCGGGCCAATGGACACAGTAACCACCCCAGGATGTTTGACAAAGGCTTTGCGAGGCCAACACACAGCTGCATTGACCGCGATCGGCACCACCGGCACACCAGCGTCGATGGCCAAGCGTGTACCGCCTGATTTGTACTGACCGGCTTGACCGCGAGGAATCCGGGTGCCTTCTGGGAACATGATGACCCAAACACCACGCTGCAACAAATCACGACCTTGCTGCGCCACTTTGTGAAAGGCTTGCTTGCGCAGGCTGCGGTCGATGTGGATCATGTCCAAGCGACCAATCGCCCAACCAAAAAACGGCACATAAAGCAATTCTTTTTTGAACACATAGGCCAGGTCGCGCGGCATGATGACCGGCATCAAAAAAGTTTCATAGGTGGACTGGTGCTTGACCAACAAGACCGCGGGCTTGTTCTCGGTGGGCAAATGTTCTTCGCCTTCGACGACATAGCGGATGCCCAAAATATGTTTGGCCCCAGCGATGGACAGCCACAACCAAAACCGGGCCATGCGGTATAGACGATGACCCTTCACGCCGAGCAAAGCTGCCGTGAGCAAATAAATGGCCACGGGCACCACGGTGACCAGCATCCACAACAAATGCAACACCGACCGCAATGCAGCCATCAGTGCACACCCGCAGAGGTTTCGGTGTTGAGCAGCCAATCGGCAAAGGCATTCAAATCGGCATGCACATGGGTGCCTGCTGGGAAATGTTCGGGCAATGCATTGTCGATCAAACCCTCGCTTTTGCCAGTGCGCACCAAATGGGTTTGGCAACCGACAGCTGCCGCCGCTTGTGCATCCCGCAAGGTGTCCCCCACCGCATGCACGTCAGGCAAATCCACACCAAATCGGTCGCCAATTTGCTCGAACAAACCCGACAGGGGTTTGCTGCATTGGCAATGGTCATCGGGGGTGTGCGGGCAGTAAAAAATCGCATCCACGCGTCCGCCGGCTTTGGCCAAAACCTTGTTCAGTTTGTCGTGGATCTGGTTCAGAGTGGCCACGTCAAACAAACCACGCCCCAAGCCCGACTGGTTGGTGGCAATCACCGTGTGCCATCCCGCATGGTTCAAGCGGGCGATGGCATCTATGGCACCGGGCAAGGCTTTCCACTCGTCCGGTGATTTCACATAGTCGTCACTGTCGTGGTTGATCGTGCCGTCACGGTCAAGGATGATGAGTTTGCTGTTCATGGCATCAGGCCGCCAAGCAAGACAAATCCGCCACGCGGTTCATCGCCAGGTGCAAGCTCTTGAGCAAGCCTTGGCGGTTCAAGCGCAAGTCCATGGCCTCGGCGTTCACCATCACATCGTCAAAAAACGCATCCACCGGTGCACGCAAAGCGGCCAGGCTCTGTAACGAAGCGGTGTAGTTACCAGCATCAAACTGCGCCAAGGCTTGCGGGGCGATCTTTTGCATGGCGGCATACAAGGCCTTTTCTGCGTCTTCTTGCAACAAGGCTTCGTTCACATGCGCATCCACTTCTGGTGCTTTTTTCAAGATGTTGGCAATGCGTTTGTTGGCCGCTGCCAAGGCTTGGCTTTCAGGCAAAGCGGCGAATTGACGCACCGCTTCCAAGCGTGGGTGTACCTCATCCAAGTGACCAGGGCGCAAAGCCAAAACGGCTTCAACCTCTTGAGCGCTGAAGCCTTGCTCGCGCAAACTGCCGGACAAACGGTCGTGAATGAAATCCAACAAGGCAACACTTGGGTCGGTGATGCGCGAACCAAATACCGCCACCGACAACTGAATGACTTGCTTCAAATCCAGGCGCACTTGGCCAGCGCTCAACATCCGCACCACACCGAGAGCGTGGCGGCGCAATGCGTAAGGATCACGGTCGCCGGTAGGCAGGTTGCCAATGCCAAACATGCCCACCAGGGTTTCGAGTTTGTCGGCCAAGGCCACCACCACGCCAATGATGTTGCGTGGCAACTCATCGCCCGCAAAGCGTGGTTTGTAATGGTCTTGAATGGCTTGGGCGACTTCTTCGGGCAAACCATCGTGGCGGGCATAGTAAGCGCCCATGATGCCTTGCAATTCTGGGAACTCACCCACCATGTCGGTCAATAAATCGGTCTTGGCCAAATGTGCCACGGTGTCCACAGCGTGCAAGAAACCTTGGTCTTGGGCTTGGGGCAGCAGGTCGGCCAAGCTTTTGGCGATGGCACGGACACGCTCGGTGCGTTCGCCTTGGGTGCCAAGCTTGTTGTGATAGACCACCTTGCCCAGACCTTCCACACGCGAAGCGAGCGTTTTTTTACGGTCTTGGTCATAGAAAAATTTTGCATCGGCCAAACGCGGGCGCACCACCCGCTCGTTGCCGCCAATCACGGCTGATGCGTCATCTGGCGAAATATTGCTGACCACCAAAAACTGGTTGGTCAATTTGCCAGAAGCATCAAGCAACGGAAAGTACTTTTGATTCGCCTTCATCGTGAGGATCAGGCATTCTTGCGGCACGTCGAGGAACTCTTTTTCAAAACTGCACACCAAGACATTGGGGCGCTCGACCAAGGCCGTCACTTCCTGCACCAAGGCGTTGTCAAGCAAGCGGTTTTCTACCTCCGTGTCACTCAAGCCTTGCAGTCCATGGGCCACTTCCAACTCGGCATGACATTGGTTGGCCTTGGCACGCAGCTGGCGAATCATGTCGCGGCTGCGCTCTTCGCAGTTGGCTATCACCGCGCCGTCCTGGACCAAACGTTCGGCGTAGTCATTGGCATGTTGGAACACCACCTTGTCCAGCCTGGCCTCAAATCGATGCCCTTGAGTGCTGTTACCCGCCGTCAATCCCAAGGCTTTGACGCCCAGGACTTGGCTGCCATGCATCACCACCAAGCTGTGGGCAGGTCGCACAAATTTCACACTGCTCCAACCAGGTAATTCGCAATCGGCTTCTAACTGGTAGCTCATCACTTTAGGAATGGGCAACTTGGCGATGGTGTCATCCAAGGCGGCTTGGACAGCGGTAGTGAGGTGCACACCTTTGACCAGGCTGTCATAGAACAGCGCCTCTGCTTTGCCATCTGGTGCACGTTTGAGTTGAGCCACAGCGTCAGGACCCAGCCCCAAACCTTGCAATTTTTTCAACAGGGCTGGGGTGGCTTGTCCTTCGGCGTTCAGACCCACACTCACCGGCATGAGTTTTTGCTGGACTTGTTTGTCAGCTGCTTCGCTTTTCACTTGGGATATGTGGGCGGCCAATCGGCGTGGTGACGCATAAGCTGTCACCACGGCGTCTTCGCCGGTCAAGCCTTGTGCTTTCAAACAGGCCATCAAGCCTTCGGCAAATGCATGGCCAAGTTTGTTCAGCGCCTTGGGCGGCAACTCTTCAACAAAGACTTCAATCAAGAGGGCATCGGTGCGCATGGTCAAGCCGCTTTCTGGGGCATCTGGGCCACCCATTCACGCGGTGCCATGGGAAAGCCCAAGCGCTCACGGCTGTCGTAATAACTTTGCGCCACAGCACGCGCCAGGTTGCGGATGCGACCAATGTAGGCTGCTCGTTCGGTGACGCTGATGGCGCCACGTGCGTCCAACAGGTTGAAAGTATGGGCCGCTTTCAGGACTTGCTCGTAAGCCGGCAAGGCCAGTTGCTGCGCCATCAAATGCTGGGCTTGCTTTTCATGGGCTGCAAACGCGGTGAACAAAAAGTCAGCGTCACTGTGCTCAAAGTTGTAGGTGGACTGCTCGACCTCGTTTTGCTTGTAGACATCGCCATAACTCAGACCATCAGTCCAAGTGAGGTTGTAAACGTTGTCCACGCCTTGCAAGTACATGGCCAATCGTTCGAGGCCGTAGGTGATTTCGCCGGTGATGGGTTGGCAGTCAATACCGCCGACCTGCTGGAAATAAGTGAACTGGGTGACTTCCATACCATTGAGCCAAACTTCCCAGCCCAGGCCCCAAGCGCCCAAGGTGGGGTTCTCCCAATCGTCTTCCACAAAACGGATATCGTTTTTCTTCAAATCAAAACCCAGCGCCTCTAGTGAGCCGAGATACAAATCCAGGATGTTGCTGGGAGATGGTTTCAAGACCACTTGGTATTGATAGTAGTGCTGCAAGCGGTTGGGGTTCTCGCCATAGCGGCCATCTTTAGGACGACGGCTGGGTTGCACATAAGCGGCCTTCCATGGTTCTGGGCCAAGAGCTCGTAAAAAAGTCGCCGTGTGCGAAGTGCCTGCCCCTACTTCCATGTCAATGGGTTGAAGCAGGGCACAACCTTGTTGAGCCCAGTAAATTTGCAACTGCATAATGATTTGTTGGAAGGTCAGCATTTTTTCATTTTACGTTTGCGGCTGCTAACAATTGATTGGCTTTTTGATTCTTTTTAGATTGTCGAATCAGCCATGCCAACAGGGCCAAGCACAGCAACCACAAGGGCTTCAAACCCCAATGCCCTGCCCAATATGCAAAAGGCGTGATCGCTTTGTCGATGCTGGCCACCTCGCCCGTCAAGACACCTCGGGTGAATGGCTTTAACTGATGGGTGATTTCACCCTGCGCGTTGATGATGGCAGTACCCCCTGAATTGGTGGCACGAATACTGGGTCGATCGAACTCCAAACTGCGCATGCGGGCAATATTCAAATGCTGAGGAATCACCACCGTGTCACCAAACCAATCGATGTTGCTGATGTTCACCAAGATACTTGGCACATTTTCGCGTCCTTGCACAAATCTTTTGGCAAGTTCTTCACCAAAGACATCCTCGTAGCAAATATTCACAGAAATCTTGTGTTGCTGCCAATCAAAGGGAGCGGCGGCGGCTGAACCACGCGTAAAGTCTGTCATGCCTAAAGACATCATTTGCGTGAACCACTTGAACATATAAGGCGTGAATTCACCGAAAGGCACCAAGTGGAATTTGTTATAGATGGAAGGCGTTGTTTGAAGCCCAATTGCCACGGCTGAGTTGGCATAGCCTGCATCATTGCGCGTCAGCATGCCCATGATGGCGATTTGCTGAGATCCGGTAAATTTCCGCTGAAGAGTTTGCCAATAATTTTCAGGTAAATCTTTTTGCAAATAAGGCAGTGCTGTTTCTGGCAAAACCGTGATCTGTGCTTGGCTATTCAAACTTTGCTCTTTGTACCATTGCAGGGCTAGTTCACGACCACTGTTGAATTTCAGGTTCTGCGGTATGTTGCCTTGCAACAAGGCCACGCTGACGTTTGTTTTTTCATGCTCGGTTTGGCGATGAATTGGTATCAGCAAAGTCATGACCAGCATTGCAGCAATGATTTTTCGACGAGGCCTTTTCAGGGTGAATTCGACCAGATACGCGGCCAAAAAGACAGCCACAAATCCAATCCCATAAACACCGACCCAAGGCGCCGCCATGGACAGATAACTGTTGATTTGCGCATAACCAACAGCCGCCCATGGAAATCCAGTGAACCACTGAGCACGTGCCATTTCCGCCATGGTCCAGCAGGCTGACAACAACAATGCTTTTTGCCATGGTCTCAAGACATCTTGGTATTTGGCATAGATGATCAGTGCAACCACGTAATAAAGCGCCAACCCGCTACACAATAAAAGAATAGCCGCTATTGAAATGATTGCTGGCAGATTGCCGTGCTCGTGCAATGCAATATGCAGCCACCAAACACTGCCGATCAACCAAGAGGTGCTGTACAACCAAGCAAATTGAAATTTGGCTGTGCTCTGATTCAACACCCTGATTGCGAAAGCCATTCCAACGATTTGCAAGGCTGCAGAGAATGCATCATTGAATAACGCACTCAATGCGACAGCCTGAAAGAGGCCTAGTCCTATGGCCCAACTTAGAAATCGTATCTTTTCATGCAACTTCAAATTCCTGATGAGTCTTCAAGGCAACCTAAACTCTCGCTCAAAAGCTTTGCATACATTGAGATATTTGGCTTTTTAACAATCACGCCTACACGCCTGATTTTTTGACGCGATACCATTTAACAACACCCGCTTTACTGTGCATGACCTCGAACCTTAACCCCGACATGTCTTTGTATTCGCCTCTCTGCGGCACATGTCCCATTTCGTGAGCAATCAACCCGCCTATCGTGTCGAAACTTTCTTCATCGACCTGGCTTGGTAGATTGATTGCGAATGCCTCGTTTATTTTTTCTATTGGCGTGTGACCAGCCACCCTGAAACTCTTGTCAACCAAGCTGTATATATCGCCTTGATCGGTTTCGGTGTCAAATTCATCCTCTATCTCACCAACAATTTCTTCCAATACATCTTCAAATGTCACAAGGCCTGCAATTCGACCAAACTCATCAATCACCATCGCCATGTGATTTCTGTTGCGCTTGAAGTCTCTCAGTAAATCTGTCAAATTTTTACTTTCAGGAACAAATACAGCTGTTCTTAAAAGTATTTTGATGTTCAATTCAGGTGCGCGTTGCAACTTGAGCAAATCCTTGGCCATCAACACGCCCAGAATGTTGTCCTTGTCATTTTCATAAACAGGGTATCGAGAATGGCCGATTTGAATTACTTTTTCAAGCAATTGATCCATGCTCATTGCTATATCGAGCATATCCATTCGAGGTGCTGGCACCATGATGTCCCCAGCACACATGTCGCTGATGTTGAGGACGCCTTCAAGCATGACTCGACTTTCATGCCCAATGATTTGACCGTTTTCTGCTGTTTCAATCAGCTCTATCAATTCTTCTTTGGACTGTAGCCCTGAAAAAATATTTTGAATGGTCTTGAACCATCTTCCATATACAGAAGTTTTGCTTTTAAGTTTTGCAGGTTCAGGCACGTGTTTTTTTCAATATAAACTTATGATTAGACAGAACATCTGTTTTCTCAGCCATCATCATTTTAACCGTCATGTTGCCATCGGGTTTTCATTTTTTTGAGCGTGGCTGGCTCTCTTCAAATTCTCTGCTGATTCACGACACGGAACAAGCCGTGTTATTTGATTCGGGATACGTTACCCATGCCAGTCAGTTGTTGGCACTGCTTCAGCTTTCTTTGAACACGCAACCCCTTGATGCAGTCATCAACACACACTTGCACAGCGACCATTGTGGCGGCAACCATGCGCTTCAAACGAATTTCGATCATCTCGATATCCATGTTCCAGGTACACAATTTAAAGATGCTCTTGATTGGTCTGATTCGTCACTCACCTACGATGCTACAGGTCAATCTTGTCCTCGATTCACACCCACCATGTCTTTAAAGACAGATGCAGTCTTGAAGATTTGCCACACCGAATGGCAAGTATTTTCTTCTCCAGGTCATGACAATGATTCCCTTATTTTTTTTGAACCGCACTTTGGCATATTGATTTCAGCTGATGCATTATGGGAGAGGGGTGTGGGTGTCATCTTTCCGGAATTTTTAGGCGGCGTTGGATTTGAAAATGTTGCAAAAACCTATGATTTGATTGAATCTTTGAATCCAAAATTGATCATCCCGGGACACGGTCCTGTCTTTACTGATTGCAGCAAGGCTTTATCCGATGGTCGCCGAAAACTTGCTGCCTTTAGCTCATCTCCCCTGATGCACGCAACCTATTCGGCCAAAGTATTGATCAAATTTAAATTGATGGAGCTGCAAACAGTTTATGTCAGTGATTTCACGGCTTGGTGTTTAAGTTCGCCATTGTTGATATTGATTCACCATCACTTTTTTTCACATCAAGAAATAAAGAATTGGCTTCAAGAATTATTTCTCGAGTTGTCTTCACGAGGCGCCATGGTGATTTCACAAGCCACATTTAAGAATCAATAAGCCATTTAGTTGCTCGTTCTGGTCTTGGTGTTCTATTTATTTACACGACTAAGTTCTATTTAATCTAAAACCTCTCTGCAAAACAAAAAGCCCAACTCTTTTGAGTTGGGCTTTTTGAGGCTGTAATAGCCTGACAATGTCCTACTTTCACACGGGGATCCGCACTATCA